>JBOGDF010000393.1:0-4766 GCA_050701635.1 Micromonosporaceae bacterium | reverse complement strand
CCACCTGGCAGGCGGGCGGCGCCCCGGCCGGCTACCGCTCGGGCGTCGACTGGGTGTACGGCCTGCCCGCCGCGCTGATCGCCGTCGGCCCGACCGGCAGCGACCTGTCCACCGACGGCGGCGCCAGCTGGACCACCTTCGACACCGTCCGGTACGACGCCGTCGACTGCACCGCGGACGGCGCTTGCTGGGCGTCCGGTCCCCGCGGCACGGTCGCTCGCCTCAGCCGCTGACTCGGCCTGCCACCGGCACGCTCAGAAGGCTCAGCCGCTGAACGGGTTGAGCAGTCGTACCCCCGTGGCCTCGAAGTCTTTGGTGTTGCGGGTGACCAGCGTCCAGCCGTGCACCTTGGCAGTGCCAGCGATGAGGCCGTCAGCTGTGGGGAGCGGTCGCCTCGCATCGTCTTCACCCCACTGTTCCGCGATCTCCACGGTGACGGGGACGAGCCGGTCCTGGAATGAATCCTTGATCGTCGTCAGCCAGGAGTCATAGTGAGCCGCCTGGCGATGGTCATTCCGGAGACGTAGTCGTGCGATACCGCGCCGGATCTCTCCGATCGTGACGGCGCTGACGAACAACACGTCGTTAGGACGGGCCGCCAGCCACTGCGCGACCCCTTCGTCGGGTGAAGACTTGTACGGCTCCGAGACAACGTTGGTGTCCAACAGGTAGGCCACTAGTCGGTCCCGAGATCGATCTCTCGAGGAAAATCTCGCTTGCGCTCGTCCTCGATCTCGGCGAATACATCGCCCACCGTGCTGGTGTCCAACTTCGGGAAGGACAGGAGGTGGTGTGCGAAGCTATTTGGCGGCTCGGATGGTTTCCGGTACTCCTCGATGCTGATGACTACCGCCACCTCCTCCCCGTGTCGGGTGATGATCTGTGGACCCTCACGTTCGACCGCGCGCAACACCTCGCTGAAGCGCTGCTTTGCTTCCTGCACCTGCCAATGCGCTGCTTCGGTCACCGCGACTCCCCGAGATAGTCTGTCTAGACAGCACAGAGTCTACGCCGGAACGGGCGAGAGCTACAGCCCCTGGTCGGCGGCCCAGCGGCGGAGCTCGGACTCGGCTTCCTCGCGGGTGAGCGGGCCCCGGTCCAGGCGCAGCTCCTTGAGGTGGCGCCACGCCTTGCCGACCAGCGGGCCGCGCGGGATGCCGAGCAGCTCCATGATCGCGTTGCCGTCGAGGTCGGGCCTGACGCTAGCCAGGTCCTCCTCGGCCTGGATCCGTACGATCCGGTCTTCGAGCGCGTCGTAGTCGGCGGCGAGCGCGGCGGCCTTGCGCTGGTTGCGGGTGGTGCAGTCGGAGCGTACGAGCTTGTGCAGCCGGGGTAGCAGCTCGCCGGCGTCGGTGACGTAGCGGCGTACCGCCGAGTCGGTCCACTCGCCGCGGCCGTACCCGTGGAAGCGCAGATGCAGGAAGACCAGCTGCACCACCTGCTCGGTGACGTCCTTCGGGAAGCGCAGTGCCTTCATCCGCTGCTTGGTCATCCGGGCGCCGACCACCTCGTGGTGGTGGAAACTGACCCGCCCGTCGCGCTCGATCCGCTTGGTGGCCGGCTTGCCGACGTCGTGCATCAGCGCCGCCATCCTCAGTACGAAATCCGCGCCGTCGTCTTCCAGGCGGATCGCGTTGCGTACCACCGTGAGGGTGTGTTCGTAGACGTCCTTGTGCTGGGCGTGTTCGTCGATCGCCATCCGCATCCCGGGCAGCTCCGGCAGGAACTGCTCGGCCAGCCCGGTGTCGACCAGCAGCCGCAACCCGGCGACCGGGTCCGCGCCGATCATCAGCTTGCCCAGCTCGTCGCGGATCCGCTCGGCGGTGATCCGGGACAGGTCGCCCGCCATCGCGGTCATCGCCGCGATCACCTCCGGCGCCACCGCGAACTGCAGCTGCGCGGCGAACCGGGCCGCCCGCAGCATCCGCAGCGGATCGTCGGCGAACGAGTCCTCCGGCTTGCCGGGCGTGCGGATCCGCTTCGCCGCCAGATCGTCCAGGCCGTGGAAAGGATCAGAAAACCGATGCGACGGTACGGAGACCGCCATCGCGTTGATCGTGAAGTCCCGCCGCTGCAGGTCGTCCTGCAGCGAGGTGCCGTACCGGACGATCGGGTTGCGGCTGACCCGGTCGTACGCCTCCGCGCGGAACGTGGTGATCTCCACCCGCAGCCCGCGCTTGGCGGCGCCGATCGTGCCGAACTCCGCGCCGGTGGTCCAGATCGCCTCCGCCCAGCCCTTCAGCAGCGTCTCGGTCTGCTCCGGGCGGGCGTTGGTGGCGAAGTCGAGATCCTCACCGAGCCGGCCGAGCAGGGCGTCCCGTACGGAGCCGCCGACCAGGTGCAGCTCGTGCCCGGCTTCGGCGAACCGCCGCCCCAGCTCGTCGGCGACCGGGGAGACCCGGAGCAGCTCGGTGACCGCGCGGCGCTGGGCGGCGGTCAACGCGCGGGTTTCCGGAGAACTCTCCGGGGACTTCGAGGGCTCGGACACGATCGGCCAGCCTAACCCTTGTCCCGCCGCTCACGGCACCCGGCCTGGTCGCAGCGCCCGGCTGCCCGAAGCCAGCGTGTCGTACGACACCAGGACCGATTTCCGCGCGACTTTGTCGTACCCCCAGGGCAGAGTGTCAGGAGTGAACACCGTATCCACCCCTGACAAGGCCGGGTTGAGCTCGTGGTTCCCCGGCTACCTCGCACTGACCCTGATCTGGGGCGCCAGCTTCCTGTTCATCAAGGTCGGCGTGAGCGAGCTGCACCCCACGTACGTGACGCTCGGGCGGGTCGGCACGGGGGCGCTGACCGTGCTCGGGTTCATGCTGGTGAGCCGGGCGAAGCTGCCGCGCGACTGGTGCACCTGGGGCCACCTGGCGGTGGTCGGCACGCTCGGCGTCGGCCTGCCGTTCACCCTCTTCGGGTACGGCGAGCAGCGCGTCTCCTCCGTCCTCGCCGGGATCTGGAACGCCACCACGCCGCTGTGGGTGCTGCCCGTTGCGGTGCTGGTCTTCCGTACCGAGCGGTTCACCGTACGCAAGGCGATCGGCGTCGGGCTCGGCTTCACCGGCGTGCTGGTGGTGCTCGGGGTGTGGCAGGGCGTCGGCGGCGCGCAGCTGTCGGGCCAGCTGATGTGTATGGGTGCCGCGCTCTGCTACGGGCTGGCGATCCCTTACCTGCGGCGGTTCCTGAATGACGTACCGGACGGCGGGGTCGCGGTGCCGGCCGGGATGCTGATCGCGGCGACCGCCGTACTGGCGGTGGTGGCGCCGCTGGTGGCCGGCCCGCCGCCGGCGCTCACCGACATCTCGCCCGCCGTGATCGGCAGCGTGGTCGGGCTGGGTGCGCTCGGCACCGGGCTGGCCTTCGTACTCAACATGCGGGTCATCCGGTTCGCCGGCGCCACCACATCGGCTTCGGTGACGTACCTGATCCCGATCGTGGCCACCGTGGTCGGCGTGGTCGCGCTCGGCGAACACGTCAGCTGGTACCAACCGGTCGGCGCGATGATCGTGCTGCTCGGCGTGGCGGTGTCGCAGGATCTGCTGCGGCTGCCCGCACGGCCCCGACACCGCACCGCCCCGGTACGCGAGCCGGCGGTCGCCGTGGAGACCGCGTCCTGACCTGAGCCGGGAGGTACGACTTGGCGCGCGGTAGGCATCGGAGCGAGCCGAGGCCCGTTCGTCGGTCCGGCAAGGCGGAGGTTTGCCCGGATACCGGTGTTGTATCCGGGTGAACCGACAACGCCGCCGGTCGGCGAACGGGTCCGGCGTAGCCCGGTGCCTGCCGCGCGCCAAGTCGTTAGGGTCGGAGGCATGACGCGACGCGACGACTCCGCGCCCTCGGGTGAGGAGACTGCGCGCGAGCGGCGGGGCGGGCGGCGTACCGTCCGCGGCGCTCGGGGTGGCCGGCGCGCCGCCGGCCGGCGCGGCACCCGCGACCCGCAGCGCCGGGTCGAGGAGGTCTCCGCCGGCGGTCTGGTGGTACGCGAGGGCGACGGGCAGATCGTCGGCGTACTGATCGCCAAGCACGACCGCCGGGGCCGGCTGGTCTGGTCGCTGCCGAAGGGTCATGTCGAGGACGGCGAAACCCTGGAGCAGACGGCGGTACGCGAGGTGCGCGAAGAGACCGGGGTGTCGGGCGAGATCGTCGGACCCCTCGGTGAGGTCGACTACTGGTTCGTGTTCGGCGGGCGGAAGATCCACAAGACGGTGCACCACTTCCTACTGCGCCGGGTCGCCGGGGAGCTGTCCGACCACGACATCGAGGTGGTCGAGGTGGCGTGGGTGCCGCTGTCGGAGATCACCGGGCGGCTGGCGTACCCGGACGAGCGACGCCTGATGGGGCAGGTGCGCGAGCTGCTGGCGAAGAGCGCATGACCGAGTACCGCGGCCGGCGCCGCGCACCCGACGACCCCGAGGAGTCCTGGATCGACCAGGGCCCGCTGGCGTACGAAGAACAAGCCCCAGGCCAGGTGTACGAGCCACCGCGCCGCTACTCCACCGAGGACCACCACTACCGCCGCGACGATGCCGGCGGCTACGACCCCGGGAACAACGAATCCGGCGGCTACGACGAGCCGACCCGGCAGGTGCCGCACGAGCCTGGGGGGTACGACGAGCCGACACGGCAGGTGCCGTACCCGCCGCCGGATCAGACCGGTCGGCGCGAGCCGCCGCCGCACCGCGAACCACCGCCACACCACGAACCACCGCCACACCGCGAGCCGCCGCGCGGGGCGCCACCGCCGCAGGGGGCGCCGCCTCCCGGGGCAGTGC
>JBOGDF010000392.1:0-4791 GCA_050701635.1 Micromonosporaceae bacterium | reverse complement strand
ACCGCCGCCCGCGGCGGCGGCCAGCCCGACACCGCGCCCGCCTCCCGCCCGGCGGCGGCTCGCGCCGACAACGTGAGCAAGGTGTACGGCACCGGCGACGCCGCGGTACGCGCGCTGGACCACGTGACGGCGGAGTTCGCGGCTGGCGAGTTCACCGCGATCATGGGGCCGTCCGGTTCCGGCAAGTCGACGCTGATGCACTGCCTGGCCGGCCTGGACACCCCGACCGGCGGCGCGATCTGGCTCGGCGAGACCCGGATCGACCGGCTCCGGGACAAGGCGCTGACGAAGCTGCGGCGGGAGCGGATCGGCTTCGTGTTCCAGCAGTTCAACCTGCTGCCGACGCTGACGGCGTACGAGAACATCACGTTGCCGCTCAGCATCGCCGGACGCAAGCCGGACGCCGACTGGCTGACGCGGCTGATCGACACCGTCGGGCTGGGCGACCGGCTGGGCCACCTGCCGTCGCAGCTGTCCGGCGGGCAGCAGCAGCGGGTGGCGTGCGCCCGGGCGCTGGCCAGCCGGCCGGACATCGTGTTCGCCGACGAGCCGACCGGCAACCTGGACTCCCGCTCCGGCGCGGAGGTGCTCGGGTTCCTGCGGGACTGCGTACGGGAGATCGGCCAGACCGTGGTGATGGTGACCCACGATCCGGGCGCCGCCTCGTACGCCGACCGGGTGGTGTTCCTCGCCGACGGCGCCGTGGTCGACGAGCTGTACGAGCCCACCGCCGACACCGTGCTGGACCGCATGAAGTATCTGGAGAGCCGCGCGGCTATGGAGGGCCGTCATGTTTAGGGCGACTTTGAAGAGCCTGCTCTCACGCAAGACCCGGCTGTTGCTGTCCGGATTCGCCGTCGTGCTCGGGGTGATGGCGGTGTCCGGCGCGCTGATCATCACCGAGACCATCTCGGCGTCGTTCTCGTCGCTGTTCCAGACGGTGACCGCGCAGGTCGACGTACAGGTGACGGGGAAGGAGAACGTCGACCGGGAGGGGCCGGCCAGCGGGGCCGAGCCGGTGCCCGCCTCGGTGGTGGACCAGGTCGCCGGCGTGCCGGGCGTCGCGGAGGCGACCGGCACGGTGACGGCGCCCGCCGTACGGGTGATCGGCCCGGACGGCAAGGCGCTGGTGACCCAGGGCCCGCCGACCTTCGGGGTGGACTGGCCCGGGCTGGCGGCGATGGACGAGCTGGTGGAGCAGCGCGCCGGCCGGGCCCCCGAGGCCGCGAACGAGGTGTCGCTGTCGGCCAACCTGGCGACCCGCGCCGGCGTACGGGTCGGGGACCAGATCGACCTGATCACGTTGGCGCCGCGGCAGTCGTACACCGTGGTGGGGATCTTCGGCTACAGCGGCGACCGGGACACCATCGCGGGGGAGAGCCGGGTCGCGTTCGACACCGCCACTGCGCAGCGCAACCTGCTGGGCGAGGACGTCACCGGTTTCAGCACGGTCAACGTGACCGCCGAGCCGGGCGTGTCACCGGAGGCGTTGAAGGACCGGATCGCGGCCGAGCTGGGCGACGGGGTGGTGGTACGCACCGGAGACGAGGTGGCCGACGAGCTGGCCAGCACGACCGGGGACTTCGTGGAGCTGATGCGGCAGGTGCTGCTCGGCTTCGCCGCGGTGGCGCTGCTGGTCGGGATCTTCCTGATCCTGAACACCTTCTCGATGCTGGTCAACCAGCGCACCGGCGAGCTGGCGGTGCTGCGTTCGCTGGGCGCCAGCCGGAGCCAGATCGTCGGCTCCGTACTGCTGGAGGCGGTGGTGATCGGGCTGCTCGCGGCGACCGTCGGGCTGGGCGCCGGGGCCGGGCTGGGCGTGCTGCTGAAGTACCTGATGGAGACGTTCACCGGTGCTCAGCTGCCGGTCGACGGGCTGATCGTGCCGCCGCTGGCGATTGTCGCGGCGTACGGCGTCGGTGTCACCGTGACCGTGCTGGCGGCCGTACTGCCGGCGCTGCGCGCCTCGCGGGTGGCCCCGATCGCGGCGATGCGGAGCTCGGCGGTCGAACGGCGTCCGGTGTGGCTGCTCAGCGCCGCCGGCGGTGTGCTGCTGGCCGCCGCGTTCGCCGCGCTGCTGCCGGCGTTCTTCGGGCCGGTGCCGATGTGGGTGCTGGTCGGCGGGGTGCTCGCCGGGTTCGTCGGCGCGGCGCTGCTCGCCCTGGCGATCACCCGTCCCGTGGTGTCGCAGCTGGGGCTCGCGGTGGCGTGGCGTACGCCCGGCGAGCTGGGGCGCCGCAACTCGGCGCGCAATCCGCGGCGTACCGCGATCACCGCCACCGCCCTGATGGTCGGGATCGCGCTGGTCACCGGAGTGGGGGTGCTCGCCAGCTCGCTGCAGGCCAGCATCACCACGCTGGTGGAGTCGGAGCTGAAGGCCGACCTGGTGATCACCGGCGCCTCCGGCGGAGGACCCGACCCCGGCGCACCCGGTGGGTACGACCCGGCGGTGCTGACCGCCGCACGCTCGCTGGATGGGGTGGACGCCGCGACCGCGCTCTACACCGACGCCGGCCAGCTCGGGACCGAGCAGGTCTCACTGGGTGCGGGCTCGGTGCCGGAGCTGGCGCCGATGTTCTCGCTCACCGCTTCACACGGCACGGTACGGGAGCTGCGTACCGGCGAGATCGCGGTGACCTCGGAGTTCGCCGGGGACCACGGCATCGGAGTCGGCGACGAGCTGACGCTGGCGACCGCGAAGGGCGGGCGGCAGGCGTACACCCTGGTGCTGGTCTACGAAGCGGCCGACCTGCTGCCGCCGGCGCTGCTGTCGGTGGCAGACGCCCAGGCGCGGTTCCGGTCGGCGCAGCCGACGGGCGGCTACCTGACCGTCGCGGACGGCGCGTCGGTGACCGCGGTACGCGACCAGGTGGGCGAGCTGCTGGCGGACAACCCGGACTACTCGGTGGCCGACCAGGCGGACTACGCCGCGCAGCAGGCGAGCCAGGTCGACACGTTCCTGGTGATGCTCTACATCCTGACCGGGCTGGCGCTGGTGATCGCGGTGCTCGGCATCGTGAACACCCTGGCGCTGTCCATTGTGGAGCGTACGAGGGAGCTGGGGCTGCTGCGCGCGGTCGGGCTGCTGCGGCGCCAGGTGACCTGGATGGTGACCGCCGAGTCGGTGGTGATCGCGGTGTTCGGCGCGCTCCTGGGCGTCGCGGTCGGCGCCGGGCTGGGCGTGGCATCCGCGCTGGCGCTGCGGGACCAGGGGCTCGAGGTGCTGGCGATGCCGTGGACCGAGATGGGGATCTTCCTAGCCGGCGCGGTCCTGATCGGCCTCCTGGCGGCGGTGCTCCCCTCAATCCGCGCCGCCCGCGTCGACGTCCTCCGTGCGATCGCCTACGAGTGACGCCCCCGCATGAAGGGGCCCTTCAGGTAGTCATGACTACCTGAAGGGCCCCATGATCATGCGGAGATCAGTACACGTTCACGCCGTACCGGCTGAGCACCTCGGGTACGGGCTGGAAGTACGTGGTGCCGCCGAAGGTGCAGTTGCCGCTGCCGCCGGAGGTCAGCCCCAGCGCGGTGGTGCCGGCGAACAGCGAGCCGCCGCTGTCACCGGGCTCGGCGCAGACGTTGGTACGGATCAGGCCGTACACGCTGCCTTCCCGGTAGTTGACCGTGGCGTTCAGCGCGGTGACGCTGCCGCTGCGGACCCCGGTGGTGCTGCCGCTACGCCGTACCGACTGGCCGACGTACGCGTTGGCGGCCCGGGTGATGTCCTGCGTACCGCCGCCGTACAGGTGCACCGTGCCGGGGTGCGACAGGCTCGTGTTGCTGTAGCGCACGATGCCGTAGTCGTTGCCCGGGAAGCTGCTGCCGGCCCGTGGCCCGATGTACGTGGTCTGGCTGGAGTTGGTGTACCAGGACGACGAGATGTTGGTGCAGTGCCCGGCGGTGATGAAGTAGTACGTGCCGGAGCTGCTGCGTACGTTGAAGCCGAGCGAGCAACGCCCGCCGCCTCCCGCGTAGATCGCCTGACCGCCGTTGATGTACCTGGTGAGCACACCGCGGGTGGGCGTCAGGGCGACGGCGTCGCCGTAGCGGGCGGCGACCGCGCGCAGCTGCGCCAGCTTCGCACCGGTCACGGTGTCGTCGTAGGTCACCTCGACCTGGTTGGTGGCCGGGTTGACCGCCCACGCCGTACCGACGATGCGGGCGCCGGAGTCGAGCCCGGCGATCGCGGTACGCAGCTCCGACGCGGTGTTGACGGGAGCCGCCTGGACTTGCGGCACGGCCAGCGCCAGACCGAGGAACAGGCCGATGGCAGCCGCACTGGCTGATCTTGTGAGCCTCACGAGAACCTCCCCAGGTTCACCTTGAGACGCGTCGGGATGACGCATCCTCACGTGACCCGGCACGGTCCCGGACGCCGACATCGGTGGTGTCAGGTCCCGCGCTCCGGTCGTACAAGTACGCCGTTACATGGACGGATCGGTACCGAGTCATTGAAGAGTATGCATATTGACCTTGAGCGTTGGGAACAGTCCGTACCCAATCCATCACCCTTGCTCGGCCCGCTCCGGACCGCGATGCGCGCGGCAGCACCGTAACCGCCCCCGCGCGTCCCGGGTTGCGCCATATGATGCCCGGGACCCGAGCGCCCACGTACCAGGGCGCCGAGGGCTAGTGGGAGGCAAACGGGTATGGGCGGCACGCTGGGCGGACCAGGCGGACCAGGACAACACGGCAACCCGTGGGGGGCGCCGGACCAGGGAGCGCCCTGGCACGTACCGGAGCCGGCGCCGGGCGGTGAACCCACCGGCGGGTGGGGGCCGCAGCCGGGCC
>JBOGDF010000391.1:0-4807 GCA_050701635.1 Micromonosporaceae bacterium | reverse complement strand
AAAGCACACACAAACTGCTTTAAATGCACTGGCAAACAAAACACCCTGTTGAGTTCTCAAAAAACACACACCACACCAAACACCAACCCCCCAAAACAGGAGAGCCGCGCTCGGGGCAACTCCTCAACTCTAGCGGCTCCGATGCGGCGGGTCAACTCGTTCGAGGTGAAGCCCGTACATGGCCAGACAAGGTCTGGATGTCGCTGAAGTGGAGGACCTGCAAGCCGTACGGTCGGGTTGCTTTCGCTTCCCAGACTCTGTCCGGTGCCCTGCAGGCCTTCGAAAAGGTACGCCGCGCCAGCCCCCGCGTCAAATCCAGACAGCGTGACCCACCGCACTGGTCCGTTTTGTAGCTACTTGCGAGCTTTCTCGAGGAGTTCCTTCGCCGAGTCGATCGGCACCGCGAAGCCGAGGCCGATGTTGCCGCCCTCCGCGCTCGTGGTGGCGATCGCGGTGTTGATGCCGACGACGTCGCCCTTCGAGTTGAGCAGGGGACCGCCCGAGTTTCCCGGGTTGATCGCGGCGTCGGTCTGGATCACGCCGCGGATCGAACCACCGTCCGCGCTGTCCCTGGCGGGGATCGTACGGTTCAGGCCACTCACGATGCCGGCTGTCACCGAGCCCTCCAGCCCGAGCGGGCTGCCGATGGCGACCACCGTGTCGCCGACCCGGAGCCTGCGACTCTGGCCGATCCGGGCGGTGGGCAGGTCTTTCGCACCCTTGATCCTCACCACGGCGAGATCCAGCTCCGGATCCGCCTCGACCAGCTCGGCGCTCTCGCGTTCCCCGTCATGGAACCGTACTTCGATCTCGTCCGCGTCACCGACGACGTGGTTGTTGGTGAGCACCAGGCCGTCCGCGCTCACTACGACACCCGACCCGGTGCCCTGCGCATCGCCGGCTACGACCTCGATCGACACCACGCTCGGCTGGAGCTTTGCGGCCATGTCCGCCAGCGAGAGCTCCGCCTCGGTACGCGCCACGCTGCCGTCCGCGGCGTTCCCGCCGCTGTCCTGGTCGGAGCCCCGACTGACCACCAGGCCACCGACCACGCCGCCGCCGAGGGCGATCAGGAGCGCCGCCACCCCCGCCAGCAGCACCTTGACGATCCGGCTGCCGCTCGGCGCCGCGGAGGTCCCCGCCGCCGGGGCGCCGTACGTGCCGGGTTGGGGGTATCCCCCGCCGTACGACGGGCCGGTGGTCGGCTGCGGCATCGCGGTGACGGCCGGCATCGATCCGGTGTGCCCGGCGGTGAAGCCGCTCCCGCCCCATCCGGCGTACGGCTGCTGCGGGGTCTGCGTGGGCTGGCCTAGCGGCGGTGCCGACTGCGCCGGAGGCGGCGGCTGCTGGTATCCGGTTGCGGGTCCCGAGGACGCCATCCCACCCGGGGACGGCGTACCGGCGGGTGGGGACGACGTCACGGGAGGCGACACCGCCGGCGGGGACTGGGTGGATGGGGTGGACGGCGTACCCGGGGAAGCGGATGGCTGGGAGCTCCACGGTGCGGGCTCCGGTGGGGTCGGCGTACCGGGTCCCGAGTCGGGGTCTGGAGGTGCCGCGCCGGGCCGGTCTGCGCTCGGCGGCAGGCTCGGCCGGTCGCCGTCTGACGTACCGCTGGACTCCCCGTTGCTCATCTGTCTCCCCCTCGGAGGGTGCTTGTCAGGTATCGCTCGTTCAGGGTGGGCGAGCTAGCTGCGGCACCCCTGGGACCTTCCTGGAAGTTCGCTGGGAATGCGCTCGCCCGCATCGGCATCAGCCTATGGCCTCTCCGTACCGCCCGGCCCGGGCGAGGTGCCGGTGCGGTGCAGATCGCCGGGCGTATCCGGGGCCGGCGTGTCGGGATCGGGTGAGGTTTCCGGCTCCTGCTCGGCGCTGGTGTCCGGCTCCGGCGCGGGCTCGGTGTCGGGGTGTACGTCCGCCTCGGCGTCATCCGGCTCGGGTTGCCGGGCGGCGGGCGCGAGCGGCAGGCGTACCCAGAAAGTCGCTCCTTCGCCGGGACTGCTGACCACCCCGGCGCGACCGCCGTGCGCGGCCGCGAGCGCGGCTACGATCGCCAACCCGAGCCCAGAGCTGCCGTGCCGCCTGCCCCGAGCCGGGTCGGCCCGGTAGAACCGCTCGAAGACCCGCTCCGCCTGGTCCGGATCGAGCCCCGGGCCCTGATCGACCACTTCCAGCACGGCGGTACGAGCCTCGGCGCGTACCCGGATCTCCACCGGGGTCTCGGCCGGGGTGTGGATCAACGCGTTGCGCAGCAGGTTGTCGAGGACCTGGCGCAGCCGGGCCTCGTCCCCCATCACCACCGGCAGCCCGGCGCCGACGACCAGCTCGATCGGGCGGTCGGGAGCCACCGCGCGGGCGGCGTCCCGGGCGTCGACCGCGAGCTCGAGCAGGTCCACCTGCTCCCATGCGATCGGCCGGTGCTGGTCGAGCCGGGCCAGCAGCAGCAGATCCTCCACCAGCAGCCCCATCCGGGCCGCCTCGTCCTCGATCCGGCGCATCACGCCGGCGGTCTCGACCGGATCGCTCAGCGCACCGTGGCGGTGCAGCTCCGCGAAGCCCCGGATCGAGGTCAACGGGCTGCGCAGCTCGTGGCTGGCGTCGGCCACGAGCCGCCGCATCCGCTCTTCGGAGCGCCGGGCCGCCGCTTCGGAGCGGGCCCGCGCCCGGAACGCGGTCTCGATCTGGTTGAAGGTCATGTTGAGTACGCGAGCCAGCCGACCCACCTCGGTACGTGGATCTCGGTCCGGCACCCGCTGGGACAGGTCACCCGCCGCGATCGCCGCTGCGGTGCGTTCGATCTCGCCCAGCGGGCGCAGGCTGGCCCACACCACCGCCACTCCGATCATCGCCGCGGTGCCCAGCACCACCAGCCCGATCAGCAGACTCAGGTGCGAGAGCCGCTCCACCGCGCTGTCCACGTCGGCAAGGCTGGCGCCGATCACCAGGAACTGGTCACCCGGCAACGACGCCACCAGCAGTCGCCAGCGGGTGTTCCCCTTGGCGGCGGCGACGGTGTACGGCTTGTCGGCGTGTCCCGCGAGCTGGTCCGGGGATTTCGGCACCCGGGGCCAGGCCTCGTGCCGGTCGGGGTGCGAGCTCTGCACCTCGCCTTTCGGGCCGCGGGTCTCGAACACGTACGGGCTGGGGAGGCGTACCGCGTCGGAGGGGAAGACCTCGCGCAGCGAGAGGTCCCGGCGGCCCTCGGCCACCTGCTGCATCAGCTGGTCGGCGATGGAGCGCAGCTCGTCGTCGACCCGGTCGAGCAGGTAACCCTGCATCGCGGCGACGCTGGTGACGCTGATCCCGGTCAGGGCGGCGGCCACGATCGCCAGCACCGCGGCGACCAGTTTCAGCCGCAGCGAGACGCGATCCAGCACCGTACGCATCGCTATGCGGGCTTGCGCAGGACGTAGCCCACGCCCCGCAGGGTATGGATCAGGCGTGGCTCGACAGTGTCGACCTTGCGGCGCAGGTACGACACGTACGACTCGACGATCCCGTCGTCGCCCCGGAAGTCGTAGTTCCACACGTGGTCGAGAATCTGCGCCTTGGACAGCACCCGGCCGGCGTTCGCCATGAAGTAGCGCAGCAGCTTGAACTCCGTCGGCGACAGCGACACCTGGGTGCCGGCGCGGAACACCTCCCGGGTCTCCTCGTCCAGCTCCAGGTCGGCGTACGTGAGCCGGGGCGGCGGCGCCACATCGCCCTGGGTACGCCGCAGCACGGCCCGGATCCGGGCCACCACCTCCTCCAGGCTGAACGGCTTGGTGACGTAGTCGTCGCCCCCCAGCGTGAGGCCCCGGATCTTGTCCTCGATGGCGTCCCGCGCGGTCAGGAACACCACGGGCGTACGGTCGCCGCCGGATCGGATCTGGCGCGCCACCTCGAAGCCGTCCATGTCCGGCAGCATCACGTCGAGCACCACCAGATCGGGGCGGCGCCGGCGGATCGCCTCCACCGCCTCGGCGCCCTCGGTGGCGGTGTCCACGTCGAACCCGGCGTAGCGCAGGCTCGCCCCCAGCAGCTCGAGGATGTTCGGATCGTCCTCGACCACCAGCAGGTGCGCCTCCGGGTCCTCACCACGGGTGCGCTCGGACAGTGCACTGGCCATGTCTGCCATCATCCGGTCGTCGGCTGGGGTGCCGCTGGTTCTTTCCTGGGAGTTTCCTGAAAGCTCGCGCCGGTACGTGCGCCGCGGCGGGCGCGGTCGGGTACGGGCCAGCGCGGGGCGCGCGTACCCCCACGCTAGTCTTTGTCGGTGCGTTGGCTGGCATTTGGGACGTACGACGTCACGCGCCACCCGCGCGTCGCCGTACTGATCGAGGGACTCCGCGCCCACGGCGACGAGGTGACCGAGGTCAACCAGCCGCTGGGGCTCGACACCGCGGCACGGGTCAAGATGTTGCGCCAGCCGTGGCGGGTGCCGCTGCTCGGCGTCAAGCTCGCGGTCCGGTGGACCCGGCTCGCGCTGCTGGCCCGCCGGGAGGTACGCCGCAGCCGGCCGGACGCTGTACTGGTGGGGTACATGGGGCACTTCGACGTACGGCTGGCGAGGCTGTTGTTCCGGCGTACCCCCATCGTGCTCGACCATCTGATCTCCGCCGCGGGCACCGCTCGCGACCGTGGGCTGGCAGGCTCCGGCGGGATCAAGGCGAAGCTGATGGTCGCCATCGACGACGGGGCGCTGCGCAGCGCCGACGTGATCGTGGTGGACACCACCGAGCACCTGGCCGGGCTGCCGGACTACGCCCGCGACCGGGGCGTGGTGGTGCCGGTGGGCGCCACCGACGCCTGGTTCGACCGGGGC
>JBOGDF010000390.1:0-4808 GCA_050701635.1 Micromonosporaceae bacterium | reverse complement strand
GGTCCAGGCCGAGGCCGGTTTTCAGTTCGCGGTAGTCGTGTTCGATGCGCCAGCGGATTTTCGCCAGTCGCACGAGCTCAGCGATCGGGGTGTTGTCGTCGAGGTTGGACAGCCAGTAGTCGGTGGGCTCGTCGGCGTCGTCGGGCCATTCGGCCAGCAGCCACCGGGCGGGCAGGGTTCCGTCGGTGGCGCGGGGGATGTCGCGGTTGGCGGGCCGGACCTTGATGGCCACAAACTTCGAGGTCATGGCGGCGGTGGGGTTGGTCTTAGTGGCGCGGCTGCCGTGGCGCCAGGTGACCTCGGCTCTGGCGTCGGGGTCGGCTGCGAGGGCCAGCTCGCGCAGGTTGGACGGCTCGTCGCGGTAGCGCGGCTTGGGTGGCCGGCCCCGGCCGTTGTAGGGCGGCCGGGTCGGCTTGGCGTGCTCGGGGTAGGCGCTGGTGTCCGCCTTGACCGCGACCACATACCGGTAGCCGCGTTGTTCCAGGCCGAGGCGGAACCCGGTGGCGTCGCCGTAGCCGGCGTCCGCACTCACCGGCGGTCTGGGCAGCCCCCAGTCGTTGTTCATCTGGTCGAGC
Organism: Micromonosporaceae bacterium; assembly: GCA_050701635.1. GTDB lineage: Bacteria > Actinomycetota > Actinomycetes > Mycobacteriales > Micromonosporaceae > WHSM01. Next base: position 4,233 of record JBOGDF010000390.1, on the reverse strand, counting down.
ATGTCCAACGCCAGCCGCCACTTCTCCCGATGGCGCACCTTGTCGGGGATCCCTGCCCGGGCCCGGCGCCCGCGGATGGCTTCCGCCTTGGACGGGTCTTCGACGTTCGTGTCGTCCCAGGACACGGGGCAGTACAGCCGCCAGTTCGCCGCCAGCGACGCGCGGTCGGTGACCATCTGCACGCTCACCCCGATCTGACAGTTGGCGACCTTGCCCAACGTGCCCGAGTACTGCCGCGCCACCAGCGGGGAGGCCTTGCCGTCCTTCGGGTAGCCGGTGTCGTCGACCACGTACGCGTCCGGCCCGAGCGTCTGGACCCCCCAGCGAGCCACGTTGGCCCGCACCGCCTCAAAATCCCACGTGGACGAGGTGATGAACTGCTGCAACCGTTGATGATCCACGCCGAGCCGCTGCGCCATCGGCTGCATCGACTTACGCCGCCCATCGGTCAACAGCCCACGCACATACAACTCACCCATCGCCCGCTGATCCACCCGCGGCAGGCCACCGAGCATCCGCCCGGCGAACTCCACCAACCGAGGACGCACCGCCGAGATCTGTTCTGGTGTCATCCGGTGATCACACCAGGAAGATCACCCGAACTAACGGACCAACACACCTAACAAAGTACTACTAGTGCCCTGCGCCAGAGATTCGCTTGCGAATTCCGGCGCCCAGGCGGCGCCTCGCGGCGTTGTCGTCGTCGCCAATACAACACCGGTATTGGCTCCTCCTCCGCCTTGCGACGCACCGCCTGGACACCGGACTTCATCAACCAATCTCTGGCGCAGGACACTAGCGGTGGGGACGGATCACGGTGCGGTACGCGTCCTCGATGCGGGCGGCGAGCGTCACCTCAGCGGCGGTCAGGGCGCCGCGCGACTCGCAGATCCGGATGTGGGTACGACCGTCTTCGCGGCGTACGTCGGGGCGGAGCCGCAGCGCGTCGGAGTAGACCTTCACCCGCTCGGTGAGGTCGGCGTGCTCGGACTCGTCGATCTCGAGGGTGCGGCGGATTTCACGACCGTCCCCGGACCACCCGGACAGCTGCGCGAGTGCGTCGTGCAGGAAGTCCTGTCCGAGCGCAGCCATGCAGTCCTCCCATTTGGCGTCGTTGCCACCGGCTCGTGACCTAATCGTCTCGTCGCCGTTATCTGCGGTGCCCCGAGTCTGCCCGGTGATCGGCGCTGTGTCCACGCCCACAAAGCTCGCGTCCCGGACGTACAGGTTGTGGGTACCACTCGATGTCGTAGATCTGGCAACCTTGAGCGCCGTGCATGATGAACACATCGAACGCGAGTCAGCACCGGCAGTGACTGCCGGCGAGCTACCGGTCATCGTCGGCGCCGCGATCCTGTCGCAGGGGCGCGTCCTGGCCTGTGAGCGCGCCCAGCCGGTCGAGATGCGTGGGATGTGGGAGTTTCCCGGCGGCAAGGTCGACCCCGGGGAGACCGAACGCGAAGCGCTCGCCCGGGAGTGTGTGGAGGAGTTGGGGGTACGGATCGAGATCGGCGACCGGGTCGGCGACGACGTCCTGCTCTCGCACGGACAAGCAGTGCTCAAGGTGTACGTCGCCCGGCTGCTGGACGACACCGAGCCGCACCCGTACGAGCACTCCGACCTGCGCTGGCTGGCGGCCGGCGAACTCGACACCGTACGGTGGCTGCCCGCCGACGCCCCCATCGTCGCCGCCGTCGCCCCCCTCCTCACCTGAGCCTGCCCCCACGACAAGATCGCCGTCTCGGGTCCGGAGTTGCAGTCGCGCTGCACTTCCGTACCCAAAACGGCGATCTTGACTTCCAGGGTGACCGTAGCTAGGCGCCGGCGCGCTTGAAGATCTTGTTGCCGAGCCACACCAGAGGGTCGTACCTGCGGTCCACGGCGCGTTCCTTCATCGGGATGATCGCGTTGTCCGTGATCTTGATGTGCTCGGGGCACACCTCGGTGCAGCACTTGGTGATGTTGCAGTAGCCCATGCCCTGCTCTTCTTGCGCGTACTCCTTGCGGTCGGTCTTCGCGTCCAGCGGGTGCATGTCCAGCTCGGCGGCGCGGATCATCAGCCGGGGGCCGGCGAACGCCTGCTTGTTGTCCTCGTGGTCACGGATCACGTGGCAGGTGTTCTGGCACAGGAAGCACTCGATGCACTTGCGGAACTCCTGCGAGCGCTCCACGTCGACCTGCTGCATCCGGTACTCACCGGGCTTCAGGTCGGCCGGCGGAGCGAACGCCGGCATCTCGCGCGCCTTCTGGTAGTTGAAGGAGACGTCGGTGACCAGGTCGCGGATCACCGGGAAGGTACGCAGCGGCGTCACCGTGACCGTCTCGGCCGCGTCGAACGTGCTCATCCGGGTCATGCAGAGCAGCCGTGGCTGGCCGTTGATCTCCGCCGAACACGAGCCGCACTTGCCAGCCTTGCAGTTCCACCGTACGGCCAGGTCAGGAGCTTGCGTGGCCTGCAGCCGGTGGATCACGTCGAGGACCACTTCGCCCTCGTTGACCTCCACCTGGAAGTCGGTCAGCTCGCCACCGACGTCGTCACCGCGCCAGACGCGGAAGTGGTGCTGCGCCATCAGTTGCCACCCTCCTCGGCGTCGCCGAGATCGGACGCAGCGACAGCGCTATCCAGCTCAGCTAGCTCTTCCTCGGTCATGTACTTGGACAGCTCGCCACGGTCAAACAGCGCCAGCAGCTCAGGGCGCATCGTCGGCAGCGGCTTGCGCTCCAGCTTCACGCCCTCGTCGTCCAGCGAGCAGACCAGGTTGACCTGCCGCCAGATCGGGTCCATGCCCGGGAAGTCGTCGCGGGTGTGACCGCCGCGGCTCTCCTCGCGCTCGAGAGCGGCGCGAGCGGTGCATTCGGAGACCACCAGCATGTTGCGCAGGTCCAGCGCCAGATGCCAGCCCGGGTTGTACCTGCGGCCGCCGGTGGCGCCCACCTTCGCGGCGCGTTCCCGGATCTCGACCAGCTTCTCGAGCGCGGCTTCCAGCTCCTCCTTGCGGCGGATGATGCCGACCAGGTCCTGCATCACCTGCTGCAGGTCGTGCCAGATAGCGTACGGGTTCTCGCCGTCACGGTGCAGCGGCGCGAGCGCGGTCTCGGTGGCCGCCTCGAGAGCGGCCTCCGTCACCACCGGCTTCGCGTCGCCGAGGCCGTCCACATAGGACGATGCGCCGGCGCCGGCGCGGCGGCCGAACACCAGCAGGTCCGACAGCGAGTTGCCGCCGAGCCGGTTGGAGCCGTGCATCCCGCCGGAGACCTCGCCCGCGGCGAACAGCCCGGGCACCGAAGACTGAGCGCTGTCGGGGTCGACCTCGATCCCGCCCATCACGTAGTGGCAGGTGGGCCCGACCTCCATCGGCTGCTTGGTGATGTCGACGTCGGCCAGCTCCTTGAACTGGTGGTGCATCGACGGCAGCCGCTTGATGATCGTCTCGGCCGGCATCCGGCTGGAGACGTCGAGGTAGACGCCGCCGGCCTTCGTACCGCGGCCGGCCTTCACCTCGGAGTTGATCGCCCGGGCGACCTCGTCACGCGGCAGCAGCTCCGGGGGACGCCGGTTGTTGTCCGGGTCGGTGTACCAGCGGTCGGCTTCTTCTTCGGTCTCGGCGTACTGCTTGCGGAACACGTCCGGCACGTACTCGAACATGAACCGTTTGCCCTCGGTGTTGCGCAGTACGCCGCCGTCACCGCGTACCGACTCGGTGACCAGGATGCCCTTGACGGACGGCGGCCAGACCATGCCGGTGGGGTGGAACTGCAGGAACTCCATGTTGATCAGCGTCGCGCCGGCACGCAGCGCCAGCGCGTGCCCGTCGCCGGTGTACTCCCACGAGTTCGAGGTCACCTGGTACGACTTGCCGACGCCGCCGGTCGCCAGCACCACCGCGGCGGTCTCGAACAGCAGCAGGTCGCCGGTCTCGCGGACGTACCCGAAGGCACCGGCCACCCGGCCGTCCTGCAGCAGAAGCTCCGTGATCGTGGTCTCGTCGAAGACCTTCAGCCGGGCCTCGTAGTCGCCGTGCTCGGCGAAGTCCTCCTGCTGCAGCGAGACGATCTTCTGCTGCAGGGTCCGGATCAGCTCCAGCCCGGTACGGTCGCCGACGTGCGCCAGCCGCGGGTACTCGTGGCCGCCGAAGTTGCGCTGGGAGATCTTGCCGTCCGGCGTACGGTCGAACAGCGCGCCGTACGTCTCCAGCTCCCAGATCCGGTCCGGGGACTCCTGGGCGTGCAGCT
>JBOGDF010000389.1:0-4821 GCA_050701635.1 Micromonosporaceae bacterium | reverse complement strand
GCGTTGGAGAACCGTCCGAATACAACACCGGTATTCGGACGAACCTCCGCCTTGCCGGACCGCCGCCTGACACCTGTCTCGCTCGACCAAGATCCGCAGGACAGACCCTAGGCCGCCGCGCACCGTGGTGAACGAGTTCGATCTCGCAGTAGACGGAGAGACCTGCACGGCTCTGCTCTCATAGGATCGCGGCATGGCAGAGGAGCCGGTCATCACATGGTTGCTTGCGTCCGACCCGGCGTTGCGCTGGCAGGTTGAACGCGATCTGGCGTGCCTGTCCGAACAGGAGTGGCAGGCGACCCGGTCCCGGGTCACCAGCGAGGGGTTCGGCGCGCGACTGCTCGCCGAACAGGACGCCGACGGACAGTGGGCGGGCGGGGCGTTCTTCCCCGCCGACTTCGACTTCGCGACGGGCGACTCGGCCGGTCAGCCGTGGACGGCTACCACCTCGACGCTCAATCTGCTGCGCGAGTAGGGCGCCGACGCGGCCGCGCTCGGCGACACCGCTGAGCGACTCGCGGCGAACAGCCGCTGGGAGTATCAGAACCTGCCGTACTGGGGCGGTGAAGTCGACTGCTGCATCAACTCCTGGACGCTGTCCAACGGGCTGTGGTTGGGCGCCGATGTCGACGGAATCGTCGACTGGCTGCTCGAACACCGACTCGCAGACGGCGGCTGGAACTGCGAATGGGTCGAGGGCAAGACAAGCTCGTCGTTCCACTCCACGCTCAACAGCCTGAAAGGCCTACTCGACTACGCGCGCTCCACCGGCGACCGTGCCCGCGTGGCAGATGCCCTTCACTCCGGCGAGGAGTACCTGCTCACCCGCCGGCTGCTCAGACGACGCTCGAGCGGTGAGCCAGTGGGCGACTTCGCCCTGCATCTCGGTTACCCGTTCTGGTGGCATTACAGCGTGCTGAACGCCGCCGACTACATCCGCGCGGCGGCGCTCCACGCCGGCACACCGCCCGATGAGCGCATGACCGAGGCGATCGAGCACATCCGCGCCGCCCGGCAACCCGACGGCACGTGGTTACAGGGCGGCCGCCTTAAGGGCGCGATGTGGTTCGAGGTCGACGCGCCGGCGGGCGAGCCGTCCAAGTGGCTCACCCTGATCGCAACCCGCGTGCTCGACTGGTGGGACGCCTAGCGCTTACCTCTTGCCGCCTGATTCTCGTCGTGGATATGTTGACGCGGCAATGCGCTCCTGATCCGAAGGCAGACATGACCCAGTACATCATCTACTTCAACCAGCAGTGGGTGGGCGACCACAGCGACGAGTGGTTCATCAGGCGCGGCCAGCTCGCCAATGCGGTCGTGGAGGAGATGAAGAACGCCGGCGTCTACGTGTTCGCGGGTGGGCTGGAAGAGGATATCGACAAGGCCTTCAGCGCCGACGCGACGAGCGGCACGCTCGAGGTCACCGACGGGCCATTCGTCGTGACCAAGGAGTTCCTCGGCGGGCTGACGGTCGTGAACGTCGGCGACGACGAGGCGGCGAAGATGTGGGCCGGCAAACTCGCCGAGGCGTGCGGCTGGCCCCAGGAGGTCCGACGGATTGAATGAAGCCCTCCGCCGTGCCGGTGCAGACCACAACTGTGGACGAGGCACGCCGGGTGGGAAGCAGCTTGGCCGTCACCCCAAAGGTTAAAGCGAGAAACGGAACTCGACCACGTCGCCGTCCTTCATGAGGTAGTCCTTGCCCTCCATGCGTACCTTGCCGCGAGCCTTCGCCTCGGCCATCGAGCCGGCGTCGACCAGATCCCCGTACGAGACGATCTCGGCCTTGATGAAGCCGCGCTGGAAGTCGGAGTGGATCACCCCGGCCGCCTCCGGGGCGGTGGCGCCGACCGGGATGGTCCAGGCACGCGCCTCCTTCGGGCCGGCGGTGAGGTAGGACTGCAGCCCGAGCGTGCCGAACCCGACCTTGATCAGCTGGTGCAGCCCGGGCTCGGACTGGCCGATCGCCTCGAGCAGCTCCCGCGCCTCGTCCTCGGGGAGGTCGATCAGCTCGCTCTCGGACTTCGCGTCCAGGAACACCGCGTCGGCCGGCGCGACCAGGCCGCGCAGCTCGTCGAGGAATGCGTCGTCGACCAGCTCCGACTCGTCGACGTTGAACACGTACAGGAAGGGCTTGGTGGTGAGCAGGGACAGCTCGCGCAGCAGCGACAGGTCGATGCCGCGCTCGGCGGCGCCGGCGTACAGGGTGGTGCCCTCGTCCAGCAGCGCGGACGCGGCGGCCGCGGCCTGTGCCACCGGCGCCCGGTCCTTCTTCAGCCGGGCTTCTTTCTCCAGCCGCGGTACGGCCTTCTCCAGCGTCTGCAGGTCGGCCAGGATCAGCTCGGTGTTGATGGTCTCGATGTCGTCGGCCGGCGAGATCTTGCCGTCGACGTGCACCACGTTAGGGTCCTTGAAGGCCCGGATCACCTGGCAGATCGCCGCCGCCTCGCGGATGTTGGCGAGGAACGCGTTGCCCCGGCCCTGGCCCTTGGAGGCGCCGCGTACCAGCCCGGCGATGTCGACGAACGACACCGCCGCCGGGATGATCTTCTGCGATCCGAAGATCTCCGCGAGCACCGCCAACCGCGGGTCGGGCACCCCGACCACGCCGACGTTGGGCTCGATGGTGGCGAACGGGTAGTTCGCCGCGAGCACGCTGTTGCGGGTCAGCGCGTTGAACAGGGTGCTCTTGCCGACGTTGGGCAGGCCGACGATGCCGATAGTGAGGCTCACGGGCGGCCAGTGTACGTGGCCACTCACCGTGGAAGGAAAGATCGCCGTTTCGGGTACGAACCGGCGCTCCACATCGCCGATCCGTACCCGAAATGGCGATCTTGAGTGGAAGGCCGCGCCGGCGTCACAGTCATGTCCGATTTCCGCGAGAAGGGGGCGCGGCGGGCTGTCAGGATCGATGGCGTGACCCCGATACCGGACTTCGACCAGTGCTACCGCGCCGTGTCCAGCCGCGACCCCCGATTCGACGGCTGGTTCTACACCGCCGTCACCTCGACCCGGATCTACTGCCGGCCGAGCTGCCCGGCGCTGACCCCGAAGCGGAGCAACGTACGGTTCTATGCGTCGTCGGCGGCCGCCCAGCACGCCGGCTTCCGGGCCTGCATGCGGTGCCGGCCGGACGCCTCGCCCGGCTCGCCGGACTGGGACGTACGCGCCGACGTGGTGGGGCGCGCGATGCGGCTGATCTCCGACGGCGTGGTGGACCGCGACGGCGTCGCCGGGTTGGCCGACCAGCTCGGCTACACCGAACGCCACCTAGGCCGGATGCTGATCGCCGAGGTCGGCGCCTCCCCGATCGCGCTGGCCCGGGCGCAGCGGGCGCAGGCGGCCCGGATCCTGATCGAGACCACCGACCTCGGGTTCGCCGAGATCGCGTTCGCCGCCGGGTTCGGGTCGGTACGGCAGTTCAACGACACCGTACGGGAGGTCTACGCCCGCTCGCCGTCCGAGCTGCGGCAGGCTCGGCGTACCGACCCCGGGCCGGCCGTCGCGGTCGGCGGCGGCGTCACGGTGTCGCTGCGGCTGGCGTACCGGCCGCCGCTCGCCGTCGAGCCGTTGCTGGCTTTTCTGGCGGTACGCGCGCTGCCCGGCGTCGAGTCGGTGGACGCGGGCACGTACCACCGGAGCCTGCGACTTCCGCACGGGGTGGCGACCGTGGCGCTCACTCCCCAGCGTGACTATGTGGCCGCCACGCTGCGGCTGGCCGACCTGCGGGACCTTGCGCCCGCGGTGAACCGGTGCCGCCGGCTGCTCGACCTGGACGCCGACCCCGCCGCAGTGGACGACGTACTGGGCGCCGACGACGCACTCGCCGCCGACGTGGCACGGACTCCGGGGGTACGCGTGCCGCGCAGCGTCGACGGCTTCGAGATGGTGTGCCGGGCCGTCGTCGGGCAGCAGATCTCGGTGGCCTCGGCCCGCCGGGTGCTGACCCGGCTCGCCACCGATGTCGGCGAGCCGGTCGACGCGGCGGACGGGCCGGTGACCACGGTGTTCCCGAGCGCCGCCGCGGTGGCCGACGCTCCGGACACCGCGCTGCGGATGCCGAAGTCGCGGCGGCGTACGGTCCGCGCGGTGGCGGCCGCGGCGGCCGGCGGCACCCTGGACCTCACCCCGTCCGGCGACTGGGAAGCCACCCGCCAGACGCTGCTGACGATCCCCGGCATCGGCCCGTGGACCGCCCAGTACGTCGCGATGCGCGCCCTCGGCGACCCCGACTCGTTCCTGCCGACCGACCTGGTGGTACGCCGCAGCGCCGCCCGGCTCGGCCTGCCCGACTCCCCCGCCGAGCTGGACGAACGTGCCGCCCGCTGGCGCCCCTGGCGCTCGTACGCGGTGATCCGGCTGTGGCGGCAAGCCCACGAAACCGACCCGATCAGCGGAGGCTGAGATGAATCCTGCGTACTCCACCCTCGACACCCCGGCCGGCCCCTTCACCGTGCTGGCCAGCGACGACGCCGTACTGGCCAGCGGCTGGACGTCCACTGTGGACGGCCTGCTGCCCCTGGTGCACGCGTCGCTGCGCCCGGCGGCGACACCCCGTTCGCTGGCGGACCTGGGCGAGATCAGCAAGGCGGTGCTGGCGTACCTGGACGGCGACCTCACCGCTCCCCAGGCGGTGCCGGTACGCCAGCGCGGCGGCGAGTTCCTGACCGCGGCGTGGGACGTGCTGCGTGACGTACCGCCGGGCCAGCCGGTGACCTACACCGAGTACGCCGCGCTCGCCGGCCGCCCCGCCGCCGTACGCGCCGCCGCCCAGGCCTGCGCCCGCAACGCCGCCGCGCCCTACGTACCGTGCCACCGGGT
>JBOGDF010000388.1:0-4836 GCA_050701635.1 Micromonosporaceae bacterium | reverse complement strand
CGCCCGGACCTGGCCCGCGGCGGCGTGCCCGGCGGGCTGTCGGACCGCGCGGCTAGGCTCGATGGCGTGCCCGATCCGTCGCGCTACCGTCCCGCCACAGGCACCGTCCCCGACGCGCCAGGCGTCTACCGGTTCCGGGATCCCAGCGGACGGGTGATCTACGTCGGCAAGGCGAAGAGCCTGCGCAGCCGGCTCAACTCGTACTTCGCCGACTACGTGGGGCTGCACGCGCGTACCCAGCAGATGGTCTCCACCGCGTCCTCAGTGGACTGGGTGGTGGTCGGCACCGAGGTCGAGGCGCTGCAGCTCGAATACTCCTGGATCAAGGAGTACGACCCGCGGTTCAACGTCCGCTACCGCGACGACAAGAGCTACCCGTACCTCGCGGTCACGCTGCACGAGGAGTATCCGCGGCTGCAGGTGATGCGCGGGGCCAAGCGCAAGGGGGTGCGCTACTTCGGCCCGTACGCCCACGCCTGGGCGATCCGGGAGACGCTCGACCTGCTGCTGCGGGTGTTCCCGGCGCGTACCTGCTCGGCGGGGGTCTTCAAGCGGGCCCACCAGATCGACCGGCCGTGCCTGCTCGGCTACATCGGCAAGTGCTCCGCACCCTGCGTCGACCGGGTCTCCGCCGAGGAGCACCGCGCCATCGTGGAGGACTTCTGCGACTTCATGGCCGGGCGTACCGACGCCATGATCCGGCGCCTGGAGAAGCAGATGCGTGCCGCCGCCGACGACCTGGACTTCGAGCAGGCCGCCCGGTTGCGCGACGACCTCGCCGCGCTGCGCCGCGCGATGGAGAAGCAGACCGTGGTGCTCGCCGACGGCACCGACGCCGACGTGGTGGCGTTCGCCGAAGACCCCCTCGAGGCGGCGGTACGGGTCTTCCACGTACGCGGCGGCCGGGTACGTGGGGAACGCGGCTGGGTGGTGGAGAAGGTCGAGGAGCTGACCACCGCGGATCTCGTACACCAGTACTGCACCCAGGTGTACGGCGAGGGCGCCGCCGAGAACGGCGGAGTGATCCCGAAGGAGGTGCTGGTCCCAGAGCTGCCCGAGGACGCCGACGCGCTCACCGAGTGGCTCTCCGAGCTGCGCGGCAGCCGGGTCAGCCTGCGGGTGCCGCAGCGCGGCGACAAGCGGTCGCTGATGGAGACCGTGGCCCGCAACGCGCAGCACGCGCTCGCGCAGCACAAGCTGAAGCGCGCCAGCGACCTCACCGCCCGCAGCCAGGCGCTGCAGGAGATCGCCGACGCGATCGGGATGGATACCGCGCCGCTGCGCATCGAGTGCTACGACGTGTCCCAGATCCACGGCACCGACGTGGTCGCCAGCATGGTGGTCTTCGAGGACGGGCTGCCGCGCAAGAGCGAGTACCGCCGGTTCGCGGTGAAGGGCGAGACCGACGACCTCTCGGCGCTCTCGGAGGTGCTGCGCCGTCGTTTCTTCCGTTACCTGGAGGTACGCGCGGAGACCGGCGAGCTCGACGACCTCCGCAACGGCTCCCCGCCCGCCGGCTCCGACGCCGCAGAGCCCGATGCGGGCCCCGCGCGGCCCGGTATCGACCCGGAGACCGGGCGGCCGCGCAGGTTCGCGTACCCCCCGCAGCTGGTGATCGTCGACGGCGGGGCGCCGCAGGTCAACGCCGCCGCCCGGGTGCTGACCGAGCTGGGCGTCGACGACATCGCGGTGTGCGGGCTGGCGAAGGCCCGGGAGGAGGTGTGGCTGCCCGGCGACGACTTCCCGGTGGTGCTGCCGCGTACCTCCGAAGGGCTCTATCTGCTGCAACGGGTACGCGACGAGGCGCACCGGTTCGCCATCACGTACCACCGGGCGCGCCGCTCGAAGCGGATGACCAGCTCCGCGCTGGACACCGTGCCGGGGCTCGGTGAACACCGCCGTAAAGCGTTGTTAAAGCAATTCGGCTCCCTGAAGCGGCTCAAGGCTGCCAGCATCGACGAGATCGCCACCGTGCCCGGGATCGGGCGGCGGACCGCCGAAGCGGTGGCCGCGGCCCTGGGGGATCCGCAGGGGCCGGCGCGGGGGACCGACAGCGAGGGGGAGCAGTGACCGAACCGACCACCGGACAACCACCCGGTACGCCGGCCAACGCGGCCGAGCTGGTGGACCGTGCGGCGCCGGTGAGCCCGGCCGACGCGGCGGCACCGGACCGCTCTGCGATGGACCTGGTGATCGTCACCGGGGTCTCCGGCGGCGGTCGGTCGACGGTGGCCCGGGCGCTGGAGAACGTCGGCTACTACGTGGTCGACAACCTGCCGCAGGCGCTGCTGGTGACGATGGCGGAGATGGCGTACCGGTCGGGGGGTACGGCACGGCGTACCGCCATGGTGCTCGACGTACGCAGCCGCGCGTTCTCCACCGACCTGCCGCAGGCGGTACGCGACCTCAAGGCGCGCGGGTTCCACCCGAAGGTGGTCTTCGTCGACGCCGACACCGACGCCCTGATCCGCCGGTTCGAGTCGGTACGCCGCCCGCACCCGCTGCAGGCCGGGGGCCGGCTGGTGGACGGCATCGCCGCCGAGCGCGAGCTGCTACGGGAAGCCCGGGAAGAGGCCGACGTGGTGATCGACACCAGCCAGCTCAACGTCAACCAGCTGCGGGCCCGGGTGGAGGAGATGTTCGCCCACCCGGAGGCCCGCGGGCTGCGGCTGACCGTGGTCTCCTTCGGCTTCAAGTACGGCCTGCCCCCGGACGCGGACTTCGTACTGGACGCGCGGTTCCTGCCGAACCCGTACTGGGTGGCGGAGCTGCGGCCGCACTCCGGGAAGGAGCCGGGGGTCAGCAAGTACGTGCTCAGCCAACCCGGCGCGGACGAGTTCCTCACCGCGTACGCCCGGCTGCTGGAGAGCGCGGCCCCGGGATTCGAGCGGGAGGGCAAGCGGTATCTGACCGTGGCGGTGGGCTGCACCGGCGGTAAGCACCGCAGCGTCGCGATCGCCGAAGAGCTCGCGCATCGGCTGCGGGAGGCTAACCTGGCGGCCCATGCCGAGCATCGCGATCTCGGTCGAGAATGAACCAACCGCGGTGCCGCACAGGGACCGGTTATCGAGCAGTGAGTGAGCCAGATGAGAGTAGTGGCCTTCGGTGGTGGGCACGGGTTGTCCGCCACCCTGCGGGCGCTCCGCGCGATGGGCGGGGCGCAGATCACCGCGGTGGTCACGGTGGCTGACAACGGGGGATCCTCGGGCCGGCTGCGGGCCGACCGCGGCATCCTGCCCCCGGGTGACCTGCGGCAGGCGCTCGCCGCGCTGGCCGGCGACGACAACGGCAGCTCGCTGTCGGGCAGGCTGTTCCAGCACCGGTTCTCCGGCAGCGACCCGCTCGCCGGGCACCCGGTCGGCAACCTGGTGCTGCTCGGCCTGCTCGAGCTGCTGGACGACCCGGTGAACGCCCTCGACCACGCCGGGCGGATGTTGCGCGCCGCTGGCCGGGTGCTGCCGATGTCGCGGGTGCCGCTGGGCATCGAGGCCGACGTCGCCGGCGCCGACCCGCAGCGCCCGGAGCAGACCGTGGTGGTACGCGGCCAGCACGAGGTCGCGATCACCACCGGCCGGGTACGCCAGGTCCGGCTCATGCCGCCGGAGCCGCCGGCGTGTGACGAGGCGATCGCCGCGGTGGCCGACGCCGACTGGCTGGTGTTCGGCCCCGGCTCCTGGTATACCAGCGTGATCCCGCACCTGCTGGTGCCGGCGCTGGCCGGCGCGATCGCCGCCAGCCAGGCACGCCGGCTGGTGATTCTCAACCTCGCCGAAGAGCCGGAAACAGTGGGCCTTTCGCTCGCCGATCACCTCCGTGCACTCTCCGATCACGTCACAAAACTGCATGTTGACGTGGTTCTTGCGGATGGATTGGCCGTAGCCGATCCCGAGCCGGTACGAGTTGCGGCAGAATCGCTGGGTGCGCGGTTGGCGCTCGCTCCGGTGGCGGAGGCGGGCAGCAGCCCTCGGCACGACCCCGCGGCACTCGCGGTTGCACTGCGACAGATCTTCGGGCCCGTCCCGGGCCAGCACAGCGCGAGGTGAGCAACTCAATGGCGATGACCGCATCGGTCAAGGACGAACTGAGCCGCGTCGACGTAGGCAAGCCCTGCTGCCGTAGGGCGGAGATGTCGGCGCTGCTGCGGTTCGCCGGTGGCCTGCACATCGTCGGCGGCCGGGTGGTGGTCGCCGCCGAGCTGGACACCGGCGCGGTGGCGCGGCGGCTCCGCCGGGACATCGCGGAGGTGTACGGCTACCCCAGCGAGGTGCACATCCTGGCCCCGGGCGGGATGCGCAAGGCGAGCCAGTACACCGTACGGGTGGTGAAGGACGGCGAGCTGCTGGCGCGGCAGACCGGGCTGCTCGACGTACGGGGCCGGCCGGTACGTGGCCTCCCGCCGCACGTGGTCTCCGCGGGGGTGTGCTGCGCGGTGGCGGCCTGGCGCGGCGCGTTCCTGGCCCACGGCTCGCTCACCGAGCCCGGCCGGTCGAGTTCGTTGGAGATCACCTGCCCGGGGCCCGAGGCGGCGTTGGCGCTGGTCGGCGCGGCCCGCCGGATCGGGATCTCCGCGAAGGCCCGCGAGGTACGCGGCGCCGAGCGCGTGGTGATCAAGGACGGCGACGCGATCGCCGCGCTGCTCACCCGGCTCGGTGCGCACGCCTCCGTACTGACCTGGGAGGAGCGGCGGGTACGCCGTGAGGTGCGCGCCACCGCCAACCGGCTGGCCAACTTCGACGACGCCAACCTGCGCCGCTCGGCGCGGGCCGCGGTGGCGGCCGCCGCCCGGGTCAACCGGGCGCTGGAGATACTGGGCGACGCCCCCGAGCACCTGGCCGC
>JBOGDF010000387.1:0-4840 GCA_050701635.1 Micromonosporaceae bacterium | reverse complement strand
CAACTGCGACCGCGAGCAGATCCATGACGTGCTTTGCTCGATGTCGGCCACGTCGACGCCGTGCACCGCGTCCTTCAGCTCTGCCACAGGGCCAGGATCCCTCCCAGAAGCAGGCGACAGACCCTTCGATACGCCCAGCCGTGCTTGGCGCCGCTGCGCCCGTTACGCTGGGCCGGGATCGGTGGGTCTTCCTCGCCGCTTCCCGACACACATCGTCCACGTCGCTTGATCCGGGGACGCCGCGTGGGCCTGCCCGGCTGGCACTGGTAGCCGTGGAAGGACGGGGACCGCCATGACAGATCACCCGGAAGTGTCCGGCGTCGGTGCCGATGTAGGTCTGCGGGCTCGGCCGTTCATCTCCGGCCGGGACGCCGATGCTGTGCTGGCGTTGGTCAACGCTGATCGGCTGCGGGGGCAGCCCGAGGCCACACTGGAGATGCTGGCCGAGGCGGTCGCCGGCCATTCCGCAATCGATGCCGGGTGGTGGATCGAGCTGAACCACCCGGTTGCGGTCGACGTTGTGGAGGACGCGGCCGGTGCCGTGGTGGGGGTGGTTTCGTACGCCACACGGCCCAGGGACGGCGCCGGGCTGATTCTGTGGCTGCACGGTGAAGAACGCCTCAACGTCGTAGCGGCGCTGGTCGACCACGCACTTGCCGAGTTAGGCGACCGGCAACCGGTGGACGCGTTCGACTTCTCCACCGCACTCGGTCTCGGCTTTGAGGCGCTGCCGGTCCATCATCGGCCGGTCACCGCTGCAGTGCTGTCCGATCGGGGGTTCGCGTCGCGTGACCTGTGGCGATACATGCACCGTCACCTCCCGGCACCGGAGCTGCCGCACGCGGCAGCGTACTCCGTCGAGCCCCCGGACCCGGGCAAGCGGCGCCTGACCGTCCGCGACGGCGACCAGGTGTCGGCTGAGGCCATTGTCGGCGTCCCAGTCGCCGGCATCGGCGTGCTGTGGTGGCTCAGCGTCGATGGGGCCGCCCGAGGCCGCGGCATCGGCCGGGCGTTGCTTGGCTCGGCGCTAGATCTCCTCGCAGGGCTCGGCGCGGCCGAGGTGATTCTCTACGTCGATGACGACGAACCGGGGGGGGAGCGGGACCGCGCCGCCGCCAACAAGCTCTACGAGTCCGCTGGGTTCACCGAGGTGGATCGGCTGCACAGCTTCCGCCGGTCAGTCGCATCAGATGCGTGAGCTACGCCGCTGACCCGCTGCTCACCCCGGGTACCGCGAACCCGTGGGCCACCGCGCCGGCCAGCCAGGCCTCTACCGCCATGGCGGTCATCCGAACCGCCGTTTCCGCCTCGCCAGCCAGGACTTCCGGGTCCAGCAGCCCGGCCTCGGTCGCCACCGGTACCTCTATCGGCCCGGCCACGGCGCGGGCGAGCGCGCGTGTGTAGTACGCCTTATTGGTCGGCAGCACGGACCGCGTCGGCTCGGCGAGCAGCCGCACCACGGCGGCCTTGCACCGCTGGTACGCGGTGGGCAGCGACGCGTCGTAGCGGGCCGCCGCGGGGAGTGCCAACGCGGTGGCCACCACCTTGGTGTGCAGGAACGGCGAAGCCTCGGGTACGTCGCCGGCCGGTGGCGTGTACGTGCGGGGCCAGAACGAGTCGAAAGCGTCCGCCTGCACCCAGTTCCGCCTGGCTGCGGCGTGCCCGGCCACCGTGGCGGCAACCCAGTCCCCGGCCCATGCCAGCGCCGGCTCCCGCTGCGGTTCGGCCACCACGCTCGAGACGGTCGGCCGACACCAAGCCGGCCAGTTCGCCGCCCAGTACCAGCGCGCCCGCGCCCGCGCCGGCAGCCGGTCCGCCACCAGCGCCAGGACCTCGCCGGGCAGGCCCGGGCCCGATCGTCGGACATCCGCCGCGTACCGCCACGCCGCCCGCACTCCAGATGCTCTTGCGATCGCCCCGGTGGCGTACCGAGGGACCGCGAGCAGTTCGTCAGCGCCGTCCCCGGAGAGCAGCATCTGTACCCCCGCGTCGGCGGCCAACTCCGCGACGGTCGCGTTCACCGCCGGCAACGCGTCAGGGCGTGGCCCGTACGCAGACCACGCCGGCGCCGCGGCACACGCTGCGGGGTCGACCACCACCAGTTCGGCGGCCAGGTCCAGCTCGGCGACCAGGCGCCGTGCTGCGACCGCCGCCGAGGCTCCGGTGTCGTCGATCAGGTCCGTGCAGTATGCGATCACCCGCCGGGCAGGACGCAGCGCCGCCACGTGAACCAGTACGGCGAGGGAGTCCAGGCCGCCGGACAGCTTCACCCCAACCGTCTCCGCGTCGCCGCACAGCTCGGCCACCGCCGCTGCGAACACGTCCGCCAGCGGCGCGTCAGCGGCCCGTGGCGCCGGAGCGGGCCACACCAACTCCACCCCGGTCCAGTACGGCGACGGCGCGAACTCCCCATACAGGCCCGGCGCGGTGAACAGTCGTGCCAGCCCCGCCACATCCACCATCGGCGCAGCGCCGGCAGCGCCGGCAGCGGCCAACGGCGACGCTACCGACCCGCCGCCACGACCTCGGTACCGCGGGCGCAGCACCCGCTACCAGCGGCGAAGCTGCAGCAGACCCCGAACCAGATCACGCAGGAACACGATCGGGCCACGATGATCGGCGTCGCTCAACCCACCTTTCACGCCCCGACCGTGCTGACCATCACCAGGCGTTGACTTCGTGGACAACTCGCACCTCCCCAGTCGAACCGGCCAAGGCGTCCACAGTGGCACAAAACTGCAATCAGCGAAACTTCAATCACGATCCGTCACAACACGCTCCATCATGAACCGGTACGCCGCCCCCGCCTGCTCGGACTGCGGTGGCCATAGCTGTCATGCCCGAGCGCGAGCAGATGTCGAAAGCGACTGGACGCCCGTAGGCATCTCGTCGGTCACCGAAGATCACCCCGCACCCGCACGATCTTTGCGATCGCTACCGCGGCGCGGGGACTGGGATCGCTGATCTCGGCCCGGCCGTGATCGGCCGCTTCCGACCCGGAAGCGAACAAGTCCACCGGTGACACGTAGTCGATGACGGCCTGGACGTCGGCGGCACTCATCACCCCGCTCACCGCGGCGATTCGCAGCGCCAACAGGTTGTCCCCGTCGTGGCAGCCCGCCCAGCCGGCGCACACCCGCCTTCCGGCAGCCTCACGATCCTTCTGGTGGCACGTGAACACGGCCGGTGGCTGCTCGATGGTGGCCGTGTCGTACCGGCGCAGCTTCTCGTACTCCTCGCGTGCCCACAGCCCTGACGGCACGTCCGTACGGTATGGGCACGTCGGGCACGGGCGCGGCACAGGCGGACCGATCCTGTTCACCACAGCAGCATGCCAGACCGCAGCCCGAGCTGAGCCGACCCACGGTGGCCGCGGGTTTCAACCCCTCCGCCGCCCCGACGTGCTGCGGCGCAAGCCCTGCAACCAGCCAGCCAGCGAAAGATCAACCCCCACCTTCATCAGGAAGCACCTCCCGGCATAAGAGAACGGTGACAAGGAGCTGCCGGAGATCGAGATCCTGCGCCCCCGAGGTGATCTGACGCCGCTTCTCACGCGGCGGTATTCCGCCGTTTGCGTGGGATGAGTTTGGCGGTGTTCTCCGCGGTCACGCGCTGTAGGTCTTGCAGTAGGGACGTGTAGATGTCGGCGGTGATGGTGATGGTCGAGTGGCCGAGGAGTTCCTTGATTTCGGTGATGTCACCGCCGGCGGCTTTGGTGAAGGTGGCGGCGCCGTGCCGCCCGTCGTGGATGCCTACTGGCGGTAGGCCCGCGTCGCGGGCGTGACGTTCGAACCGTTCGGAGACGAGTTCTGGGTGCCAGGCGGTGCCGTCGGGGCGGCGGAAGAACAGGTCGACGTCGACGTGGTCGTTTCCGCCGCCGGGGGCGGGGGTGCGCAGTCGGATGGTGTCGGGCCAGTCGGGGCCGGCGGCGAGTTTGTGGGCGGCGCGGCGTTTTGAGTAGGCGGTGAGGTCGGTGACGGTGTCGGAGTCGAGGGCGACGACGCGGTCGCCGTGTCGGGTCTTGACCTTCTTGTAGACCGGTTCGTAGCCGATGGTGGCGATCTGGTGGCTGATCACGGCGGTGGCGGTGGTGAGGTCGATCTGGTCGGTGCGGATGCCGACGGCTTCGCCGCGGCGGGGTCCGCGGCGCAGGACCAGCGCGAACAGTGGGTACAGGTCGGGGTCGTGCTCTTCGGTGTAGTCGAGGAACACGCCGGCCTGGTCTGGTGTCCAGACCATCACCTTGCTCGGCACGTGGCCGGTGGCCCTCCACTGCGTGACGGCGGCGTCGGTCCACAGTCTCGCTTTGGGCATGTCTTCAGGCTCAAGTTCGAAGTGGGCGGCGGGGTTGTGCTCGATCAACCGCTGCTTTCGGATTGCGTCGTTGAGAGCTTTGCGCAGGGTCGCACGGATGCGGTGCATGGTTGAGGGCCCGACGGTCCGTTGACCTTTCACGCTGGCCCGCACGTCCGGGTTGCTGCTGCGGCGAGCCGTGGTGATCTGTTGGTTGCGTGCGGCGATCGTGGCGAACATCGCGCCGATGTGGTCGATCCTGAGCTGGTGGAGGCGGATGCGGCCGAGGTGGGGGATGAGGTGGTTGCGGATGTGCCCCGCGTAGGTGCGTCGGGTGCTCTCGTCCATGCGTCGCAGGTTGATCCACCGGGTCAGGTACTCGCCGGTGGTCAGATCGCTGCTGGTCAGCGGCACACCGGCGCGGAGCCGGCGGGCGAGGGCGTCGCGGTCAGGCAGTGGATGACCCGCCCGTGTCTGCTTCAGGAGAGTGGCGATCTCCTCAGCGGCGTTGTCGTCCCCGGCGGCGAGGTGCAGCAGCGCGCGGGCC
>JBOGDF010000386.1:0-4853 GCA_050701635.1 Micromonosporaceae bacterium | reverse complement strand
GGCCCGAGCCGGTCAGCGCGTCACTCGGATCCGGCGCGGCGGGCGGCGTACGACGTGCTGCGGGCGGTCTCCGAGCGGGACGCGTACGCCAACTTGACGCTGCCCGGAGAGCTCACCCGGCGCGGGCTCGGCGGGCGGGACGCGGCGTTCGCCACGGAGCTCTGCTACGGCACGCTGCGCCACCTGGGTCCGCTGGACGCGATCCTCGGCGCGGCCGCCAGCCGCCCGATCGAGCAGGTGGATCCGCCGGTACGCGACGCGCTGCGGCTCGGGGCGTACCAGCTGCTGCACACCCGGGTGCCGCAGCACGCCGCGGTGAGCACCACGGTGTCGCTGGTACGCGCGGAAGCCGGCCGCGGCGCCAGCGGTTTCGGCAACGCGGTGCTGCGCCGGATCGCCGGGCGGGACTGGGACGCCTGGGTGGACGCGCTCGCACCCGGCGACGAGCTGGGCAGGCTGGCGTTCGCCCACGCCCACCCGGAGTGGATCGCCCGCGGGTTCGCCGACGCGCTCGGCGGCGACCTCACGGAGTTGGCCGCGGCGCTGGCGGCGGACAACGTACGGCCCTCGGTGCACCTGGCGGCGCTGCCGGGCCGGATCGCCGCCGAGCAGCTGATCGCCGAGACCGGCGGTACGCCGGGGGCGTACTCCCGGTACGCCGTACGGCTCCCGGGCGGCGCCCCGGGCGACCTGCCCGCGGTGGTACGCCGGCTCGCCACCGTGCAGGACGAGGGCAGTCAGCTGGTGGCGCTGGCGCTCTCGCAGGCCCCCCTCGACGGCACCGACCGGCGCTGGCTGGACCTGTGCGCGGGCCCCGGAGGGAAGGCCGCGCTGCTGGCCGCGGTGGCCGCGGAGCGCGACGCGAGCCTGACCGCGGTCGAGGTGGCGGCGCACCGGGCACGGCTGGTCGAATCCGCCACCAGGGGACTCCCGGTACGGGTGGTGCACGGCGACGGGCGGGAGGTCGGCGTACACCCGGAGCTGCCGGAGGCGGGCTTCGACCGGGTGCTGGTGGACGCGCCGTGCACCGGGCTGGGCGCGCTGCGGCGGCGGCCGGAGGCGCGCTGGCGGCGTACCCCCGAGGATCTGGCGACGCTGACCGGGCTGCAGCGGGAGTTGCTGACCGCCGCACTGCGCGCGGTACGCCCGGCAGGCGTGGTGGGGTACGTGACCTGCTCGCCGCATCTCGCCGAGACCGCGGCCGGGGTGGAGCGGGTACGCCGCGAGTGCGGCATCCCGACCGAGCTGCTGTCCGCCGGCGAGGCGCTGTCCGCGGTCAGTCGCGGATCTCTGGCGCTGCCGGACGGGCCGACGGCGCAGCTGTGGCCGCACCGTCACGGCACCGACGCGATGTTCCTGGCGCTGCTTCGCCGTACCGGATAACCGCCTTCTCCTCTCGGTGCGTGCGGAGCCCGTCACCGACCGCCGATACCTGATGATGCAACCCGGGGCAAGCTCGACTAATGCGCCGAGTGTCGGTTGAGTGAAATCGATCCTTCCACCTAGGTTGTAAGGGCTAGATCGACATCAACTGGACACTCAGGGCCAAGGGAGCGATCAACCATGCTTAGCCACGGATCGACGCGACGTGAAGTTCTCAAACGCGGTTTGACGTTGGGGGCGGTCGCACTCGGCGGTCCGGCGGTGCTCAGTGCGTGCGGCGTCGGTGGGGGCGAGGGCGGCACGGGGGCGGCGGCGGTCACGTACGACGAAGCCAAGAAGACCAAGAACATCAAGGTGGGGTTCGCCAACGAGGCGCCGTGGGCGTTCCTCGACGAGAAGGGCGAGCTGACCGGGTACGCGCCCGCCGTGGCGCGCGAGGTGTTGAAGGGCCTCGGCATCGAGAAGCTCGAAGGCGTGGTGACCGACTTCAACAAGCTGATCGACACCCTCAACGCCAAGCAGTACGCCATGGTGGCCGCCGGCATGTTCATCAACCCGGAGCGCTGCCAGAAGTCCGCGTTCGCGATCCCGGACTACCAGGTCGGATCGGCCTTCATGGTGCCGAAGGGGAACCCGAAGAAGATCACCCGGTTCGAGGACATCACCAAGGCGAAGACGAAGATCGCCACCCTGGCCGGCGCCGTGGAGAACGACTACGCCAAGAAGGCCGGCGTACCCAGCAGCCTGATCCAGCCGATGGACAAGCAGGACGACATCCTGCGCGCGGTGAAGGCCGGCGACGTGTACGGCGCCGCGATTCTGGACGTTACCGCCGCCTGGCTGGTGAAGAACAGCCCGGACGCGGGGCTGGAGGTCACCGAGTCGTTCAACTTCACCGAAGGCCAGCCCGATGTCGGTACATTCAACTTCCGTACCGATGACACGAAGTTCCTCAAGGACTTCAATGCCGAGCTGAAGAAGCTGCACGAGAGCGGCAAGTGGCTGGAGCTGGCGGAGCCGTTCGGGCTGACCGAACCCAATGACACCAAGGGCGAGTTGACCGCCGAGGAATTCTGCAAGCAGTGACGGCGCAGGTCGGGTGAAAGACAGTGTTTGACAATGCTGGCATATACCTGGACCGGATATTCCAGGGGTTACCCGCCACGCTGTGGGCAACCGCCGGCGGGATCGCGCTGACGATCCTGCTCTCCTTCGCCGCCGGCATCGCGATGCTTTCGCCATCGCGGACCGTGCGGTTCCTGGTGCGGATCTACGTCGAGGGATTCCGGGGATCCTCGGAGGTGGTGCAGCTGTTCTTCTTCGCCCTCGCCATCCCGATGGTGACGGGGATCGCGTTGGGCGCGACGCCACAGGGGCTGTTGCTGATCGGGATCGTGGTGCTCGGGCTGAACCACGCCTCGTACGGCGCCGAGATCGTACGGGGAGCCATCCAGTCGGTGCCGAAAGCCCAGTACGAGGGTGCGATCGCGCTGAATCTCACGCCGGCACAACGGATGTGGCGGGTCATCCTGCCGCAGGCCGTGGTGGAGATGTTGCCGCCGTTCAACAACCTGTTCATTCAGCTGTTGAAGGGTACGGCGCTGCTGAGCTTCATCGCGGTTCCGGAGATCTTCAAGAAGACCGACGAGCTGCGGGCTGTGCCGCAGTTCGGCGCCGAGCTGTGGTTGATCTTCCTGATGCAGCTGGTCTTCTACCTGGTCATCGCGGTGCTCATCACCTGGGCGATGCGGTGGCTGGAGGGGCTCGCGGCGCGCCGGGTCGGCCGCAAGGTGCCGAGCCGGGAGCGGGCGCTGGCTAAGGGTGTGACGGCATGAGCAGGGTGTGGGATTGGCAGAACTTCTTCGACGTCTGGCCCTTCATCCTGCAGGGACTCTGGACCACGATTCAGTTCACGCTGGTGGGTTCGCTGCTGGCGTACGTGCTGGGGCTGATCTTCGCGGTGATCCGGCAGCTGCGGATCCCCGTGGTAGACCAGGTGCTGTACGGATTCATCGAATTCGTACGCAGCACCCCGCTGCTGGTGCAGCTCTTCTTCCTGTACTGGGTGGTCCGACCCGAGTTGATGCAGGGGATGGACGCGGAGCTGCAGAAACTCATCGTCGGGTCGACCGCGCTCGGGGTGCACTACGCCTGCTACACCTCGGAGGTCTACCGCGCCGGGATCGAGGCGGTGCCCCGCGGCCAGTGGGAGGCGGCCACCGCGCTCAGCCTGCCGCGTAGCCGGATCTGGACCGGTGTGGTGCTGCCGCAGGCGGTGCCCCGGGTGCTGCCGGCGCTCGGCAACTACACCATCGCGATGTTCAAGGAAGTGCCGCTGTTGTCCGCGATTGCGGTACACGAGATCGTGCACTATGTGGGATCCGACTTCGCCGGGGCGAAGGGCGGGATCGGGCCGGAGGGCTGGTTCGCGGCGGGTCTGACATTCCTGGCCCTGAGCTATCCCTGTGCACTGTTGGTACGAAGGTTGGAGCGCCGTGTCGGAACAGTCTGAAACCACTGATGTCATGATCCGCTTCGACGACGTGGTCAAGCGGTTCGGCGATCTCACCGTGCTCCAGGACCTCAACTTCGTGGTCACGCCGGGCGAGTTCGTGTCGTTGATCGGTCCGTCCGGCTCCGGCAAGACGACGATCCTGCGGCTGCTGATGACGCTGGAGCAGGTCACCGAGGGCACCATCTATGTCGACGGGCGGCCGCTGAGCCACATGTCGCAGGACGGCAAGCTGGTGCCCGCCAACGAAAAGCACCAACGCGAGGCCCGCAAGACCATCGGCATGGTGTTCCAGCAGTTCAATCTGTTCCCGAACATGAACGTGCTGCGCAACGTCACCGAAGGTCCGATCCGCAGCCTGGGCAGGCCGAGGGCCGAAGCCGAGCAGAAGGCCCGGGATCTGCTGGAGCTGGTCGGGCTGAGCGACAAGCTGACCGCGAAGCCGGGTCAGCTCTCCGGTGGCCAGCAGCAGCGGGTGGCGATCGCCCGGGCGCTGGCGATGGAGCCGAAGGTGATGCTGCTCGACGAGGTCACCTCGGCGCTCGACCCGGAGCTGGTGACCGGGGTGCTGCACCTGCTCAAGGACATCGCGAACTCGACGGACATCACGTTCCTGTGCGTGACCCACGAGATGCAGTTCGCCCGCGATGTCTCCGACCGGGTGATGATGTTCGACTCCGGCCGCGTGATCGAAGATGCGCCGCCGGACAAGCTGTTCACCGATCCGGACAACGTACGTACGCGGGAGTTCCTGCACGCCGTACTGGACCGGGCGTAGCCGCGAGCGGCTCGGGGGCGGGTGCGCGCGGCGCGCCTGCCCCTGCCGCTTGCCGCGGGTCTGCCCGCTCCTGACGCTTTAGCTTAAACACAACAGACGCTGACGACGAACATAGCATGGTAGAAATCGGTTGTCGCCGTATAATTAAAAAAAGGGGGGGGGGGGGGGGGGGGGGGGGGG
>JBOGDF010000385.1:0-4856 GCA_050701635.1 Micromonosporaceae bacterium | reverse complement strand
GAGCGGCGCGGCCCCGGCGTCGCGGCGGTGCCGCTGGTCGGCGTCGCCGCCGGGCTGGCGCTGCTGGGCGCGGCGTACCAGCTGCTGTGGTACGGGGAGCTGGGCAGCTACACCACCGTGATCGGCGTGGCGGCGTGCGTGTCCGTCGGGCTCCGCGAGTCGTTCGCCGCGTTCGACGTACGGCGGTACGCCGCTCGGGTCGCGGAACGAGAGGTCCGGTTCCGCACCACGGACCCGCTGACCGGCGTACCGAACCGGGTGCGGCTGCGGCACCGGCTGGAGACAGAGCGGGGCCGGGTGTCGGTGGGGCAGCGATGCGGCAGCCTGTTGGTGATCGACCTGGACAACTTCGGAGACCTGGACGACGCCGCCGGCCACGACGTGGGGGACACCGTGCTGATGGAGGTGGCGCGCCGGCTGCGTACCTCCGTGGGCTCCGACGACCTGGCGGTACGCCTCGCCGGCGACGCGTTCGCGGTCTTCACCCCCGGTACGCCGGACCAGGCGACCAGCCTGGCGGGCCGGCTCGCGGTACGGCTGGCCGAGCCGTACCCGCTCTCCGACGCCGAGGCCGGGACCGCGCACCTGACGGTGAGCATCGGCGTCGGCGAGTGCAACTCGGCGGCCACCGTGGACGAGATGATCCGCTGTGCCGAGCTCGCGGTGAGCAGCGCGAAGGACCACGGCGGCGGCCAGGTGCAGCGCTACGACGAGTCGCTCGAGCTGCGTACGCTGCGCCGCCAGACCTTCGCCCACGAGCTGCGCGGAGCGATCGAACGCGGCGAGCTGGACGTGCTGTTCGCCCCGGTGGTGGAGCTGGCCACCGGCACCGCGGTGGGGCTGCGCGCCGAGCCGCGGTGGCGCCACAGCACCCTCGGCGTGGTGGCGTACGCGGAGCTGGCGGTCGCCGCCGAGGACGCCGGCCTGGCCTCGGCGATCGCGGATTGGACGCTGACCCAGGCGGTACGCCAGCTCGGCGCCTGGACCGCCGAGGGACGCGACCTGTGGCTGGCGGTACGGGTGCCCGCGGCCCAGCTCCGTACCCCCCGGTTCGACACCTCCATGGTGGAGCTGTGCCAGGCGTACCGGGTGCCGCCGTACCGGCTGGTGCTGGAGTTGGACGAGGCGCGGATGCCCTCGGCCGCCGCCGTCACCCCGGCGCTGGGCGCCCTGCAGAACGCCGGGCTCGGCACCATGCTGGGCGAGTTCGGCAGCGGGCCGTGCTCGCTGCTGGAGCTCGCCGACCTGCCGCTGGACATGTTGACCATCACCGCGCCGCTGGCGGCCAACGTCCCGGACAGCGAGCCGATGGTGGCGGCGGTGACCGCCTTGGCGCGTCACCTCGGGCTGGACGTGGTCGCCGACGGCGTCACCGCCTCCTGGCAGGCCGACCTGCTGCGTACGGTGGGCTGCCGGTACGCCACCGGCGTGCTGTTCAGCGGGCCGGTGCACGCCGAGCACGCCGAGGCGTACCTCGACGCCAGCGCCGGTGGTACGGGCCTCAACCTGCGGCCGTGAGCGACATAACATGGCCAGCATGTGAGACAAGTTGACTCAGGCCATGGGATACGTCAGGCTGGCTTCGTGCGAACCACCATGCTCGCTGTAGTACTTATCTAGCGCACCGTCGCTGACCCGACGGTGCGCCGCCCCGTGCTTCTGCACGTGGGCATTTTTTATGCCCCGAAGTTGATCAACGAGAACTACCGGAACCGACCCGAGCGGACGTGTCATGAAGCCCACGAACCACACCGAAACCGGCAAGGTCACACCCGCCACCCTGGCGCCCCGGCGTCCCGTGGCCGCGACCCCGCGCCCGGCGGACGTAGCGGCGACCGGAGCGCAGTCACTGATCCACTCTCTCGAGGCGATCGGCGCCGAGGTGGTGTTCGGGATCCCCGGCGGGGCGATCCTCCCGGCGTACGACCCGCTGTTCGACTCCACCAGCGTGCGCCACATCCTGGTACGCCACGAGCAGGGCGCCGGCCACGCCGCCGAGGGGTACGCCCAGGCCACCGGCAAGGTCGGGGTCTGCATGGCGACCTCCGGCCCGGGGGCGACCAACCTGGTCACGCCGATCGCGGACGCGTACATGGATTCTGTCCCGATCGTGGCTATCACCGGTCAGGTCGGCAGGGCCATGATCGGGACGGACGCCTTCCAGGAGGCGGACATCCACGGCATCACGATGCCGATCACCAAGCACAACTACCTGGTGCAGAACGCCGAGGAGATCCCGCGGATCATCGCCGAGGCGTTCCACATCGCGTCCACCGGGCGGCCCGGGCCGGTGCTGGTGGACATCCCGAAGGACGTACTGCAGGCGCAGACCACGTTCAGCTGGCCACCCGCGCTGGAGCTGCCCGGCTACAAGCCGAACGCGCACCCTCACGGCAAGCAGATCCGGGAGGCGGCGAAGCTGATCGCGTCGGCGAAGCGCCCCGTGCTGTACGTCGGCGGCGGGGTGCTGAAGGCCGGCGCCACGGCGGAGCTGCGTACCCTCGCCGAGCTCACCGGGATCCCGGTGGTGACCACGCTGATGGCGCGCGGCGGGTTCCCGGACAGCCACCGCCAGCACCTCGGGATGCCCGGGATGCACGGCAGCGTCGCCGCGGTGTACGGGCTGCAGCGCTCCGACCTGCTGATCGCGCTCGGCACCCGGTTCGACGACCGGGTGACCGGCAAGCTGGACAGCTTCGCCCCTGACGCCGCCGTGATCCACGCCGACATCGACCCGGCCGAGATCGGCAAGAACCGGTTCACCGACGTACCGATCGTGGGCGACGCGAAGCAGGTCATCGAGGAGCTGACCGCCGCCGTACAGGCCGAGTACGCCACCGGCCACCGCGCCGACATCGGCGGCTGGTGGCAGCAGCTGGACGACATCCGGGGCCGCTACCCGCTGGGCTGGGACGAGCCGGACGACGGCAGCCTGGCCCCGCAGTACGTGATCAAGCGGCTCGGCGAGATCGCCGGCCCGGACGCGATCTACGTCGCCGGGGTCGGCCAGCACCAGATGTGGGCCAGCCAGTTCATCTCGTACGAGAAGCCGGCCACCTGGCTCAACTCCGGCGGCCTCGGCACCATGGGGTACGCCGTGCCGGCCGCGATGGGCGCCAAGGTCGGCAAGCCGGACACCACGGTCTGGGCGATCGACGGCGACGGCTGCTTCCAGATGACCAACCAGGAGCTGGCGACCTGCGCGCTGGAGGGCATCCCGATCAAGGTGGCCGTGATCAACAACGGCAACCTCGGCATGGTCCGGCAGTGGCAGACGCTGTTCTACGACGAGCGCTACAGCCAGACCGACCTCGGTACGCACAAGCACCGGATCCCGGATTTCGTGAAGCTCGCCGAGGCGCTCGGCTGCGTCGGGCTGCGCTGCGAGACCGCCGCCGACGTGGACGCCACCATCAAGCAGGCGATGGAGATCGACGACCAGCCGGTGGTGGTCGACTTCACCGTCGGCAAGGACGCGATGGTGTGGCCGATGGTGCCCGCCGGCACCAGCAACGACGAGATCCAGTTCGCGCGCGGCGTCAGGCCGGCATTTGAGGAGGACGACCTCTGATGAGCAAGCACACGCTGTCGGTGCTGGTGGAGAACAAGCCGGGTGTCCTGGCCCGGGTGGCGGGGCTGTTCTCCCGCCGCGGCTTCAACATCGACTCGCTCGCGGTCGGCGTGACCGAGCACCCGCAGATCTCGCGGATCACGATCGTGGTCAACGTCGAGGATTCGCCGCTGGAGCAGGTCACCAAGCAGCTCAACAAGCTGATCAACGTACTGAAGATCGTGGAGCTGGACCCGACCAGCTCGGTACAGCGCGAGCTGTTGCTGGTGAAGGTACGCGCCGATCTGCAGACCCGATCGCACGTGCTGGAGACGGTGCAGCTGTTCCGCGCCAAGGTGGTCGACGTCGCCGCCGACGCGGTCACCATCGAAGCCACCGGCACCGCCGACAAGCTGGCCGCGATGTTGCGGGTGCTGGAGCCGTTCGGGATCAAGGAGATGGTCCAGTCCGGCATGGTGGCGTTGGGGCGCGGCGCCCGTTCGATCACCAGCCCCACCCTGCGCAGCACCGCCTGAGCTGTTTTCAGACACGTACACAAAGGAGAAGTAAGTGAAGGTGTTCTACGACGACGATGCGGACCTCTCGCTCGTCCAGGGCAAGAAAGTCGCCGTCCTCGGGTACGGCAGCCAGGGCCACGCCCACGCCCTGTCGCTGCGGGACTCCGGCGTCGACGTACGGGTCGGGCTGCCGGCGGGGTCCAAGAGCCGGGCGAAGGGCGAGGAGCAGGGGCTTCCCGTCACCACGCCGGCCGAGGCGGCGGCCGAGGCCGACCTGATCATGGTGCTGGCGCCGGACACCGTGCAGCGCAAGCTGTACGCCGAGGCGATCGCGCCGAACCTGACCGCCGGCAAGGCGCTGTTCTTCGGCCACGGCTTCAACATCCGGTACGGCCTGATCACCCCGCCGTCCGACGTCGACGTCGCGATGGTGGCGCCGAAGGGCCCCGGTCACCTGGTACGCCGCCAGTTCGCCGACGGCAAGGGCGTACCGTGCCTGATCGCGGTCGAGCAGGACGCCACCGGCGCCGCGCGTGACCTCGCCCTGTCGTACGCGAAGGGGATCGGCGGCACCCGGGCGGGCGTGATCGAGACCAGCTTCAAGGAGGAGACCGAAACCGACCTGTTCGGTGAGCAGGCGGTGCTCTGCGGCGGTGCCTCGGCGCTGGTGCAGACCGGTTTCGAGGTGCTCACCGAGGCCGGGTACGCCCCCGAGATCGCGTACTTCGAGTGCCTGCACGAGCTGAAGCTGATCGTCGACCTGATGTACGAGGGCGGCATCGCGCGGA
>JBOGDF010000384.1:0-4858 GCA_050701635.1 Micromonosporaceae bacterium | reverse complement strand
CAGCAGCAGCGCCGCGCCGCAGCCGGCGCCGGTGGACGCGCCGGGTGGCGACGCACCCCAGGCGCAGGTGCCGTCCGCACCGCCGAGCGGATCGCCCACCAACCTGAAACGCCCCCAGGACGCGCTCGCCGCCTGGGCGGCCGGGCTGCAGCACCTGGAGATCCCGAAGGTCGCGCTGCAGGCGTACGGGTACGCCGAGGTGTCGATGGCGCAGAACCAGCCCGGGTGCCATCTGACCTGGCCCACGCTCGCCGGCATCGGCAAGATCGAGTCCAACCACGGGCGTACCAACAATGCGCAGCTGCTCAACGACGGCCGCTCCAACCCGCCGGTGATCGGGCTGCCGCTGGACGGCGGCCCGCAGCGCAAGGAGATCAAGGACACCGACGGCGGCCAGCTCGACGGCGACCCCACGTACGACCGCGCGGTGGGGGCGATGCAGTTCATCCCGTCCACCTGGTCCAAGTGGACCACCGATGGTGACGGCGACGGTCAGGCGGACCCGTTCGACATCGACGACGCGGCGCTCGCCGCCGCCCGCTACCTGTGCGCCAACGGGCGGGATCTGGCCACCGGCCGCGGCTGGTACGACGCGATCCTGTCGTACAACCACATGGACTCGTACGTGCAGAGCGTCTTCGCCGCCGCCGACGGCTACGGCCGCGCCAGCCACGGCGGCTGAGGTCAGGCGGCCGGTCCGGGAGCTTCGGGCACGCTGCGTGATCGGGCGTTGGAGCGTACAAAGTGCCAACCGCGGCAATCTGGAAAATTAATGATCGGCCACCTATCGCGTTCATGCCACCGCGTCGGGTAAGCATGACGAGTGCAGGTACGTGAATGGGACCCGACCTCTGCGGCCACCGCCGACGTCGAGTCCTGGCTCAGCCTGCTGAATGACGTACTCCCGTGCGACCTGCCCGACGAGCCGCTCTGGTGCACCGATCACCTGCAGGAATACCTCGCGGTGAACATGCCGGAGGAGCGCCGGTTGATGTGGTTCGCCGAAGCTGACGGCAAGGTGCTGGGTGCGGCCTCGCTTTTGCTGGTACGCGGCGAAGCCGGAGTGCTGACTCTTCTGGTACGCCCCGACGCGCGTCGCGACGGCGTCGGCCGCGAGCTGCTCACCGCCGCCGCCTGGCGCGCCAACTCCGAGCGCCGCCGCAGCGTGATGGTCGAGGTGATCGCCGAGACCCCGGGCGTGAAGTTCTACGAGGCGTGCGGTTTCCGCCGCACCCTGGTGGAGGTCCGCCACCGGCTCGCCCTCGCCGACGTGGACTGGAAGCGCACCGCCGAGCTGGCGGACCAGCTCGCCAGCGACTACCGGATCGAGTATCTGCCCGGCGGCCCCGGAGAAGAGCTCCTCGAGGTGTACGCCCGCGCCAAGCTCAATCTGCGGCACCTGCCCGGCGACGATGCCGACACCGATCAGCTGGTCTCCATCGAGGCCAACCGGCTGCGCGCCAGCATCGCCACCCTGAAGCGCCGCGGCATGCGCCCGTACGTGGTGGTCGCCTGGCACGAGCCGACCCGTCAGGTGGCCGGCCTGACCGAGCTGGTGGTGCCGGCCCACCGACCCCAGCGCGCCGACCAGTACGACACCCTGGTCGTCCCCGCCCACCGCGGCTACGGACTCGGCCTCGCGATGAAGGCCAAAATGCTCATGGTGGTACGCGAGGAAGAGCCCGACGTGCACGACGTAGTCACCTGGCAGACCCTCGAGATGGAGCAGATGGCGCGGGTCAACTCCGTGCTCGGCTTCGCCCCCGACCGCGAATGGTACGAATACGAAGCCGACGTACCGGAGCTCCTAGCTAACCTCAGCCCGTAGCGCCCCGTACCGAGAACAATGCCAACTTTCGCGGGTTGAAAGGTCCGAATCCGTACCAGCCACCCCCTTGGTACCTGATGCCGAATCCGCAAAATACGGCTCATTCACGCTCTTCTCGCGCTACGGCCTCGTTTGACCCGCCCGCTACCTTCCGTAGTTCACCCTTGTCATCCGCATCGGCAGCGCGATAACGTCCCGCCGCTATCATCAGCAGCTGGGAGCGTGTGGCAACGCGCTCCGCCGGGTCCGGGGAGTTCATGGTGCACATGCGTAGGTACGCGCTGCCCAAAAGTCCGCTACTCCGACGCACCGTGCTCCGTGGTACGGCAGCGGTGCTCGTGTGTGCTTTGGCGCTGCTCGGCACAGCTGCAGTCGACGCAAACACAGAGCTGGGCTCAAGTGCGGCGGCGGCGACTGACACCACGTACCCACGGTCGCGGAGGCACGGGCCGCCGCGCAGCGGACCAACCAGCCGCAGGTCGTCGGATCGATGCTGACCGAACACCGTACGGTCGAGGTCACCCCGTCTGGGTCGTTCATCGCCACCGAGCATCTACGGCCCGTGCGCGCCCGAGCCGGCGGAGCCTGGGCCGCCATCGATACCACCCTGGTGGCGAGGAACGGGGCGTACGTACCTCGCGCCTCCACGGTTGATCTGCGGATCTCCGCTGGCGGCGACGGGCCGCTGGTGTCGATGACTCGGGCCGGTCGGACGCTCGCGTTCACCTGGCCGGGAAGACTTCCCGCGCCGGTGGTCGACGGCGATCAGGCGATGTATCGATCCGTGATCGACGGCGTCGACCTGATCGTGAAGGCGGACAGTGACGGCTTCAGCCACCTGCTCCGGGTCAACACCGCCCAGGCGGCAAAGGACACCCGTTTGGCCAGGCTGGCCTTCGGCGTGCGGTCCGCGGGCCTCCGGCTGGAGAAGGACTCCGCAGGCGTGCTGCGGGCGGTTTCTACAGTCGGCTCAGGGGCGCTGTTTGTCGCACCGGAGCCGACCATGTGGGATTCGGCGGGTGCGTCCCGCGCGGCCGCCGTGGCGGCGGACGCGGCCGATGGTCCGCTCGACGGTTCGCGAGTTGCCGATGTCGCCGTCGAGTTGGCGGAGCGCGAGCTTGCGCTCGTCCCGGACAAGGGGCTGCTGACCGGTACGGACACGGTGTTCCCGGTCTACATCGACCCCGCCTGGCGTACTGAGAGTGCCTACGTCTGGGCGATGGTGTCGTCCGGCTACCCCAGTGAGGCGTACTGGTTCTTCGACAACAAACCTGATGAGGGCTCCGGCTTCTGTGACTTGTCACGGGACTACAAGTGCGTGAAGGACCAGATCAAGCGGGTCATGTTCCGAATGCCGATCTCGTACTTCGCGGGGAAGCACGTCATCTCCGCGGCATTCACCGCGTACAACAACACCTCGTTCAGCTGCGGCGTCAACCGTCGTGTCGACCTCTACCGGGTGGCGACCTTTACCTCAACCACCAACTGGAATACCGATGGCTGGCCGAAGTATCTGACGAACCGATCGGTGGGCTACTGCAGTGAGACGCCGGTCGAGTTCGGCGGGACTGCGGTAACCGAGGAGATCCGGAGTCTCGTCAATGCGGGATCAAGCACAGTTTCGCTGGGCTTGAAGGCGTACGACGAGACGACCATGGACTACTGGAAGCGGTTCGCGGCGAAGGCGCACCTGCGGGTCGAGTACAACACGCCCCCGCAGCAGCCGAAGATGTCGGACCTGACCTTCGACCCGGGTGGCGCCTGCTCCGGGACGTCGGTGTACGTGTCCAGGCTGCCGGAGCTCCGTGCGACGCTCTACGACGCCGACATGGCTAGTGCGAAGCAGTTGACCGGCCAGTTTATCGTGCTCTGGGACCACGACGGGGATGGCACGCTCACGACGCAGTGGTCGGCGAATGTTGGACCGAAGACCTCCGGGTCCCCATTCGCAATTCAGATACCATCCACAGCAAATCTGCCGCAGGACCTGCAGGCGTACTGGGCGGTGAGGGCATGGGATGGCTATCAGTGGTCGCCGTGGTCCCATGCGGGTAGTGCAACAGGCTGCTACTTCAAGCTGAATGGGAGCGTGCCAGCCGGGCCGGAGATCTCATCTAAGGACGGTCAGTACCCAAGGTCGGATCCCTACAACGAGGCGGATCCTTGGTATCCGGGCGTTGGCCGTTACGGAACCTTCATAATCAAGTCCACATCCACTGACGTCGTGAAGTACCAGGTTGGCATCAACCAAAACCCGGCGCCCACCTCCAATTGGGTGCCTGACGCGACGGGACGGGCCGAGGTGCCACTGGCTCCAGATCATGCCGGTATCAACTACGTGACGGCCGTAGCTGTGAACAACGCAGGCACCTCCTCCGATGTCGTGACATACCATTTCCGCGTTTTGGCCGGGTCGCCGTCCAAAGCTGCGTGGAAGTTGGACGAGCCGGCCGGTTCGGCGACTTTGAATGACGTGAACGGGGCTTTCCCTGCCTCCGTCACGGGCGGCGTGACACTCGGTATCGCCGGTATGGACGGCACATCCATGAAACTCGATGGCGCCACTGGTCGTGCGGCGACCTCGGCACCGGTTGTCGACACATCCCAGAGCTTCACGTTCTCGGCGTGGGCGAGGCTGCCCCAGACGAAGCCCAACCACGCTGCGGTCGTGGTGGGCCAGACCGGCGCTCAACGAAGCGCCGTCGAGCTCTACTACTCCTCGGGTTACAACCGCTGGGTGTTCGTCCGCAACGAGACGGACACCCTCAACACCACGTCGGTTATGGCGATGTCCCCAGTCAACCCGCCGGGTGCGACCTGGACCCATCTGGTCGGGGTGTATGACGTCGTGAAGAAACACATCCGGCTCTATGTCAACGGTGCCTTGGTCGACACCAACCCGGACACGAAGCCGTGGAACGCTACGGGCTCCGTCAAGTTCGGCGCCGGCTGGTACGGCAGCTTTGGCAACTACTTCCAAGGCGACATCGACGACGTGCGGATCTTCGACCGGATCGTCAGCGCCGACGA
>JBOGDF010000383.1:0-4894 GCA_050701635.1 Micromonosporaceae bacterium | reverse complement strand
CGCCGGCGCCAGCCTCGCCAGCACCGGAGGCCGAGCGGCGCCCCGCCCGCGCGGGCGAGCGCCGTCACGACCACCACCACGACCAGGGCGACGGGTTCGTCCGTTTCGTACGGGCCGTGCTGCCCTGGCCGGCACGCCGCCACTCCCCGTACGAGGAGCTGGTACGCGCCCACCGCCGGATCCACCCGAAGGCCGACCTGCAGCCGCTGCACCGGGCACACGAGGTCGCCCACCGGATGCACGACGGGCAGGTACGCCGCAGCGGCGAGCCGTACATCAGCCACCCGGTCGCGGTCGCCCGCATCCTCGCCGAGCTCGGGATGGACACCACCACGCTGGTGGCGGCGCTGCTGCACGACACCGTCGAGGACACCACGTACACCCTGGAGCAGCTGCGGGGCGACTTCGGTGACGCGGTGACGCACCTGGTCGACGGGGTGACCAAACTGGACGCGCTGTTCTTCGGGGAGTCCGCCGAGGCCGAGACGATCCGCAAGCTGATCCTCGCCGCAGGGCGGGACGTCCGGGTGCTGGTGATCAAGCTGGCCGACCGGCTGCACAACATGCGTACCTTGAAGTTCACCTCCCGTGCCTCGCAGCTGCGCAAGGCGACCGCGACCCGGGAGGTGCTGGTGCCCCTGGCCGACCGGCTCGGGATCCACGTGGTCAAGCGCGAGCTGGAGGACCTGGTGCTGGCGACGCTGGACCCCGAGGGGTATGCGCGGATCGAGGAGTACCTCGCCCAGCGCGACGACCGCGGCACGCTGCTCGACGAGATGACCGCCCGGTTCCGGGAGGAGCTCAAGGCGGCCCGGGTGCACGCCACGGTCAGCGCGCGGCCGCGCCACTACGCCACGATCTACTCGGACATGCAGGAAAGCCCGATGCGGCAGCCGTACGACCCGCCCCGGCTGGTGGTACGGATCTCCGGCACGCCGTCCGACTGCTACGCCGCACTGGGCGCGGTGCACGGCGTCTACCGGCCCGCGCCGGGGCGGTTCAAGGACTTCATCGCGACCCCGAAGTTCAACCTCTACCAGTCGCTGCACACCACGGTGATCGGCCCGGAGTCCGAGCCGGTCGAGGTGCTGCTGCGTACCGAGGAGATGCACCACATCGCGGAGTACGGCATCATCGCGCACTACCGCACCGGCAACCGGCAGTCCGCCGGTCCGGGCGGGCAGGAGCTGGAGTGGCTGCGCCGGCTGGTCGACTGGCAGAGCGAGGCGATCGACTCCACGTCGTTCCTGGCCTCGCTGCGCTGCGACCTGTCGTACGGCCAGATCCAGGTCTTCACCACCGGCGGCGACCAGCTGATGCTCCCCACCGGCAGCACCCCGGTCGACGTCGCGTACGCCGTCTCCACCGCCACCGGCGACCGGCTGATCGGCACGTACGTCAACGGCCGGCTGGCGCCGGTGACCGCGATGCTCGACGACGGCGACGTGGTCGAGATGATCACCGCCAGCGGCGAGGACTACCCCGGCCCGTCCCGGGAGTGGCTGGACACGGTGAAGACCGCCGCCTCCCAGCTGCAGATCAACCAGTGGTTCGCCAACCGGGACGGCGACGCCGCGCCCGCCGACGACGCCGCGATCGCCGGAAAGATCTCCGCCGGCCGGCAGGCGGTCGGTCAGGCGCTGCGCCGCCGGGAGCGCGCGCTGGCCAACGACACCCCGCTGATCGCCCTGGCGCGGCTGCGCGGTTACCCCGACTGCGACGCGCTGTACGTCGCGGTCTCCGACGGCCGGGTCAGCGCCGACGACATCGCTCAGCAGCTGATCGCCTCCGTCGACCACCGCTGAGCCAGGGCCCGCGGCGGGCGGTCGCCGGGCACCGCAGACGGAGCACTAGCCTGAGTTGCCATGAGCTCCCGCCGTAGCGCCGGCACCCGGCTGAAAGGCCTCGGATACCAGGTCTTCTACCGGCTGCCGGCGGTGGTACGACGCCGCGTGATCCGGCTGGTGGTGCCGACGTACACGGTGGGCGCGGTGATCCTGGTACGCGACGCCGACGAACGCCTCCTGTTGCTGCGGCAGCCGCCCGGCTTCGGCTGGTCGCTGCCCGGCGGCATGATCGACCGGGACGAACACCCGGTGGAGTGCGCCGTACGGGAGCTCGCCGAGGAGACCGGGCTCGTGGTCGGGGTCGACGCCCTGTCCCCCGCCGCCCCGAACGCCGTGGCGCACCCGCGCGGGCGCTGGGTCGACTTCGTCTTCGAGGTGCGGGTCAACCCGGACGACCACGAGCTGGCGGTCGACGGCGGTGAAGTGCTCGAAGCGCGCTGGTGCAGCGTGGCGAGCCTGCCGCCGCTGACCGTGCCGGCGGCGCGGCTGCTCTCCCGGTACGGGCTGGGTCCGTACCGCGAGTACCCCGAGATCGCCTAGTGTCCGCAGGACACTTGCGGTGAGTATCGACTGCTGCGCCGTGGTGCTGGCCGCGGGCGCCGGCACCCGGCTGCGCCCGCTGACCCTGCACCGCCCCAAGGCGCTCTGCCCGGTGGACAATGTGCCGCTGCTGGAACGGACGCTGCGCCGGCTGGCCGGACTCGGCATCGCCGGCCCGGACACGGTGGCGGTCAACGCCTGCTACCTGGGCGAACAGATCGTCGCCGTGGTCGGCGACCGCGCGCGGCTGTCGGTGGAGCCACCCCCGGCGCTCGGTACGTCCGGCGGCGTCGCGCGGCTCCGCGACTGGATCGCCGGCCGGGCCGCGCTGGTGTGCAACGCGGACGCGTACCTGCCCGAGGCGTACGCCGCCGACCTGCTGGCCGGATGGGACGGCAGCACCGTACGGATGCTGGTGGTGCCGCCGGCGCCGGGGAAGCCGGGCGAGTTCGGGGACGCTCGGCAGTGGCGGTTCGCCGGGATGTCCCTGCTGCCGTGGCGGGTGGTGGAGACGTTGCCACGGCGTACCGGCGAGCTGGTCAGCACCGCCTGGCGGCCGGCCGAGGCGGCTGGCGCGCTGGAGTTCGTACGGTTCGGCGGGGAGTTCTTCGACTGCGGTACGCCCGCCGACTACCTGGCCGCGAACCTGCACGCCAGCGGTGGACAGAGCGTGATCGGCGAGGGCGCCGAGGTGCACGGCCGGCTGACCCGCAGCGTGGTGTGGCCCGGCGGGTACGTCGCCGCGAGCGAACACCTGGTAGACACCATCCGCGCCGCCCGCGACATCACCGTGCCGGCTCACCCTGATCCGGCCACGCTCGACGGGCCGCCCCGGGGCAGCGTCTAGAGTGACCACAGATTCCCGACGCACGGCTAGGAGCACGTAGGTGATCACCGCCATTGTCTTGATCGACTGTGCCACTGACACGATCCCGGAGGTCGCCCAGACCCTCGCGGAGCTGCCCGGGGTGAGCGAGGTGTACTCCGTCGCCGGCCACATCGACCTGATCGCGGTGGTACGAGTCCGCGAGTTCGACCAGATCGCGGAGGTGATCGCCGGCGGGATCAGCAAGGTGCCGGGCGTGGTGGACACCGACACCCACATCGCGTTCCGCTCGTACTCCCAACACGACCTGGAGCAGGCGTTCTCGATCGGCCTGGAAGACGCCGACTAGCTGACACACCAAGAGGGGGCTTCCCGGCGATCCGGGAGGCCCCCTCTGGCGTTGTCGCTACTTGCCCGCGGTGATCTCCTCGCGCCGCACCGCCGGCGACACCGGCGCCTCCGCCGGCTTCTCCACCGGTACGAAGAAGCCCTTCACAGCGGGCGCCAGCACACCCAACCGGTTCATCTTCTTCGGTACGGACGCGCCCGCGTACTCCAGCTCGCCGTGGCCGTGCTCGTCGACCGGCGCGAGCGGCTGATGCACCTCCACGAACTGCCCGCTGGGCAGCCGCTTGATGATGCCGGTCTCGACACCGTGGCCGAGCACCTCACGGTCGTGCTGCTGCAGCCCCAGACAGATCCGGTACGCCGCGAAGTACGCCAGCGCCGGCACCACGATCGCGCCTATTCGGCCCGCCCAGGTGGTCGCGTTCAGGCTGATGTGGAACTTGTCGGCGATCACGTCGTTCGCGCCGGACAGGAACATCACCAGGTAGAACCCGATCACCGCGGACCCCAGCGCGGTACGCGCCGGTACGTCACGCGGCCGCTGCAGCAGGTTGTGGTGGCTGTGGTCCTTGGTGAACCGGCGTTCCAGGAACGGATACATCGCGACCAGCGTGATGGCCAGGCCCAGCCCCAGCACCGCGGGGAAGAACGCCGCCGGCACGGTATAGCCGAATCCGCGAATCTCCCACGGCGGGAACAGCCGCACCATGCCGTCCATGAACATCACGTACCAGTCGGGCTGGCTGGCGGAGGAGACAACCTCGCCCTTGTACGGCCCGAACAGCCAGATCGGGTTGATCTGGAACAGGCCGCTCATCAGCGCGATCACACCGAAGACGATCATGTTGAAGCTGGCCTGCTTGGAGATGTAGTTGGGCACCATCCGGTAGCCCACCACGTTGTGCTCGGTACGCCCCGGTCCCGGCCACTGGGTGTGCTTCTGCTTGAAGACCAACCCGATGTGCACGGTGATCAACCCGAGCAGCAGGACCGGCAACAGGAACACGTGCAGGATGTAGAACCGCGGGATCACCACGGTGCCCGGGAATTCGCCCCCGAACAGCGCCCACTGCACCCAGGTGCCGACCAGCGGGATCGACAGCGTGATGCCGCTGGCGATCCGCAGCCCGGTGCCGGACAGCGCGTCGTCCGGCAGCGAGTAGCCGAGGAAGCCCTCGAAGAAGCCGATGTTGAACATCAGGATGCCGATGATCCAGTTGATCTCACGCGGCTTGCGGAACGCGCCGGTGAAGAAGATCCGGAACATGTGCACCAGGATCGCCGCCATGAACAGCAGCGCCGCCCAGTGGTGCATCTGCCGCATCACCAGGCC
>JBOGDF010000382.1:0-4945 GCA_050701635.1 Micromonosporaceae bacterium | reverse complement strand
GTGGCAGAAGGACCTGAGCATCCCGGACGAGAAGCTCAACGTCAACGGCGGTGCGATCGCGATGGGGCACCCGCTGGGGGCCACCGGCGCGATGCTGATCGGCACCATGGTCGACGAGCTGGAGCGCCGCAACGGCCGGTACGCCCTGATCACCCTCTGCATCGGCGGCGGCATGGGGGTCGCCACGATCATCGAGCGCATCTGACAACCACCTGAGACTGACGGAGACAGGCATGAGTGAGAAGAACATGTTCGGGTGGGACAAGGGCGCCGACGGCATCGTCGTGCTCACCATGGATGACCCGGACCAGTCCGCCAACACCATGAACGAGCTGTTCCAGACCTCGTTCCAGGCCACCGTGGACCGGCTCGAGGCCGAGCAGGACGACATCACCGGCGTGATCATCACCTCGGCGAAGAAGACCTTCTTCGCCGGCGGCGACCTGAACCTGCTGATCAGTGCCAAGCAGGAAGACTCGCCCCAGATCGCCGTGCTGCTGGACGGGATCAAGGCGAACATGCGCCGGCTGGAGACCCTCGGCAAGCCGGTGGTCGCCGCGATCAACGGCTCCGCGCTGGGCGGCGGCTGCGAGATCGCGCTCGCCTGCCACCACCGGGTCGCGCTGGACGCCAAGGGCATGGAGATCGGTACGCCCGAGGCGACGCTCGGGCTGCTGCCCGGCGCCGGCGGGGTCACCCGTACGGTCCGGATGCTGGGGATCGCCGACGCGCTGCTCAAGGTGCTGCTGCAGGGTCAGCGCAGCAAGCCCGCCGCGGCGCTGGAGATCGGGCTGGTCGACGAGCTGGTCACCGACCCGGCCGACCTGCTGGTGAAGGCCCGGGAGTGGATCGCCGCCAACCCGGAAGCCGTACAGCCGTGGGACGTGAAGGGCTACAAGATCCCCGGTGGTACGCCGTCCAACCCGAAGTTCGCGATGAACCTGCCCGCGTTCCCCGCCAACCTGCGCAAGCAGACCAAGGGCGCCAACTTCCCGGCGCAGCGTGCCATCCTCGCCGCCGCCGTGGAGGGATCGCAGGTCGACTTCGAGACCGCGTCGAAGATCGAGACCAGCTACCTGGTGGACCTGGTGACCGGCCCGGTCTCCAAGAACATGATCCAGGCGTTCTTCTTCGACCTGCAGGCGATCAACAAGGGCGGCAGCCGCCCGTCCGGCTTCGAGCCACGCCAGGCGCGGAAGGTAGCGGTGCTCGGCGCCGGGATGATGGGCGCCGGGATCGCGTACGTCTCCGCGCGCGCCGGTATCGAGGTGATCCTCAAGGACGTCAGCCTGGAGGGCGCCGAGAAGGGGAAGGCGTACTCGGAGAAGTTGCTCTCCAAGGCGGTCTCCCGCGGCAAGCTGAGCCAGGAGAGGGCCGGCGAGATCCTGGCCCGGATCACCCCGACCGACTCCGCGGACGACTGCGCCGGCGCCGACCTGGTGGTGGAGGCGGTCTTCGAGGACCCGGGGCTGAAGAAGAAGGTGTTCGGAGAGGTCGAGAAGCTGCTCGCCCCCGACGCGCTGCTCGGCTCCAACACCTCGACGCTGCCGATCACTGGCCTCGCCGAGGGGGTCACCCGTCCCGAGGACTTCATCGGGCTGCACTTCTTCTCGCCGGTCGACAAGATGCCGCTGCTGGAGATCATCGTCGGGGAGAAGACCGGTGACGAGGCGCTGGCCAGGGCCTTCGACTACGCGCAGCAGATCAAGAAGACCCCGATCGTGGTCAACGACAGCCGCGGCTTCTTCACCAGCCGGGTGATCGGCACCTTCACCATGGAGGCGCTGGCGCTGCTGGCGGAGGGCGTACCGGCGGCGTCGGTGGAGCAGGCCTGTACCCAGGCCGGCTACCCGGTGGGGGCGCTGGCGCTCACCGACGAGATCAACATGAACCTCTGGAAGAAGATCAGCGACCAGACCAAGGCCGCCGCGATCGCCGAGGGCAAGCCGGTCCCGGAGCACCCCGGCACGGTGGTGTTCGAGAAGATGCTCGAGCTCGACCGGCCCGGTCGCTCCGCCGGAGCGGGCTTCTACGAGTACGCCGACGGCAAGAAGGCCGGGCTGTGGTCCGGGCTCGCGGAGACCTTCGGCACCAAGCCGGGCGAGCCGGCGATCCCGATGAAGGACATGCAGGAACGGATGCTCTTCGTCGAGTCGATCGAGACCGTGAAGTGCTTCGACGAGGGCGTGCTGCGTACGGTCGCCGACGCCAACATCGGCTCCATCTTCGGCATCGGCTACCCGGCGTGGACCGGCGGCGTGATCCAGTACATCAACGGATACTCCGGCGGCCCGGCCGGCTTCGTCGCCCGCGCCAAGGAGCTGGCAGCCCAGTACGGCGAGCGGTTCACCCCGCCGGCGTCGCTGGTCGCCAGGGCCGAGAAGGGCGAGATCTACGAATGAGCGAGCTTGCGAGCGAATCAAATGGGCACAGTGTGCGCGCGAAGCGCGCCTGAGCGAAGCGAGGGCGTGTGAGCGTTGAGCGTACGGGCCCGCTGGCGGGCGTCCGCATCATCGAGTTGGCGGGCATCGGCCCGGGCCCGTACGCCGGCATGCTGCTCGCCGACCTGGGCGCTGACGTGATCCGGGTGGAGCGACCGGGCGGCAACCCGCTCTACGATCTGCCGCACAAGGTGCTCAACCGGGGTCGGCGTTCGGTGGGGCTCAACCTCAAGTCCGAAGGCGCCGCCGACGTGGTGCTGGGGCTGGTGAAGGACGCCGACGTACTGATCGAAGGGTTCCGGCCCGGGGTCGCCGAGCGGCTCGGCATCGGGCCCGACGAGTGCCGCGCGGTCAATCCCCGCCTGGTGTACGGGCGGATGACTGGCTGGGGTCAGGACGGGCCGCTGGCGGAGGTCGCGGGGCACGACATCACGTACATCGCGCTCTCCGGTGCGCTGCGCGCGATCGGGCCGGTGGGGGCGCCGCCGGTACCGCCGCTGAATTTGCTGGGGGACTTCGGCGCGGGCGGGATGCTGCTCGCCTTCGGGGTCGCCGCCGCGCTGTTCGAGGCGCAGCGCTCCGGGCAGGGGCAGGTGGTCGACGCGGCGATCCTGGACGGCACGGTGTCGCTGCTCGGGATGCTGCTCGGCAGCCGCGCGAACGGGATGTGGTCGGACGAGCGGGCGTCGAACCTGCTCGACGGTGGCGCGCCGTACTACGCCACGTACGAGTGCGCCGACGGCGAGTACGTCGCGGTGGGCGCCATCGAGGAGCAGTTCTTCCAGGAGTTCGTCGCGCGGATCGGTGAGGGTGCCGCCGAGCCGCCGCCGTCGCGGGCGCCCGAGGATGTCCCGGCGCTGCGGGACTGGCTCGTCAAGCGGTTCAAGGAGCGGAGTCGGGACGAGTGGGTCGAGGTGTTCGGCGACTCCGACGCCTGCGTGGCGCCGGTGCTCTCGGTGGCCGAGGCGGCGGCGCATCCGCACCTGGTCGCGCGGGGCACGTACCTGGGGGAGGGGGACGATCTGGCGCCGGCGCCGGTGCCGCGGTTCTCCCGTACCCCCGGAAAAGCCGGTGGGGCACAGCCGGAGGCCGGTGCGGACACCGAGGCGGTGCTGACCGAGGCGGGGTTCTCCGCGGAGGAGATCAAGCAGCTGCTGGCGGCCGGCGTGGTCGCGACCGACTGAGGCCCCGGCGTCGCGCCGGGGCCCCCGCCGGTGACCGTCAGCCCGCCTGGGCCGCGTTGTAGACGTTCTGCGCGTCGGTGCCGAAGTACGGCCCGAACATCCAGAACGACAAGAAATTGATCTTGTACGAGTTCACCGAGTTGACCGTGCCGGCGCCGGTGGACTCGCTGAACCGCAGGAACCAGCCGCCGCCGCTGGAGCCGCCGGTCATGTCGCAGGTCATCCCGATGCCGTCGCTGAGGAACGCGTCGAAGGTGTTGCCGCTGCAGTAGATCAGCTTGCTGCCGTCGTACGGCGAGCCGGCGGGGTAGCCGAACGCGTACATCGCCTGGCCCCGGGGCTGGTTGAACGCGACGCCCTGGCCGCCCACCACGTCGGTGAGGCTCTGGCCGTTGAGCTGGTTCACCGCGGCGGCGCCGACGTCGTAGTTGATGTCTTCGCTGGCGACCCACTGCGGTGTGGCGTACGTCTTGCGGGCGGTCCAGGTGCCGTACGGCCGGTTGCCGTTGGCGTACGCCGGCACGAACGCCCAGTTGGTGTGCCACGCGCCGTCCAGCTTCACGCAGTGCCCGGCGGTGATCACCGTGCTCTTGTTTCCGCTGGTCACCGCGGTGCCGCTGCAGGAAGCGTTGCGCCCCTGGTACGTGAAGAAGACCCGCCCCTCGGTCTTCACGATCAGCCCGCCGCCGCTCCACGCCTCACCGTCGTTCGGGAACGACATCGGCGTGACCGGGCCCGTCACGGTCGGCGCGATCGAGGTCGCCCTGCCGGCCGCCACAGTGCCCTTCGACTGGTACGAGTTGCGCAGCAGCCGCTTCATCGGCACCGCGCCGCGCATCCGGTCGGCGGTCCAGTAGTCCGCGACCCGATCCTGCTCGGCGCCGGTGACCGCCGCGACGTGGCTGGTGGCGTCGCCGGGCGACGCGTGCCCGATGCCCGACAGCGCCGCGAGCGCCAGCGCGCTGACGGCGACCAGCGCGCCGGTTCTGGACAGCAGCTTTCCCATCCTTACCTCCCCAGGTCAGGGCAGATCGGATCTCGACCCGCCCTAGTGCCCAAAATAGGGAGTGATCGATATTGGCGCCAGACCCGAACGACTTGGTGCACGTCGTTACCCTGTCGCCTGACCGCATCAGGCGACGGGGGTGTGCATGGCCGACTCCGGGGACGCCGGCGCCAGCAGCGCCGGCTCGGGCGGGTGGTTCCGGCGGTGGGGCGTGGTGGGCTGGTCGGCCGCCGTGTCCTCCGTGGTGGCGCTGACGATGCTGGTCATCCTGGTCGTGCTGGCGCTGCCGCGCGGCCGGCGGGGTTGCGGCTGTC
>JBOGDF010000381.1:0-4945 GCA_050701635.1 Micromonosporaceae bacterium | reverse complement strand
GGCCCGCGGTCGCGCCCGCGCCGGGGCCGCCGTCGGTGCCGGTGCCCGCGCCGTCGCCGGCGCCCACTCCGGAGCCGTCCCCGGCGATGCCGTTGGCGCGGCGTACCTCCTCCGGGGTGAGCTGCGAACCGCACCCGGCCAGCACGACACAGAGCGCGACCAGTACGGCGACCGGCGTGGTGGGTGAGCTGCGGCGGAATCGCACCGGCGGAGCCTCCTCGGGGCTAGACAGCGCTGTTTTGGGGCAGGGTCAGGACCTCGGCGCAGGCGAACGACCGGCTCGGGTCTCGCCCGGCGAAGTAGTCGCCGACGCTGGTGGCCAACCGCTCGGCGGTCCAGCCGCCCCCGTCGGCGTCGAAGCGGTGCTCCACGGTGGGCGGGGCGAGCAGGGCGACCATCCCGCCGTACACCACGAAGACCTGGCCG
Source organism: Micromonosporaceae bacterium (assembly GCA_050701635.1). Classification (GTDB taxonomy): domain Bacteria; phylum Actinomycetota; class Actinomycetes; order Mycobacteriales; family Micromonosporaceae; genus WHSM01. Next base: position 4,519 of record JBOGDF010000381.1, on the reverse strand, counting down.
GTGATCGCGTCGGCGGCCGGCGAGGCGAGGTACGCCACCAGCGGCGCGACGTGCTCCGGCGCGAGCGGGTCGGCGCCGTCGGGCGGGTCGCCGAAGACCTTGGCGGTCATCTGGGTACGCGCCCGCGGGCAGATCGCGTTGGCGCGCACTCCGTACCGGCCGAGCGAGCGGGCGGTGGCGACGGTGAGCGCCGCGATCCCGGATTTCGCGGCGGCGTAGTTGGGCTGCCCCTCGGAGCCGACCAGCCCGGCCTCCGAGGAGGTGTTGACGATCCGCCCGTACGTGGGACCGCCGCCGTCCTTCGCCACCTGCCGCCAGTAGGCCGCGGCGTTGCGGGAGAGCAGGAAGTGGCCGCGCAGGTGCACCCGGATGACGAGATCCCACTCCTCGTCGGACATGTTGAACAGCATCCGGTCGCGCAGCACGCCGGCGTTGTTGACCACGATGTGCAGCCCGCCGAACCGCTCGGTGGCGGTGGCGAGCAGTGCGTCGGCGGTCTTCCGCTCCGCGATGTCGCCCTCGACGAAGGCGGCCCTGGCGCCGAGCTGCGTGATCTCATCGGCCACGTCGGCGGCGGCCGGCGAGAGGTCGTTGAGCACCAGGTCGGCGCCGGCCCGGGCGAGCGCCAGCGCCTCGGCACGCCCGAGCCCAGCCCCCGCCCCGGTGACGACGGCGACCTTCCCGTCGAGGGATGTGCTCTGCACCCGCGGCCCCTTGCTGTGTGCGTCCTGCCCGCGCCGCCCACGACGCTGGTCAGGGGCTTCGACCCGGTGTACGGTTACCACCCGGTTACCCGCTGACCTTAGGACACGTTCTCATCGACAGCAATACCCCTGTCCCCGCTCGGGAGCTGGGTATCTAGGCCTGGCGCGGCTGCAATTCTGAGAACACGTTCTACATGATGGTTTCGGCGTCTCGATCCTTGCGTACGTTAAGCACCGCCGCTTAACATCTCGGCATGGGGCAGCCATGAAGTTCACCATGTCGATCGCGATGAGCCAGCTCGACCAGCTCACCGGTCTCGCCGCCACGGCGGAGGAGTGCGGGTTCTCCGGCGTACACCTGCCGGACTCGATCTGCTTCGCGGAGAACCTGTCCGAGCCCTACCCGTACACCCCGGATGGTTCTCGGTTCTGGGGTCCGGAGACACCGTGGGTGGATCCGATGGTCGCCGCCACCGCGATGGCGGCGGTCACCACCCGGATCGGGTTCTACACCGGCGTGCTGAAGCTGGGACTGCGCAACCCGGTGCTGTTCGCCCGGCAGGTCGGCTCGGTGGCGTGCCTGACCGGCGGCCGCTTCGGGCTCGGGGTCGGGCTGGGCTGGGGGCCGGAGGAGTTCGCCTGGTGCGGCGCGCCGTACACCCAGAGGGGTAAGCGGGTGGACGAGGCGATCGAGCTGATCAGGCTGATCCTCGGCGGCGGGATGGTCGAATACCACGGCGAGTTCTACGACGTCGGCCCGCTGCAGATGAGCCCGGCGCCGGAAGGGCCGGTGCCGCTCTACATCGGCGGCCACACCGCGCCCGCGCTGCGCCGGGCGGCACGGGTCGGCGACGGCTGGGCCTCGGCGATGATGCGGTACGACGAGCTCCGCGACACCATCGCCGAGCTGCACCGGCTGCGCGCCGAGTACGGCCGCGACCAGGAGCCGTACGAGATCCAGGGCGTCTGCGTGGACCGGTTCGGGCTCGACGGCTACCGGGAGCTGGCCGAGATCGGGGTCACCGACATCCCGACGATCCCCTGGCTGCTGTACGGCGTCCCGGCCGATGCCGAGCTGTCCGCCAAACAGGACTGCCTGAAGCGGTTCTCCGACGAGATCATCAGCCAGCTCCCGCGGTGAGCAGGCCGACGAGCATGTCGATCACGTCCTCCTCGGTCGCTCGGTGGGAGCGGCGGGGCGAGCGTTCCCGGTCGGCGAGCAGCGCGAACAGCACCGTCGCCATCGAGGCCAGCCGGCGCCGCCGGGTACGCACGGGCAACCCGCCGAGCGCGCGGTCCAGCCGGGCAGCGATGATCTGGACCGCCGGCCAGTGTTCGGGGCTGAGCCGGGCGTCGGCGATCGCCGGGTGGGTGCGTACCTGCTCCAGGAACCGGGCGTAGTGCGTCGACCCGTCCTGGTACGGCACGGTGAACATCGGGCGCACCATGATCTCGACCAGGGCCCGTACGTCGTCGTCCCGGCCCGCCACCTCGTGGCTGGTCAGCAGCCCGAGCCGGCGCTGCTCCATCGGCTCCATCCGGCGGTCCAGGATGGCGCGGATCAGCCCGTCGCGGGAGCCGAAGTAGTAGTGCACGGCGGAGTTGTTGCGCTGCCCGGCGGCCACCGCGATGTCGCGCAGCGAGGCGCCGAGACCTCGCTCGGCGATCAGCTCCTCAGCGGCCAGGATGATCCGCTCGCGCGGATCAGCGATGGTGCCGGCGGCGGGGTCGGCGGCGGGGTCGGCGGCGGTTCCCATGCTGCCTACTCTAACGGGTTCGCTTGACGCTTTAAGCGAAGGTGCTTAATCTCCGTACATGTCGATCTGCTCGGGTCCGATCACGCAGACCGCCTGGGTGGTCGAGGACATCGCGGCCGCCGAGGCGTTCCTGACGGACCACTTCGGGGTCGCGTGCTGGACCCGGATCCCGGACGTGCACTTCACTCCGGACAGCTGCACGTACCGCGGCCAGCCGGCCGACTTCGTCACTCACATCTCGCTGGCGTACCGCGGGGAGCTGCAGCTCGAGCTGATCCAGCCGGTACGCGGCGACAGCATCTACACCGAGTTCCTCGACCGGGCCGGCCCCGGGCTGCACCACGTGTGCTTCGAGCCGCCCGACTTCGCCGCCGCGGTCGCACAGGCGTCGGAATCCGGTGTCGAGCTGGTGCAGCGGGGCGAGATGGCTGGTGGGGCGATGGAGTTCGCGTACCTCGACGGGTCGGCGGCGGGGTTCCCGTACATAGAGCTGGCCCGGCTCGGCCCCGAGCTGCAGGCGTTCTTCAAGACCCTCAAAGAGCAGTCGTGAGTACGCAGCCGCCGGCCACCGTACCGGCCGAGACCGTCACCTGGTCCGAGGAAGCCGGCGTCCTGATCGTCGGGTACGGCATCGCGGGCGGCTGCGCCGCGGTGGAGGCGGCGGCGGCCGGAGCCGACGTGCTCGTGCTGGAGCGGGCCGCGGTCGCCGGCGGCACCAGCGCGCTGGCCGGCGGCCACTTCTACCTGGGTGGCGGCACCGCGGTGCAGCAGGCGACCGGACACGCCGACTCCCCCGAGCAGATGTACCGGTACCTGCTCAGCGTCTCGCGGGATCCGGAGCCGGAGAAGCTGCGGGCGTACTGCGAGGACAGCGTCGCGCACTTCGACTGGCTGGAGGGGCTCGGCTTCGAGTTCGAGCGCAGCTACCACGCCGAAAAGGCGGTGATCCAGCCCGGCACCGAAGGGCTGCTCTACACCGGCAACGAGCAGGTGTGGCCGTACCGGGAGCGGGCGGTGCCGGCGCCGCGCGGCCACAAGGTGCCCGTACCGGGAGAGATGAAGGGCGCCGGCATGGTGATCGACCTGCTGGTGAAAAGAGCAGAGTCTCTGGGGGTACGGGTCAACTACGACACCGGCGCCACCGCGCTCGTGGTCGACGCCGGGCGCGTGGTCGGCGTGACCTGGAAGCGGTTCGGGGAGACCGGCGCGATCCGGGCCGGCGCGGTGGTGCTGGCCGCCGGCGGTTTCGTGATGAACCCCGAGATGGTCGCGGCGTACGTGCCGCAGCTGGCGCAGAAGCCGTTCGTGCTCGGCACCACGTACGACGACGGGCTCGGGATCCGGCTCGGCGTCTCCGCCGGCGCGGCCACCCGGCACATGGACCAGGCGTTCATCACCGCCCCGTTCTACCCGCCCACCCGGTTGCTGACCGGGCTGATCGTGAACCAGCGCGGGGAACGGTTCGTCGCCGAGGACTCGTACCACTCGCGGACGTCTGCCTTTGTGTTGGAGCAGCCGGGGTCGGCGGCGTACCTGATCGTGGATTCCGTACACATGGAGCGGCCGGAGTTCCCGCTGACGCCGTTCATCGACGGCTGGGAGACGGTGCCGGAGATGGCGGCCGGGCTCGGGGTGCCGGCGGACCGGCTGCAGGCCACGCTCGACCGCTACAACACGTACGCCGCCCGCGGCGAGGACCCCGATCTCCACAAGTCCGCCACCTGGCTGGCGCCGCAGGACACCGGCCCGTGGGGCGCGTTCGACCTCACCCTCGGCAAGGCGCTGTACGCCGGCTTCACGCTCGGCGGCCTCCGCACCTCCCTGGACGGCGAAGTCCTGCGCGACGACGGCACCCCCATCCCCGGCCTGTACGCCGCCGGCGCCTGCGCCGCGAACATCGCCCAGGACGCCAAGGGCTACGCCAGCGGCACCCAACTAGCCGAAGGCTCCTACTTCGGCCGCCGCGCCGGCACCCACGCCGCCCGCACCGCCCGCTAGCACCGCCCGCCGAGGGCCCCACTTGGGAGGCTGGCGGCAGGTCGACACGCCGTGAGTGAC
>JBOGDF010000380.1:0-5088 GCA_050701635.1 Micromonosporaceae bacterium | reverse complement strand
CGTTCTGGGGGCTAATGATCGTCCTCTGCGCCCACGAGCCCTGGGGGATCTTCTTGACGATGCGGGGGCCGAGGTCCGGGTCGGCCTTGAGCGCGCCGTAGATCGACTCGACGCGACCTTCGAGGGTGTCGAGGTTGAACTGGCTGAGGTTCACCGTGTTCTTCAGGAAGTTGTCGAAGTAGTCGATGTGCTTCACGGAGTGCCTCCGTCGGAGGAGTCGGCTGAGTCAGTCGCAGATCTTGCATATGTGACGAGATCGCGCTAGCGTTTGATATATCGAACACTAGCATGTGCTGTTCTGTTTGTCGAACACTGATAGAAAGGTGATTCATCCACGAGAGGGGACCCCAGCCCATGACCAAGACCAAGACCAAGATTGACGTGCCTCGGCTGTACGCCGCCCTCGATGGAGCAAGACGGAGCAAGGGCCTGTCATGGCGGCAGTTGGCCGCGGAGGTGGGCTGCAGTCCCTCGACGATGACCCGGCTGGCCAACGGCGACCGGCCCGACGTGGACGCGTTCCTTTCCCTCACTAGGTGGCTTAAGATGCCCGCCGAAGCCTTCACCAGGGACAACCGTCCCGATGCCAACCAGGCTGGCACGGAACCGCCAGAGCTCCTGGCTGAGGTCGGCGCCCTCCTGCGTGCCCGCAACGACTTCGGCGAGGAGGAGAAGGACCGTCTCCAAGAGGTGTTTGAAGCGGCGCTGCGACTGAACACCGCACGCCGCAAATCGACGCCGATGAGCCATGGCAAAGAGGTGGAATAAGGCTGAGCTCGGGCGGTTAGCCGTCGAGATCCGCCGTGTAGACCTCGGCCTGACCGAGTTCCAGCGGCTGTGCCCTTACCGCCTTGCCGAGGAACACGGCGTCGACGTGTACTCGCTGGCCGACCTCGCCGAAGCTGGCTGTCCACAGGAAGCGATCGATTACTTCACCAAGATGCAGCCCGGAGTCTGGTCGGCCGCACTCGTGCCGAACGGGACCGGCCAGTTCATCGTCGAGAACCCGGTCCACACGCCTCGCCGTCGCCGATCCAACCTCGCCCATGAGATGGCCCACCTGCTGCTCGAGCACGAGTTCGACCGGATCCTGTTCACCGACGGCAAGCGCGGCTGCCGCAACCCATCGACCAAGCAGATGGAGCAGGAGGCTGCGGAACTTTCCGGCGAGCTCCTCCTCCCCGCAGCCGCCGCGCGTCGGGCTGCGGTGAGGAAGATTAGCGATGAGGAGGTCGCTGACCTCTACGACGTCAGCGTCGAATTCGCCCGGTGGCGCCTGAACGCCACCGGAGCCCGGCTCATCGCACAGCGAGCGGCACAGAAACGAGCCTGAGCACCCGCAAGGCGGTAGGGAGCAGGACCACCGGCTCCGACCACGCAGGCGGCCAACGTGTTTCGACACGAGCCTTGAGCACCGCCGGGCCGACTCGGCGTGACCCGCTTCCCGCTTCCTTCGTGCCGAGGTGCCGGCCGGCGCCAGCCTCACCGGGAATCCCGAAGACGTGGAGCGCCACAGGCGGGAAAAGGATGAGTAAAGGGTGAGCGAGTCGTATTCGAGGCAATAATAATCAAGGCCCTGACCGGCGTTTCCGCTGGTCAGGGCCTTGGGTTGGTCGGGGTGGCGGGATTTGAACCCACGGCCTCTTCGTCCCGAACGAAGCGCGCTGCCAAGCTGCGCCACACCCCGGTATTGCGTACGGCTGCCCGGAGGCACCGCCGGCCAATAGTAGCCGACCCGCCGCGGAGGCCGCGCGTGGGTGTCTGGTCAGCTGCGGGGGATCAGGGTGAGCAGGCTGGCCTCGGGTGGGCACGCGAAGCGTACGGGGGCGTACGGGCTGGTGCCGAGGCCCGCGGAGACGTGCAGCCAGGCGGGGCCGTACGGGTGCAGGCCGCGCGCCATCCGGCGGTCGAGGTCGCAGTTGGTGACCAGTGCGCCGTACCCGGGGACGCATACCTGCCCGCCGTGGGTGTGGCCGGCGAGCAGCAGTGAGAAGCCGTCGGCGGCCATCTCGTCCAGCACTCTGGGCTCGGGGGAGTGGGTGAGTCCGATGTGGACCTCGGCCTCCGGCGAGCCCGAGCCGGCCACCGACTCGTACCGGTCGCGTTCCAGGTGCGGGTCGTCGACGCCGACCAGCTCGACTACCCGGCCGGCGGTTTTCAGCAGCGTACGGGCGTTGTTGAGGTCGGCCCATCCGGCGGCGAGCAGGCCGTCGCGGAGCTCCTGCCAGGGCAGCTCCTCGCCGATCAGGCGCTTCCGGTTCGGGTTGAAGTACGTGAACGGGTTCTTCAGCACCGGCCCGTAGTAGTCGTTGGAGCCGAAGACGAACGCTCCCGGCCGGTCCAGCAACGGCACCAGCGCCTCGAGCACGCCCGGCACCGCGTCGGGATGCGCGAGGTTGTCGCCGGTGAGCAGCACCAGGTCGGGGTCGAGCGCCGCGAGTCCAGCGACCCATTCGATCTTGCCGTGCTGGCCGGGTGTCAGGTGCAGGTCGGAGATCTGCAGCAGCCGCAGCGGCTCGGTGTCGGGCTCCAGCACCGGTACGTCGTACCGGCGCAGGGTGTAGCGCACCCGTTCCACGAGCGTGGCGTATCCGAGGACGCCCAGGCCGGCGGCGCCCAGGGCAAGAGTCAAAGCTGTACCTCTGCGCATACCTGTCAGGGTAGTTTTTCCGCCATGAGCCAACTCACTCGCCCACTGAAGGCACGTCTCGAGAGCGATCTGCGCGGCGCCATGAAGGCGCGCGACGAGCTGCTGACCTCGACTCTGCGGATGGCGTTGACCGCCGTACGCAACGCCGAGGTTGCCGGCAAGCAGGCGCGTGAGCTGTCCGACGACGAGGTGCTGGCGGTGCTCACCAAGGAGGCCAAGAAGCGGCGCGAGGCGGCGGAGGCGTTCGACGCGGCGAGCCGGCCGGAGCTGGCGAGCAAGGAGCGGGCGGAGGAGCAGGCGCTGGCGGCGTACCTCCCGAAACAGCTCTCTGACGACGAGATCGCCGAGCTGGTACGCGACACCCTGGCCGAGCACGGGTTTTCCGGGATGCCGCAGATGGGCCCGGCGATGAAGGCGGTGCAGGCGAAGGCGGCCGGGCGGGCCGACGGGCGCAAGCTGTCCGAGGAGGTACGCCGCCAGCTCACCGCCTGACATGATCATGGGGCCCTTCACGTAGTCATGACTACGTGAAGGGCCCCATGATCATGAGATGCGGCCGGGGCCGGCCACCGATGCCAGACGGTTAGGGCCTGTCCTGTAGATCTTCAGTCGGCTGCGACAGGCACCAGACGACGACCGGCGGCGTTGCAGAACCGTCCGGATACAACACCGGTATCCGGACGAACCTGCGCCTTGCCGGCGAGGGTGCCGAGTCCCGGGCGTGAGGCATCGAGGGAGTCGGCACCCTCGCAGCCGCCTGGCACCTGTCTCGCTCGACCAAGATCCACAGGACAGGCCCTAGTCCGCGAGGCGGATCCTGATTCTGCGGTTCTGGCGGCCCTTGTTCTCGACCTTGACCACGGTGACGCGGCCGACCTGGCGGGTGGACGCGACGTGCGTACCGCCGTCGGCCTGGACGTCCAGCCCGTCGATGTCGACGATCCGGATGTCCTCGACGTCGTCGGGAATCAGATTCTGCTGGGTACGGATGATGTCCGGGATCGCCAGCGCCTCCGCGCGCGGGGCGATCCGCGCCGAGATCGCCCGATCGGCCGAGACCTCGGCGTTGACCAGCTCCTCGATGGTCTGCTTGAACCCGGCCGGCACCTCGGGCAGGTTGAAGTCCATCCGCGCCTCGCCCGGCTCCATGTTGCCGCCGGTGACCAGCGCCCCGAAGTCGCGGAACACCACCCCACCCAGAACATGCAACCCGGAGTGGGTACGCATCAGCCGGCTCCGCCGCTCGTCCTCGATCGCGCCGTGCACCTGGCCGCCCACCGGCGGAAGCGGGGCGCCCTCCTCCGGGATCAGGTAGAGGTCGTCGCCCTTGCGCGTCCCCACGATCCGGGTCTGTACGCCCTGCCACAGCAGTACGCCGTAGTCCGGCGGCTGCCCGCCCCCGCCCGGATAGAACGCCGACCGGTCCAGCACGATCCCCTGCTCGGGGTCGGCGGCGAGCACCGTACAGTCCCATTCCCGCAGCGTCGGGTCTTCCCAGTCGAGCCGATGCGTACGTCCGTGCTGATGCGTCACACCCATCGCCCCAACCTACCGCCGGCGGCACTCCAGGTTTGTGGTCAAGTTGCTGCCTGCCGGGCCTCCAGACAGCAACTTGACCACAAAACGTGGCCCGGCACAGGCGCCTCGTAGCGGCCCACGGGGAGCGTGTCGAGAGGACACGCCGAGTGTCGGAAAAGTGGCACCGGAAAGTTTCGTGAATCCCTTGCGGCGTAAGGATGGCCAGGAGTAGAACTAACTCCACGTCCTCCGAAGGTTCGCCGGAAGGGGACGGGATCGGATCACTTGAGGGCCCATGTCGGAGGCGCAAGTCTTCGAGCCGCCGGTGACGCGGAGGGCGGGTCCACCCGGAGATCCGTGAAGGTCGAGAGCGTCACCCGAGACCGAACGAGGCCCCGCAAACTCATACTTTGCGGGGCCTCACCCTTTATAGCGGCCGGTACGGCGAATCCCCGCATCGACACGCGTACGTACATGGTCCTTGTAACCAAGCCCACACGCAACGGCGCACGCCCCGGTATCGCCGACCCGCCGTCAGGCGGACAGGAACGAGGAGATCCGCGCGCGCAGGTCGGCGCGCTGGTTCCAGAGGACGCCGGGGGCGGCGTACAGGTGGAGGGTGGCGCCGGGTAGCGCGGCGGCGAGCCGCTGCGCGATCGACCCGGGGTGCAGCCGGTCGCCGCGACAGCCGAGCACCAGCGCCGGCGCGGTGACTCGCCGCAGCACACTCAGCTCCGGCACCGCGGTCCTGCCGGCCAACCCCGGCAGCGCGCTGGACAGTCCGGGTGACAGCAGGGTCCGAGCCTGCTGCCCGAGGAACGCGTTCGCCGCCGGGTCCGCGCGCAGCTCCGGCGGCACCTCCGCCGCCAGTGCCCGCGACACCGCCTCGCCGTCGCCACGCGCCGCCGCCTCCGCCAGCC
>JBOGDF010000379.1:0-5094 GCA_050701635.1 Micromonosporaceae bacterium | reverse complement strand
GTCCAGGATCGTCAGCGCCTCGGCGCCGGAGCCGGCCGCGATCGCGCAGCAGGCGTCGCCGTACGCGCGCAGCGCGGCGTACTCCGGGGCGGTGGCCAGGTCGCCCTCCGGGCGCAGCGGCTCGGTGATCGCCGCGTGGACCCCGGTGTCCTCGTCGCTGCCGTCACCGGAGGCGGCGAGCCGGGCGCCGGCGTACCGCACCGTGGCCCGGTTGTCCTGGCGCAGGCCGTCGGGGCCGTACCGGGCCACCGCGACGGCGGCTTCCCGGACGATCCCGCGCAGCACCGCCGTGGCCTGCTCCGGTTGGCCGCAGTGGTCCAGGTAGAGCGCCCGGCGCAGCCCGATGTCGGGGCGGCTGAAGCGGTGAGCCGGCTCCCCGAGCCGGGCGGCGACCGCCAGCGAACTGTCGAGCAGCGCCGCGGCCTGCTCGTGGAAACCCATCAACGAGTGGATGTACGCCAGGTCGCCGTACGCGTCGACCACCTCCAGGCTGTCCGGTACGCCGCGCTGCAACACCCGGCTGCCCAGCACCAGATGGGTCGCGCTGCGGTCCAGCGCTTCGTCGAAGAACGCCACGCCGGCGGCGAGTGCGTGGAACTCCGCGAACAGCACCGGATCCCCGACCCGGCGGGCTGCCTCGTACGCCTGGTCCAGCCCCTGCGAGCAGGCGTCGTGATGTCCCAGGTTGAACAGCGCGGCGACCTTCTGCAGCTGGGTGTACCCGGCGACGTACGGGTCCGGCGAGTCGGCCAGCTCGCCGGCACGGCGTACCGCCTCCGTGTAGCGACCCAGGCGGATCAGCTCCCGGAGTTCATCGGTGCCGCGGACCGGGGAGTGACCCACCATGCCCCCACTCAGTAGCCAGGGCCACAATTATCGCCCGGCGAGCCGCGCGTACCACCGGAGTGGCGAAATCGAAGCTTTGTCGCGCGGAATATCGGCGACCAGCTGGATGACAGGGCTGACGGGGCAGCCGTGGCGCTTGACGCGGCGGTACGCTGCTGCACCGAGAGCCGACGTCTTCGTCGACACTGACTGGCCCAGGAGGCTGGCTGTGATCATTGTCGGAGTACTTGTCCTCGTCATCGCTGGTGCCGTAGCCGTCAACGCGATCTACACCAACCGCGGCAGCGAACACCAGATAGCAGATGGTTTCAGCATCTTCGGCTACCTCATCGAAGGCTCGACCGGCAGAGTGTTTCTCTACGGTGCGATCACCGGCGCGGCTGTCTTGGCCGGGCTCTACCTCACCCTCGTCGGGTCCCGGCGTGCCGTACGGAGCCGGATCGCCACTCGACGCGAACTCCGGCATGTGCAGCGGGACAAGCATCAACTTGAGCAGGAGCGCGACCAGCTCGTCGAGAAGCTCGAGCACGATGGCCAGTCGAACGAGGACCGCGACAGGCCCTCGCAGGGATAGGCGACAACACGCCTCGCACCGGCGCCGGTGGGCTGGCCGCCCCGGGGCCTGTGCCAACCTGCCACTGGACCGGCTGGGTCATTGACCAACTCGGGGCGACGCTGCGCCGGCGCCCGCCACCGGGTCTGCACTTCTGTGGTGAGGCCCTCAGGGCCCGATGTGAGGTCAGTGTTGTGCCGCCTGCGGCACATGGTCTTCCGCGCATTGTGCTTTACGGGCACATAGGCGAGTTTTAGCAGCTTCCTTACCGTCTGGTCACACGGGGATCAATCTATTCGCGCCGACGGAAGGAGCAGTCATGGTCACGAATCGGCGCTCGGGGGGGCGTTTGCGAAGGAGACGCCGGTTGTTCGGCGTGCTGGGGTTCACGTCGGCTGCGCTGATGGTCACCGCGGCCGCGCTGGCCTCAAGCCCGGCCCACGGCGCTGAGGGCGAGATCCGCGGCGCGGGCGCCAAGGACGCCGTGCAGGGCAGCTACATCGTCGTGCTCAAGGAGGGCGCGTCGACCTCGTCGGTCTCCAAGAAGTACGGCGGCAAGATTACGCACACCTACAAGGCGGCCCTCAAGGGGTACGCCGCCAAGATGAGCGAGGCCGGGGCCCGGCGCACGGCCGCCGACCCCGCGGTCGACTATGTCGAGCAGGACCGTGTGGTGTGGGCGCTGGACACACAGAGCCCGGTGCCGTCGTGGGGCCTGGACCGCATCGACCAGCGGGACCTGCCGCTGGACAACAGTTACACGTACCCGAACACGGCGACCAACGTGACCGCGTACGTCATCGACACCGGCGTGGCCTTCGACCACCCGGACTTCGGCGGGCGGGCCACCTCCGGCCGCGACACCGTCGACAACGACAACGACGCGACCGACTGCCACGGCCACGGCACGCACGTCGCCGGCACCATCGGCGGCACCGCGCACGGCCTGGCCAAGGAAGTCAAGATCGTCGGCGTCCGAGTGTTGAACTGCGAAGGCGGGGGCACCACGGCGCAGGTCGTCGCCGGCGTCGACTGGGTGACCGCGAACGCGCAGAAGCCGGCCGTGGCGAACATGAGCCTCGGCGGCATGCCCGACGCGGCGCTGGACGCGGCGGTGCAGGAGTCCATCGCCTCCGGCGTGACCTACGCGATCGCGTCCGGCAACGGCGACAACGACGCCTGCGACTACTCGCCGGCGCGGGTGCCGGAGGCCATCACCGTCAACGCCACCGACGACACGGACGCGCGTACCTACTTCTCCAACTACGGCTCCTGCACCGACATCTTCGCTCCCGGCCTGGACATCACGTCCGCCTGGCTCAACGGCGGCACGAACACGATCAGCGGCACCTCCATGGCCACGCCGCACGTGGCCGGCGCGGCGGCGCTGTACCTGAGCGCCAACCCGTCGGCCAGCCCGGCGCAGGTGCAGCAGGCCCTGAAGGACAACGCGACCAAGAACAAGGTCACCGACCCGGGCAGCGGCTCGCCGAACAACCTGCTCTTCGTGGGTTCCGGTGGCCCCCCGCCACCGCCGCCCCCGCCGCAGGCCGTGTTCACGAGCGGTTCCGAGGACGGGTACGTGAAGGCGTACTCGGACGGCAGCGGGGCCGTGGTCGGCACCAACAAGAGCACGCTGGGTCTGGGCATCGGGCGGGGGATCGACGGGAAACACAACCGCACGGTGCTCTCGTTCGACACGTCGTCGCTTCCGGACGGCGCCACGATCACCCGCGCCTACGTCACGGTCACGCGGAAATCCTCGTCCGGGGATCCGTGGGCGAACCCGGCCGGGAACCAGCTGGTGATCGATGTCAAGACCGGCTGCTTCGGAGCGGGGTGCGCCACCGGGACCGACGACTGGAGTGCGGCTGCGACGCAATCCAGCGTCGGCAACATCGCGAAGTGGACATCGGGGTCCACCAACTCCACCGATCTCAACCAGGCCGGTCTGGCGGCGATCAACAAGACCGGGACCACGCAGCTGAAACTTCGGTTCTCGCTCTTCCAGACCTCGACGGCCTACGTGATCATCGCTCATGGAGCGGACGCCAAGCTCACCGTCGAGTACGCCCTGCCCTAGCGGCGCCTGGTTGCGCAGCGTGACCGACGGCCCTCAGCCCGAAAGGCTGGGGGCCGTCCTCGGTTGGGTCGTTTGTCACCTTCTAGGATTTCGCGGTGTTGGTGGCACATGCCGCTCCTCACTTTGTGCTGGGCAAGCACATGGGCACTTTGTTAACACGCTCTTTACGTTCGTGTCACACGGGGCTGGATCTACCGCTGGACGGAAGGAGCGGGTCATGGTCATGGATCGGGTCTTGGAACGCCGCCGGAGGCGAAGGATCCCTCTCCCCATCGCGGCCGCGGTGTCGCTGCTGGTCGGGTTGCTCGGGGCGACGCTCGCGGCGTCCCCTGCCGGGGCGGCGTCGCTGGTGGAGGTGACCAACTTCGGCTCGAATCCCGGCAACCTCCGCATGTTCAAGTACATACCGGACGGGTTGCCCGCGAATGCTCCCCTGGTGACCGCGCTTCACGGCTGTTTCCAGTCGGCCTCGATCTATGACGATGAGAGTGGCTGGGTGAAGATGGCCGAGACCTACCAGTTCGCGCTGTTGTTCCCGCAACAGCAGGATGTCAACGACCCCGGTAGGTCTTGCTTCAACTGGTTCCTGTCCGGAAACAACAGCCGCGGCCAGGGCGAGGCGGCGTCCATCATCTCGATGGTCAACAACATCAAGGCCAACCATTCGATCAACGCCGCCCGCGTCTTTGTCACTGGCGTTTCCGGCGGCGGTTTCATGACCTCGAACATGATCGCCGCGTATCCGGACGTGTTCGCCGGCGGCGGGGTAGTGGCGGGTGGTCCGGCCAAGTGCGCCAACGCTTCCTGGGAGGCGTTCCAGTGCGCGAACCCGGGCAAGAACCTGACACCGCAGCAGTGGGGAGACATCGTGCGGAATGGGTTCCCGTCATGGTCTGGCCCGTGGCCGAAGGTGTCGATCTGGAATGGCACCAGCGACACGGCGGTCAACATCCAGAACCTGACCGAGTTGGTGGAGCAGTGGACCAACGTGCACGGGACCGACCAGACGCCCGACGTGCAGGAGACGATTCAGGGCTACCCGCGCAAGGTGTACCACAACGCCTCCGGCCAGCCGGTGGTGGAAGCGTGGCCGCTGACCAACCAGCCACACGGGCAGCCACTCGACCCCGGACCGGGGCCCGCGCAGTGTGGCGTCGCGGGCTCTGCCGGCATGGTGGACATGAACATCTGCGCCGCGTACCACATGGTGTTCTTCTTTGGTCTGGATGGTTCTGGCGGAGGGGATCCGCCCCCTGGCGAGGAGACCTTCTCCAGCGGCTCCGAGGACGGGTACGTGAAGGCGAACTCGGACGGCAGCGGGGTCGAGGTCGGCACGAGCAAACAGACCTTGGGTCTGGGCATCGGGCGCGGCATCGACGGTAAGCACAACCGGACGATCCTGTCGTTCGACACCTCCGCCATCCCGGACGGCGCCACGATCACTCGGGCGTATGTGACAGTCACCCGGAACTCCTCGTCCGGGGATCCGTGGGCGAACCCGGCCGGGAACCAGCTCGTGGTCGACGTCAAGACCGGCTGCCTCGGGTCCAGTTGCGCGACCGCGACCGACGACTGGAGCGCCGCGGCGACGCAGTCCACTGTGGGCACGATC
>JBOGDF010000378.1:0-5142 GCA_050701635.1 Micromonosporaceae bacterium | reverse complement strand
CCCCGGCGCCGCGCCGGCCGAGACCGCCGAGCGGGGCGCGAGCGAGGCGGTGCAGGAGCTGCTGGCCGCCGGCGACGGGTCACTGGCGTCCCTGGACATCCCGGAGCTGGAGCCGCTGGCCGGAGTCACCGTGCTGTGCGAGGTCGGCGACGCGCTCGACGTGGAGGCGCTGATGGCCGACGAAGCGGATCCGCAGGCGCCCTTCGAGATCCTCGACACCATCGGCACGCTGCGGCTGATCGCCGAGGCGCCGTACGGGCCGGACGACGAGGACTACGACGACGAGGACGACGCCCCCGGTCCACGCCGGTAGCGGGCGGTCAGTACGACAGGCCGGGGAGCGGCTGCGGGGTACGGCGGCGGCGCAACATCACCTGGCGGGTGCCGTCGGCGTACAGCCGTACCCGGGCGAGCTCCCATCCGGCGAATTCGGCCGCGATAGCCAACCGCGCCTGCGCGGACGTCCGGTCGACGTTGGCGGGCAGGCGCAGCGGCACGTACTCGTAGTCAGGCGGCATCAATGAAATATTGCCTAACCGGAGATGGATTGCACCACCCCTTCGGCTTGCCCGGCCACGAACAGGCGACCGGTTTCCGGGTCCACGGCGACGCTGTTGGGCTGCCGTACGGTCGGATGCCGGGCGACCTCCTTGGGTGCGCCGCCTGACAGGTCGAACCCGACCACCTCGTTGCGCGCGGTGAGCGTCACCCACATGACCTGCCGTTTCGAGTCGTACGCCAGCCCGTACGGCGACCCCGGTACGGGGTAGCGCTGGCGCAGGTAGAGCGGGCCGACGCTGAAGATCAACAGCTCGCCGTCGCGGGTGTCGGCGACCACGAAACGGCCCCGGGAGTCGGCCGCCACGTGCAGGGCGCCGTTGCCGGCGCGCAGCGCCTCCTCCTGCTCACCGGTCGAGGCGTGGAACACCGTGAGCGAGGTCGCCTCGGCGTCCACCACTCCGATCCGGTCCCCGAGGGCGGCGATGCCGTCCGGCTGGCCCTCCACCCGGATGGTGCGGCGGAGGTCGCCGTTGGGCGCGTACACCCCGATCTGGCCCTCCCGCGGGAAGGTGACCGCCGTGCTGCCGTCCGGCAGCAGCGCGAGGCCGTGGGCGGGTGGTGACCACTTGACCCGGGTCTCCTCGCCCTTCACCGGTACGGTGACCAGCTCCCGCCCGCCGACCGCGCGGAATCCGCCGCCGGGCAGCGCCACCACGTGGGATGCGGGAGCCTGCAGGTTCACCACCCGCAGTGGCCGTCCGCTGGTGGCGTCGATGATCGCGAGCTGCGGCGGCGAATCCACCCCGACCGCGATCCGCCCGGTCACCGGATCCATCGCGATGCCTTCCGCGTGGCGGTGGCCGGCGCTGGTGGCCCCGGGCACCAGCCACACGGTGCCCGGCGGGCTGGCGGTGGGAGACGGCGCCGCGGCCGGCGAGGCGACGGACGGCGTACCCACGCGGAGTGGGTCTCGCTTGCCGCAACCGGAGCCGAGCCCGGCGGTGAGCACGCCGACCAGGCAGACCGCCAGCAGTCGATTCATTCGGTGCAACCCCCGTTAGGTCTGTCGCTCGGGATAGCCCAGCTCGATCGCGGAGACGTCGTCCAGGGCCTGGCAGATCTCGGCGGGCAGGGTGAGCTCATCGGACTGTAGCGACCCGAGCAGCTGGCCCACCGTACGGGCACCTACCACCGGGGCGACGACGCCGGGGCGGTCGCGTACCCACGCCAGCGCCACCGACAGCGGCGCCACGCCGAGCCCGTCGGCGGCGGTGGCGACCGCCTCCACGATGCCGGCGCTGCGATCGTCCAGGTACGGGCCGACGAAGCGCTCGAAGTGCGGCGAGGCGGCGCGGGAGTCGGCCGGCGTACCGTCGCGGTACTTGCCGGTGAGTACGCCGCGCCCCAGCGGCGACCAGGGCAGGATGCCGGCGCCGACGGCGCGGCAGGCGGGCAGCACCTCCCGTTCGATGCCGCGCTGCACCAGGGAGTATTCGACCTGGCAGGACACGATCGGCGGCTTGCCGTGCGGACCGCCGGCCGCCTGCCAGGTGGCGGCGCGGGCGGTCTGCCAGCCGGAGAAGTTGGAGATGCCGACGTACCGCGCCCGCCCGGACGCGACCGCGTAGTCCAGCGCGGACAGCGTCTCCTCCAGCGGCGTGTCGGGGTCGTACGCGTGCAGCTGCCAGACGTCGACGTGGTCGGTGCCGAGCCGTTCCAGTGACGTGTCGAGGCTGGACAGCAGGTGTCCCCGGGAGCCGTTGCGACGGCGGTCGGTGCCGGGGGCCAGCCCCGCCTTGGTGGCGATCACGAGCTCGCTGCGCGGCACCACGCTGCCCAGCAGGGAGCCGATCACCGACTCGGCGCGGCCGTCGGCGTACACGTCGGCGGTGTCGATCAGGTTGCCGCCGGCGTCGGCGTACGTCTTGAGCTGGGCGGCGGCGTCGTCGGCGTCGGTGTCGCGTCCCCAGGTCATCGTGCCCAGACCGAGCCGGGACACCGCCAGCCCGCTGGCCCCGAGGGGTCGTCGTCGCATGGCTGACGACGCTACCGCCGGCCCGCTCGGGGTCCGCCGCCGACCCGCCGACCGAGGCGACCGGGAGTGAGCATCGCAGCGAGCGAGGAGCGGAGCGACGGCGGAGCCGAGCAATGTCGTAGGCTGCCGGCACTGCCGGCGATGTGAGGGGTGCGGAGAACCATGCGACTCGGCCTCAGCCTCGGCTACTGGGGCTCGGCCGGCGATCTCCCTTCGAACCTGGCGTTGGTACGGGAAGCCGAACGCCTCGGGTACGACGTGGTCTGGGCGGCGGAGGCGTACGGGTCGGACACCGCGACCACCCTGGCCTGGCTGGCGGCGCAGACAGACCGGATCGGGCTCGGCGCCGGCGTGTTCCAGATCCCGGGTCGCACTCCGGCGCTGACCGCGATGACCGCCGCCTCGCTCGACGCGCTGTCCGGCGGCCGGTTCCGGCTCGGGCTGGGCGTGTCGGGTCCGCAGGTCTCCGAGGGATGGCACGGCGTACGGTTCGGGCGGCCGCTGGCGCGTACCCGGGAATACGTCGAGGTGGTACGCGCCGCGTTGAGCCGGCAGACGCTCAGCCACGACGGCGAGTTCTACCCGCTGCCGCTGCCCGGCGGCCCGGGTAAGCCGTTGAAGCTGGCGGTACGCCCGGTGCGGCCCCGGATCCCGATCTACCTCGCGGCGGTGGGCCCTCGCAACCTGGAGCTTGCCGGCGAGATCGCCGACGGGTGGCTGGCGGTGTTCTACGCGCCGGCGTACGCCGCTGAGCTGCTGGAACACGCGCGGACCGGGCGCGGCGGGTCGCTGGACGGCTTCGACGTCGTACCCACGGTGCCGGTGATGGTGGGGCAGGACGTCTCCGGCTGCGCCGACCCGGTGCGCGGCTACGCGGCGCTCTACCTGGGCGGGATGGGCAGCCGGGAACAGAACTTCTACCATCGGCTGGCCACCCGGATGGGGTACGGCGAGCAGGCCGACGCGGTGCAGGACGCGTTCCTGGATCGGCGCTTCCAGCGGGCGTACGCGGCGGTGCCGGAGCAGTTCATCGACGCCACCTCGCTGCTGGGGCCGCCGGCGCGGATCGCGTCCCGGCTCGCCGACTACGCTGCGGCCGGCGTCACCACACTGTCGATCACACCGTACGGCGAGAACCTCCCGGCCCGGCTGGACACGTTGCGCGTGGTCGCCGAGGCCGCTGACGAAGCGGGAGTACGTACCACATGACCTGGGTCGAAACGATCGTGCTGGGGATCGTGCAGGGGCTCACCGAGTTCCTGCCGATCTCCTCGTCGGCGCATCTGAGGATCACCTCCGCGCTGCTGTTCGGGCGCGACGCCGGCGCGTCGTTCACCGCGGTCACGCAGCTCGGCACCGAGGCTGCGGTGCTGATCTACTTCGCCAAGGACATCTGGCGGCTGACGAAGACCTGGTTCGCCGGCCTGGTCAACCGCGACGTACGGTCCACAGTGGACTACCGGTTGGCGTGGTACGTGATCATCGGCACCATCCCGATCGGTGTGCTGGGCTTCCTGTTCAAGGACGAGATCCGCTCCGCCGCCCGCAACCTGTGGCTGGTCAGCGCCAACCTCGTGGTGTTCGCTCTGGTGCTGGCGGCCGCGGAGTACTTCGGCCGGCAGAAGCGCGAGGTCGCCGACATGACGCTGCGGGACGGCATCGTGATGGGCTGCGCGCAGGCGATGGCGCTGATTCCCGGGGTCTCACGCTCCGGCGGCACCATCAGTGCCGGCCTGGCGATCGGGATGACCCGGGAGGCGGCCACCCGGTATTCGTTCCTGCTCGCCATCCCCGCCGTGGTGGCGTCCGGGATCTTCAGTTTGGAGGACGTGTTCGCCCCCAGCGGGGTCGGCGTGGCGCCCAGCGGCGCCCAGATGGTGGTGGCGACCGCGATCGCGTTCATCCTCGGGTACGCCTCCATCGCCTGGCTGCTGCGCTACGTCGCCAAGCACAGCGTGTACGTGTTCGTCTGGTACCGGATCCTGCTCGGCGGCACCGTCCTGGCGCTGCTCGCCACCGGCATGGTCGCCGCCATCTGAGTGGCGGCCGTTTGGCGGTCTGACCAGCGGTTTCAGTCCGGCAGCATCGGCATCGCCCATCCCGGATCGCGCCCCAGCAGCGTGCCGCGGGTGACCGCGGCGGTGCCGTACCGCTCCCGTACGGCGTCCAGCGCCTCGTCCAGGTCGGGGCCGTCGTGGCGGTCGAACGGCAGCTCCAGCTGCACCGTACGGCCGTCGTCGAGGTTGCCCACCGCCACGCCGACCAGGGTCAGCCCGCGCCGTTCGATCATCGGCATCGCGATCGCGAGCAGCTCCCGCGCGGTGCCCAGGATGGTGCCGGTATGCGCGGTGGAGCGGCGCAGCGTACGGGAGCGGGTGGCGCGGGAGAAGTCCTCGAACCGCAGCCGCAGGGTGACCGTACGGCCCATCCGGCCGGCCGCCCGCATCCGCCGGCTGACCCGGTCGACCAGCCCCGAGAGCGCCGCGTCGATGTCGGCGGCGGTCTTCGGCCTGCGCCCGAGCGCGCGCTGGGCGCCGATCGAGCCGCGCCGGCGGCCGACCCGTACCCGCCGGGAATCTCGGTTGTGGGCCAGCGCGTGCAGGTGC
>JBOGDF010000377.1:0-5197 GCA_050701635.1 Micromonosporaceae bacterium | reverse complement strand
CGGCGGCGGTCAGTCGCGGCGGGCGGCCAGCCGGCCGGGCAGCCAGCGGTCGTCGGACTCGGCCGGGGCGACCTCCTCGCGGCCCCACCAGAAGGCGCGCGCCGCCGCCAGGGTGAGCAGCACCACGCCGGTGCCGAACAGCCCTGCCATGCCGGTGGTCTTGGCGTCCAGCAGTGCCACGTCAGAGGACCGCCGTACGTCGTGCACGGCCTGCAGCGCGTCGGTCTCCGCGATCACCGCACCGAGGAACAACAGGATGCCGAGCCCGGCGACACCCAGCGCCCAGCGCCACCGTGCGTACCCGGGGGCGCGCAGCGTCACCACGGTCAGCGCCATCAGCACCAGCAGCCCCAGGATCAGCCCGATCCCCGGCGCGCCCAGCGACCACAGCCAGGTGTCCCGTACGTCCAGCCGGTATTCGAAGCTCACCCACGACCGCACCCACGGCACCGGCAGCGCCGCCAACCCGAGCACCGCCCCGCACCAGGCCTGGATCCAGGGCCCCGAGCGGGGGCGCGGCAGCTGTAGCGCCACCAACCCGAGCAGCAGCGCGGCGAAGGCGCCGACGTACAGGCCCTGGGTGGCGATGTCGAGACCGAGCCCCTCGGGCACCTCGCCCCGCGCCCGCAGCTCGTTCTGCAGGTTCACCACGGTGCCGGCCGCCTCGGCGCGCAGCTCGTCCACCGCCAGCACCATCAGCAGGAAGTCGACCAGCAGCAGCCCGGTGAGCGCCACGGCGGCGTACGCCAGCCAGCTCCGGAGCCGCCCGGTCCGCCACAGCGCCAACCCGACCAGCACCAGCAGCACCACGAGCCCGACGGCGAAGCCGACGCCGCGGGCTCCGAAGTAGCCGAAGTCGTGGTGCAGCTCGTCGTTCTTGAGCGGGTTCACGTACACGCGGCCGATCACCCAGTCGCTGAGCAGCGACTTGGCCGCGAGGATCCCCGCCAACGCGGTGATCACGGCGAGCACCCAGGGCACGGTCCGCTGGCCAGCGTCAGCCTCTGCCACCGACTCCACCGCCGGGGGTACGACCTGCTGCTGCATTGTCATGACGCTCCTGAGTCACTCGGCGGGAACCCCCCAACTCAATACCGCCGGCCGCCGGGCGTCACCTGAATTTCCATCACGATCTACTTCCGGCATGGTCACGCCGCGGGTCAGGCGTCGATCGCGGCGGCGACCTCTCCCACCTCGAGCGCGGCGCCGTCGGACACGCTGCGCTTGAGCACCGCGAGCGCGATGCCGCCCAGCTCGTAGTGGTGGACCGCGGTGCCGAGGTAGCCGATCCGGCGTCCGTCGGCGCTGATGTCGCTCCCGGACGGCGGGAGGTGATCGCTGCTCCCGTCCAGGTGCAGCAGCACCAGCCGGCGCGGCGGCCGGCCCAGGTTGTGCACCCGCGCCACCGTCTCCTGACCCCGGTAACACCCCTTTTCCAGGTGTACGGCGGTCGCCAGCAGATCCACCTCGTGGGGCAACGTACGGTGGTCGGTGTCGAGCCCGAGCCGGGCCGTACGGGAGGCCACCCGCAGCGCCTCGTACGCCCAGATACCGCTGGCCGGGGCGCCGCAGCCCACCATGAAGTCGGCCGCCGCGGCGCGGGGCAGCAGCAGGTCGATGCGGTCGCCGGGCATCCGCCGCGCGATCCCGCCATCGGGGAGCGCGGCGGCGGCGTACACACTGGTGGCTCGCTCGGGGACGGCGCCGGTGGCGAACTTCGCACCCGGCACCGGCAGCACGTCCGGGGCGGCCAGCGCGATGCCGGGCAGCGCCGCGTCCGGGCCGACCAGCGAGACCACGGCACGCTCGGCGGTGGCGTCGCGCAGCTCGACCTGGGCGAAGAACTTCATCCGCTCCAGGAAGTCGAGCAGCCCGGCCGCCGCGTCCGGCTCGGTGTCCAGCCAGGTGGTCTCACCGTCGTCGACCACCACCGCGTGGTGCTCGACGTGACCGTGCGGCGAGAGCACCAGCAGCTCGGTCCCCTGGTACGCCGCCAGCCCGGTCAGGTGCTGGGTGGTGATGTTGTGCAGCCAGCTCAGCCGTTCCGGGCCGGAGACCGCGACCACGCCCCGGTTGCCGCGGTCCACCACGCCGGCGGCCTCCGCGAGCCGGCGCTGCTCCGGTAGCGGATCGCCGTAGTGGGCGGCGACCCCGGCGTCGATGCCGTCGGCCAGCACCGCGCGCGGCAACCCGACCGGACTCACCGCGACCCCGCCTCGTGGCCGGCTCCGCGGTCAGCGCAGCGGGGACAGACGCCGAACAGTGCGACGTGTCCGATGTCGAGCATGAATCCTCGATCCCGTTCCAGGTCACCGGCGAGCGGCGCCAGCAGGTCGCGTGGCGCTTCGTCGACGGTGCCGCATTCGTGGCACACCAGGTGCACGTGGGACGCGTGTCCCGCCGTGTGGTACGTCGGTGCCCCGTGCGAGAGATGGGTATGGGTCACCAGCCCGAGCTCTTCGAGCAGCTCGAGGGTGCGGTAGACGGTGGTGATGTTCACCCCGGCGGCGCCGCGGCGTACCTTCCCGTGGATCTGTTCCGGGGTGGCGTGGCCCAGCGTACGCACCGCGTCCAGCACGAGTTGGCGCTGCGTGGTGAGCCGTAGCCCCCGCGACCGCAGCGCCTCAGCCAGCGACGCACCCGACATGCGTCCGATGATATGCCGGCCCGCGCCGGGTCACCGGTCCGCAGCCGACGCGCGGGCCGGCGCGGCCGGTGGGCGGTGCCTGAACGGCCGGACTACGCTCGGGGCGATGGAACGAGTGGTAGCGATGCTCGGCCGCGGCGTAGTGCCGGCCGAAACGGCGATCCTGCGCGCGGACGACCTCGGCGTACTGCGCGGCGACGGGGTGTTCGAGACGATTCACGTACGCCCGGAAGGGCCCTGGCTGCTCGACGCCCACCTGGACCGGATGGCCCGCTCGGCGCAGCGCCTGGAGCTTCCGCTGCCGCCGCGCCAGGACCTGCTCGGGCTGGCCGCCGACGCGCTCGGCGCCTGGCCGGCGGGAGTCGAGGGCGCGCTGCGGCTGGTCTGCACCCGCGGCCCCGAGGCGGGCGGCGCGGTCACCTGCTATGCCACGCTCAACCCGATCAGTCCGGAGGTACGCCGGCTGCGCCGCGACGGGCTGCGGCTGGTCACCGCCTCGCTCGGGGTCACCGCCGACGCGCGCGGCGCCGCCCCGTGGCTGCTCGGCGGCGTGAAGTCGCTGTCGTACGGGGTGAACATGGCTTCGCAGCGCTGGGCGGCCAGTCAGGGCGTGGACGACGTGCTCTGGGTCTCCGCCGACGGGTACGCCCTGGAAGGCCCGACCTCCACCCTGGTGTGGCTGGCCGGCGACGAGCTGTGCACCGTACCGGCGAGCGCCGGGATCCTGCCCGGCACCACCGCGCGCTACCTGCTGGACCAGGCCGGGTCACAGGGCTGGCGCGCCGCCGAGCGCATGATCCGCCCGTACCAGCTGGAGTCCGCCGACGCCGCCTGGATGGTCTCCTCGGCACGCGGAGTCGCCGCGATACGGGTGCTGGACGACCTCAAGCTCCCCGACTCCGCCCACACCACGACCGTCCAGACCCTCGCCGGCTTCCCGCTCTGACGCGGCCGCCGGAGCGGCTGGGCCAAGCGGCGGTCAGCCGGCGACGCGTTCCAGGCGGGCGGACAGGTGCGGCTGGCGGGGTTGGCCGACGGCGCCCATGTCGTACGCGTAGAGCAGCGCGCCCTCCACGATGCCGTACAGCCGGTGGCCGGAGGTGACCTCCTTGGCGGTGGCGGTACGCAGCACCGCGTCGGTGGCGATCTCCACCTTGGTGCCGTCGACCCGGCCGAGATACAGCTCCATGATTCCGGTGGGCTGCACCAGTAGGACTTCCAGCTCGTCGTCGGGCTGCGGCCGCCACCAGCCGATCTCGCGTCCCGCGGGACGGATCGGCTGGTCGTCGGCGTCCAGCAGCCAGGTACGCGACTCGTAGTGCAGGAACGGCCGCCCGTCGTGGCTGAACCGCACCTCCTGCGCGTAGTCGAAGTCGTCGATCGTCGGGTAGCCGCCCTTGCCCCGGCCGCGCCACACCCCGACGTACGGCAGCAGCCCGAGCAGCGCCGGATGCAGATCCGGCCCCGAGCGCAGATCCACCGTCTCCTGGTACGGGTAAGCCCCTACCGGGCCACCCGCCGGCTCCTGCTGCGTCACTGATCCCTCCACAGCCTCAGTGCGAGGTATCCGAGCAGCCCGGCCAGCGCGCCGAAGCCCGCCACCTGGACCCCCACGTACACCACGTCCCACACAAGTCAGCACCGTACCGTCGTGGTGGTCAGGGTGAGCGTGCCGCCACGAGCTTCGGCCACCACCGACACCGCTCCCCGCCGGTACGCCAGCAACCCCGTGCCGCGCGCCAGCACCTGCGCGTCGGGCGGGGCGAGGTCCGCCGCGTCGGCGAGCGCCCGGTCCGGGGCCGGGGTCACCGCCAGCGTCACCGCCCGCAGCTCCGCGTCCCCCGTACCACAGGCGATCGCCTCGGTACGCCACTGCGGCTTGCGTTCCACGCCGCCGGTCAGCTCCAGCACCTCGGCCAGCTCGGCTCGTTCCGCCGGCGTCGGCGGCGTACGGAAGGTCTGCACCGGCCCGTCCGGCGGGTGGCACTCGGTGGCGATCTCGATCCGTACCACTCCGTCGCGGGCGGAGCCGGTCAGCGGCAGGTACGGGTCCGCGTGCCCGGAGATCCGCGGTGTGCCGCGGTGCCGGAACAGCTTCGTCCGGTACGCCGCCGGCAGCCGCCGTACCAGCGACTGCATCAACCGCTGCTCGCCGCCCGGCTCCGGATAAAGCTCGACCAACCGGCGGTACGTCACGCCGTCGCGTACCACGCTGATCTCGCAGTCGGCGACGAAGTCGAACCGGCCGACCCGTACCGCGGCTTCCCCACCGACCGCGTTCACCAGCTCGATGGTGGCCTTGTCCATCGCGGTACGGCTCTCCGCGATCCCGCGCTGGGCGGCCACGGTGGCGTCTCCGCCGGCCGCGATCACCGCCAGCACCAGCAGCAGCACCGACCACCCCGCGACCAGCACCACCGGCCACCGGCGCCGCACCAGATCCCTCATGCCCCCATCGTTCCAGCCACGGTCGACCCGCCGTGGGCCGGGCGGCAGGGCCAGGCCGCGGGCGGCTCGTCGCGACAGCCAGGCGGCCGCCGGACGCGGAAG
>JBOGDF010000376.1:0-5219 GCA_050701635.1 Micromonosporaceae bacterium | reverse complement strand
CGGCTGCTCCGGGCGGCCGGCCCGGCGTACGCGCTGCGGCTGGCCCGCCGCCTGGCCGCCCCGGTACGCGACCTGGGCGACGAGCTGTTCGCCGGGGACGGCGCGAAGCTGCTGCTCACCGGGTGCGCGCTGCACACCGACCTGACCCCGGAGACCGCCGGCTCCGGGGTGTACGGCTGGCTGCTCGCCATGGTCGGCCAGCAGTACGGCTTCCCGGTGCCGGTCGGCGGCGCCCAGCGGCTCACCGACGCCCTGGTGTCCCGGCTCCTGGCGCGGGGCGGCCGGCTGGAGTGCGACGCCCGGGTGGACCGCGTCGTGGTCGGCGGTGGGCGCGCGCTGGGCGTGTTCACCGCGGACGGGCGCAGCTGGCGGGCGCGGCGGGCGGTGCTCGCCGACGTACCGGCGCCGATCCTGTACCGGGAGCTGGTGGGGGTACGGCACCTGCCGCCGCGGCTGGTGGAAGACCTGGATGCCTTCCGGTACGACCACCCCACGCTGAAGGTCGACTGGGCGCTCTCCGAGCCGGTGCCGTGGCGTGATCCGGCGACGGCCGGCGCCGGCACCGTGCATCTCGGTGGCGACCTGGACGGACTCACCCGGTACGCCGCCGACCTCGCCGTCGGGGAGTGTCCGCAACGACCGTTCCTGCTGGTCGGGCAGATGACGACCGCCGACCCGGCGCGCTCGCCGGCCGGCACCGAGTCGTTGTGGGCGTACACCCACCTGCCGGCGTCGTACGCGGAGCTGGGCCGTGAGCACGACAAGATCGCGGCGCAGGCGGAGCGGATCGAGCAGGTGCTCGACGAGCACGCCCCGGGATTCCGGGCCCGGATCGTCGGCCGGTACGTGCAGGGCCCCGCCGATCTGGCGTACGACCCGGGGCTGCCCGGTGGCGCGGTGGGCGGCGGCACGTCGGCGATCTTCCAGCAGCTGGTGTTCCGGCCGACGCCCGGGTTGGGGCGGGCGGACACCCCGATCGACCGGCTCTACCTCGCCGGCTCCTCGGCGCACCCGGGTGGCGGGGTACACGGGGCCCCCGGGGCGAACGCCGCCCGCGCCGCGCTGGCCCGCCACGGCGTGGTCACCGGCGAGCTTTACCGCGCCGCGATCCAGGGCGCGTACCGGCGGCTCATGGGATGAGCTGGGCCAGCCGGTCCAGGGTCTCGTCCATCGTGGCGGTGATGTCCTCGCCGGCGTGCTCGGCGTCGGCGGCCCGCAACGACAGCTCCGCGGTGCTGCCGCGCTCGGCCGGGCGTACCTGCAGGCTGCCCTGGTAGCCGACGCTCCCGATGGGGCGCCAGCTCACCCGCAGGTGGTCGCGATCCACCGAGATCTTGTGCCCGGTGATGTCGGTGTCGTGCCGGGTGACCTGTACCTGGTCCTTGGTGAGCACGCTGAGCCGTACGTCCGGCGGCAGCCAGCGGGACAGCTGGTGGGGATCGGTGGCGGTCTGGTAGACCAGCTCGGCCGGTGCCGGGTACGACCGGCTCGCGTGCTGCTCTCCGCGCATGGCGAACCTCCTCGTGCACTCCCCGTACCCGGTCGGCCGCGACCTCACTCCGCCCAGGCGCCCAGATCAAAGATATGACGAACCCATGACGTGGTCGGGATTGCGACATAGCCGGTGCCGCGCCGGACGGATAGTCCACGAGCACCACTTAGCCAGCGCGGTCACCCGTGATCCGGGGGACGAGGCGGACGCCGCGCCCGAGGGAACCTTGGGGGTCCCCATGAAACGCCTCACCCTGTTGTTCCAGCTGACGGTCGCCGTGGTGGCCGCGCTGGCCTTCGCCGCTCCGGCGCACGCCGCCGCGGCCGAGCGCAGCACCAGCGACGTCCGTACGTTCGCCAGCGGCGCCGCCGTGGCGGGAGCCTCGTCGTCGCTGACCCGTACCGGCAGCGGGGTTTCGGTCTCGCTGCGTACCACCGGATTGTCCGCCGGCGACGCGGTCACCGTCTGGTGGGTGGTCTTCAACCACCCCGAGGCGTGTGACGGGATGGCCGGCTCACCGTTCCGGTGCGCCGAGACGGACCTGTTCAACCCGGCCGTCGCCGCCTCCGTGCAGTACGCCGGCGGACGGATCGTCGGGGAGAGCGGCAACTACACCGTCGGGTCGTACCTCGGTGAGGGCGACCGGGCCGGCTGCCCGTTCGGCGCGGACCTGTGCGCCGGGTTGATCGACTCCCACGAGGCGGACGTGCACTTCGTGGTGCGTAGCCACGGACCCGCGTTGGCCGAATACCTGCCGGGGCAGATCAAGTCCTTCGGCGGCGCCTGCGGCAACGTGCCGGAGGAGCTCGGCGGCGGCGGACCCAACACCTGCGCCGACCTGCAGTTCTCGGTGCACGAGACGCTCTGACACGAGTACGGGTAGCCAGGGCCAAAGCGGGTAGCCCCTCATCGGTGGGATCCGTGCTGGCCCTGGCCTCGCCGGTGGAACCCGGGCGGCGTCAGCGCGCCCCAGGACCGCCGACCCGGCCGGCTACGCCGGTGGCGGCTGGTACGGAGGCGTGTAGTGCCGCAGCGAGAGCAGGTTGTCGCGCTTGTCGCCGTCGGGATGGTCCCGGTAGTACGGGGTCTTCGTACCGTCGGCGTTCTCGCGGACGATGATCTCCTTGCCGTCGAGGATCAGCACCCCCGCCTGCTGCAGTTCGATCATCTCCTCCGGGGCCAGGTCGAACCGCAGCGTGGACGCCACCGCGGCGTCGAGCAGGCCGGGGAGCAGCTGCTCGGTGAACCCCGGCATCAGGCCGTCGACGACGCTGTTGATCCGGGCGCGTACGGCCTGGGTGATCTCGTCCTCGGTCGGGGCGCGTCCCAGCTCCGCCGTCAGCTGCTGGATCGCCTGGGCGCGGAAGTCCGTGCCGTACTCGGCGGTGATGAAGTCGAACATCCGGCGCCGGAACCGGTCGATGACCGCCTGCTGCTGCTCCGCGCGTTCCCGGCTGCTCAGCACCAGCAGCGCGTCGATCTGGCCGTGTACCAGATAGATCCGCTCCCCGGTGTACGTGATCGGCGCGAGCAGCTTGTGCGCGTCGATCCGTTCGGCGATCTGTGCGTGGTCCAGGCTCACCAGGGTCGGCTCGGCCACCGGCTCGGTACGCGAGAACGGCAGCCGGTCCGTACCGGGAGCGAGGGCTTGGAAGTCCGCGGTGTGCCGGTTGAAGTCGGAGACCCGGTAGCGCAGCCCGGACACCGTCCCGGAGACCCGGTCCTCGTCGCGGATCACGACGTGGTCGACCGGCACCGGCTGCTTGTCGAGGGCGAGCGTCGCCGCCTGGAACGCGATCCCGTCCTGGTCGATCACCACGTCGTCGGTGAGCAGCGCGTCGATCTGGTGCTGCGTGACGTAGAACGGGTCCCACCGCCGCTGCGCCGCGGGCAGCCGGAACGGCAACGCGTCGAGCACCGACGCCTGGCTCTCCTCGTCCAGGTGGCCCTCCACGAGCTTGGCGGCGAGCGGCTCGGCGATCAGCCCCTTGAGCACGGCGAGGCCGACGATCGTGCCGACCATCAGCGTGGAACCCCAGCCCAGCGCGGGGCCGAACAGCAGGGTCAGGCCGATGCCGGCGGCGATCAGGAACAGCGTGGCGAGCAGGCCGAGGTCGACGTCGACGTCGAGGTCCCACTTGATCAGGCCGTCCTGGTCGCGTACCGGCCGGAACAGCAGCTGCAGGTGGAAGTCCGGGTCGCCGAGCGCGTCGGTGTATTCGCCGTGTACGTCGACCATCATGCGACCGGTCGGGATCCCCGAGATCGCGATCAGCTCCGGGCCGACCGAGATGCCCTTGATCCGGCCGATCTCCTCGCTCTCCGGGTCGAGCGGGTCCTTCCGCAGCGGGAACCGGAATCCGGTGCCGGACTCGTTCGGCTCCGCCTGCCGGGACTTCGCGTCCGGGCCGAGCAGCGAGAACAGGCCGGGTGAGCTGGCGAACGCCAGCGGTACGCCCGCCGGCCGGAAGTCCTGCGCGTCCTCGACCTCGCCCCGGGCCGCCACGAAGTCGCCCGGCTCCGGGCTGGCGCGCAGCGCCAGGTCGACGTACAGCCCGAGCGAGCGTTGCTCGTCGGTGACGAACCTGCGGAGCCGGATCCGCTGCACCTGCTGGCCCTGGGCGACCCCGAGCGGCAGGTCGCGGTCGAGCTGGGTGCGGATCGTCTGCTCGACCACGTCGGGGTCGATGTCCGCGTTCTGCAGCGCCCCGCGCGTCGTCGGGTCCAGGCCGACCAGCGCCAGGTGCAGCAGGTGGTTGCGTTCCAGGCCGTTGCGCTCCGTACTCCGCAGTTCAAGATCGATGAACATTCCGGCGGGTACGGGGCCGACCGACTGCCCGCTGGTCTCGTCCTGCACCGTGATCCACGCCAGCAGGTGCAGGAACGCGACGTCGTCCTCGGGCAGCAGCCGCACCGCGAGGCTGCCGTGCTGCGGATCGGGCAGCGGGTCCGCGTCGGGGTGCGGCTCGTACCGGCGGACGTAGTCGTCCGGCGGGTGGATCTGCACCCGTACCGGGAGGCCTGAGGTCGGGTGCGGGAACTCGAACCGCAACCCGAGGGTGCCCGCCTCTATCTGAGCGAGCAGCAGGTACGTCAGGTAGTCCTCGGAGATCAGTGTCTCGGTGTCGAAACCCGACGTGACAAGGCTGCGATCGAACATCGGCTTACTCCCTGGGGGTGAACGCGCTGAGGTCGATGCTGCTCCGCTGTGGACCGATGAAGGGTCGGCCAGCCGACAGCCCGGGGATCGGGCCGGCCGGGGGCGACGCCGACCTGGGCGGAATCGCCCCGGCTTGGGCGGTGTCGTACCTATCGATGCCCGGCGATATTGCCGGTCAAATGCCGGTGCATGACCTGTCGCCCCCGGTGCCTGCTCCGCGACTCTAAGTCGGCCCGATGGTCGCGCTCCGCGCCGTCGGCCGGGACCCGTCCAGACACCAGGACGGGGTGTGGAGGTCGCTGTGTGGGGATACCGTGCTGCGCGCGTGTTACGCGGAATCGGGCCGGCCGTGTCGGGCCGCCGATCGCTGACCGTGCTGGCCGCGGCGGTGACGCTGCTCGTGATGCCGACCGTGGCGCTGGCCGGAGCCAGCGGCGGCGAACCCACCGGCGCCGGCGGCTCCGCGCCGGTCGGTGCCCTGGCCGCTTGCGTGGCGGGGGTACCGAGTGACTTCAACGGCGACGGGGTCGCGGACATCGCGATCGGCGACCCGGACGCCACCGTGTC
>JBOGDF010000375.1:0-5231 GCA_050701635.1 Micromonosporaceae bacterium | reverse complement strand
GCGTCGGGAAGCGTGAAACCGCCGGCACGGGGCGGCGGCGCCTCGCCAGCCGCCTCGCCGGCTCCGCCACCTACCGCTTCGCCAGGTGACTCGCCGGCTCCGCCACCTACCGCTTCGCCAGGTGACTCGCCGGCTCCGCCACCTACCGCTTCGCCAGGTGACTCGCCGGCTCCGCCACCTACCGCTTCGCCAGGTGACTCGCCGGCTCCGCCGCCTACCGCCTCGTCCAATGGCGCGCCCGCCATCGCCTCGCCCAGTGGGGCGCCGGCCATCGGCTCGGCCAGCGGGCCGCTGAGTGGATCGCCCATCGGCTCGCCCGCGGAGTCCTCGGACTCCGGTGGCAGATCGGCCGCGTCGTCCTTCGGCATCTCCATACCGGGCCAGACCGCGCCGTCGTCAGGCATCGGCGGCGGCGCGTACGCCTCGGGCAGCTCCTCGGGCCGAGCGGCGGTCGGCATCGGGGTGCCGATCGGTGGCAGCTCGTCGTCGCTGGCCTGCCACTCCGGCTCGCCCTCAGCCGGAGCCGGAGCCGGTGCCCCACCCGACCCGGCAGCAGCCGGATCGACACCAGCGCCCGCCGGAGCCGCACCGACCGGATCCGCGCCGGCCTGGTCCGGGGCGGGCGGGAGACCCGTACCGGCTGCTGAGCCTTGGTCGGGGCTCGCGCCGGAGGCGGGTAACGGTGGCCAGGTGGGCGGGTTGTCCGCGCCGGCGCCGCCCCAGGCCCCGGAGCCCGGCTGCGGGGCGGGTGGCTGCTGTTGGCCGCTGTCGGGAGCCCAGCCGCCGCCGCTGGCGTCCCAGCCCGACGCGCCCTCGGCAGGGGCGTCCCAGGTGGGTTGCTGGGTGCCCGGCTGCTGTCCGCCCTGAGCGTCCCAGGCGGGCTGCTGTGCTTCCGGGGCGTCCCAGGTGGACTGCTGCGCCTCAGGCGCCTCCCACGCGGGCTGCTGCGCCCCGGGGGCGTCCCAGGCCGGTCCCTGCGGTACGCCGCCAGGGCTCACCGGCGCACCGTTCGGGCGGCTGCCGCCGCCGAGCGCGCCGTCCGAGCTGTACGTCGGCTCTGGCTGGGGTTCGGGTTCGGGAGAGCCGAGTGGCGTACCGCAGCGGACACATACCGTGCCGCCAATCGGCGCCGGCTCACCGCACGCTGCACAAGTACGCCTTTTCATCAGCCCTCCGATCAAGTCGCCACACGCGCTGGCACGCGGACGCGCAGTCCCCCATCGGCAACCGCCCCCACTCACAACACCGTGGCCCCTCATCACACCGTGCCACATCCGCGCGAGGGCTGGGAGGTTACCTGATGAGGATAAAGAGCCAGGGTGACCAGCGGCCGGCCGGCCAGCGTGGTATTCGGCCTGCGACTACGGGGTTACTGGCGGCAATCGGTTGACGAATCAACGGTGGGTTACAGCCACAACCTTGGGTCGGTGGGACGGCCGCCGAGGCGTACCTCAAAGTGCAGGTGAGGACCGGTGGAGGCGCCGGTGGAGCCGACCCGGCCGATCGCCTGCGCGGCGCCGACGGACTGTCCCTCGCGTACGCCGATGGCGGACAGGTGGGCGTAGCAGGTGGTCAGCTGCTGGTCGCGCACCACGCCGTGGGCCAGACAGATGTAGTTGCCGTAGCCGCCGTACTCGCCGGCCATCACCACCCGGCCGGGTGCCGAGGAGCGCACCGGGGTGCCGGATGGGGCCGCGATGTCGATGCCGGCGTGCAGTTGCCAGGAGTGGTAGTACGGGTCGTAGCGGTTGCCGTACCCACTGGTGACCTGGCCGCGCACCGGCCAGAGCAGGTGGCCACCGGTGTAGCCGGCAGGCACACCGGGGTTGGGTACGCCGGCGGCGATGTCCGTGGCGGCCGCTCGCTGGAACCGGGAGACGATCGCGTTGGCCTGGGCGAGCTGGCGCTTCAACTCGGTGAGCGTGGCGGTCAGCGCGTCCCGGCTGTCGACGGCGCCGGCGAGCTGGTCGGAGAGGTAGCTGATCTTCTCCGAGGCGTCGGTGATCGCGGAGAGCCGTCCCTGGGCGCCGTCGCGGATCACGCCGCGGTCGGAGCCGCCCACGGCGGTGTAGATGGCGTACGGCGCACCGGACTTGTAGATCGTACGGATCTGGTCCTGGACGCCCTCGGCGGCGTTGTCCCGGCTGCGCCGCGCCGACGCCAGCTCGGCCTTGGTGGTGGCGACCGCGTCGGCGCTGCTCTCCAGCTGCGTGGAGAGAGTGTCGATCTGGTTGCGCAGGCTGCGCTGGGTGGCCTGGGCGTCGTACAGCCGCTGCAGCAGCGCCGCCGACGGGTTGCCGTTGATCGGCGCGAACGGCGGGTGCGGGTAGCGGTCGCCGGCGGGGTCGGCCGGGTCGGCGGTACGGGGCTGACCGGGGCGGGCGCCGCCCGGCTTCGAGCCATCGGGATTCGTGGGGCTGGTGGGGTTGTCCGGCACCGGGGCGGTCGGATCGCTCGGCTGGCTCGGGCCGTCCGAGCCGCCCGGCAGCGGCAGCGGCGGCAGCGGCAGGATCGGCTCGGGCGAGGAGGTGCCACCGGGAAGCGGCAGCGGCAGCGAGGGTGACGGCAGCGGCAGGATCGGGTCGGCCTGGGCCACTCCGGGCAGCGTCACACCGAGGGCAGCCACCACAACGGCTGCCCCGAGTACCGAAACGATCTTCCGCACTGGCATCTACGCGACCCCGGCGTGTGAGAGGTGCAGTCCAACTTACTCCCGAGTAGTGCTCCAACGGAACGCCCAATTCGCATCGGCGTCATCAGTGCGGCTTCGTGCTTCACCACATCGGGTGACTACGCGGGGTGTACGCCACGTACCCGGAAAGTACGACAAGCAACCACAGACGCGTACGACAAGGGTCATGCAGCACGAGGAGACGTACGGTCCGTGATCAGCTCTCGCGGTTGCGACGGAGCCGCCGGCGCGGCTCGGCACTCTGGCTACCGCCGCGGGTACGCCGCCGGATCGCCACCGTGGCCGCCTTCTGGGTCGCCCCCAGGGTCAGCGCCAGGTACGTCACCGACCGGGCGCCGGACCGGCTCGCCGTACGGGTGGTGCCGCCGGAGCTGGTGGCGCACGGGTCCGGAGTCGGTGACGGGCTGCCGGACTCGCTCGGCGACGGACTCGGCGACGCGCTCGGTGACGGACTCGCGGACGGGCTGGCCGACGGCGACGGGCAGGTGGCCGACGGCTCGCCCGAGGTCGACGGTTCACCCGAGCCGGACGGCGCCGCATCGCCCGAGCCGGTCGCAGACGTGTCCGCGGAGCCGGACGACGTACCCGACTCGGCAGGTACGTCGGCGCCGGTGGACGAGCCGGAGCCGTCCGCCGGCGCGGACGGCGACGTCGAGGCGTCCGGAGAGGCGGAGTTGCCGGGCTGCGGCGAGGGGCTGGGGTTGGTGCTCGGGCTGGGCGCCGCCGACGGGGTCGGCGAGGGTGCGGTCGGGCTGGGCGTCGTCGGCGTCGGCTTCGGCGAGCTCTGGGACGGCGTCGGCTTGGGCGAGCTCGGCGTGGGCCTAGGAGTCGGCTTCGGCGTCGGCGCGGTGGTCGGCGCCTTGACGGCGGGCACCACCCGGGTGGCGGCGAAGAAC
The DNA here is from genome assembly GCA_050701635.1 of Micromonosporaceae bacterium. Classification (GTDB taxonomy): domain Bacteria; phylum Actinomycetota; class Actinomycetes; order Mycobacteriales; family Micromonosporaceae; genus WHSM01. The sequence goes on along the minus strand of JBOGDF010000375.1, from coordinate 1,643 downwards.
TCCCACCACCAGATCGGCGACACCTTCACCACGTCACCGGCGGTCGGGGCGTGCACGATGTTGCCGCCGCCGATGTAGATGCCGACGTGGTGGATCGACTCCGGGTCGGACTTGTTACGACCGAAGAAGACCAGGTCGCCGGGCAACAGATAGCCGGGCGCGACCAGACGGGTGCTGTAGAACTGGGCGCGCGCCGTCCGGGCGTTGAGGGTGAAGCCGGCGAAGTCGTACGCCGCCCACACCAGCCCGGAGCAGTCGAAGGTGTTCGGACCCTCGTCGCCCCACACGTACGGCTTGCCGCGCTGCGCCAACGCGTACCGCACCGCTTTGATCGCGATCGGGTTGGCGAGCAGCCCGTTGACCGCGCTGCCCGGGTCGTAGTCGATGTTGCCGGCGGCCCGGTCGGCGGCCTCCTCGGCCTGCCGCAGCGCGTCGGCGTTGCGCAGCTTCAGCGCGGCCAGCGCGGCGCTGCGCCGGGTGAACTCCTTCTGCAGTGCGGAGACCTCTTCGGCGGCGGCCCAGACCGCTGCCTGCGCGGCGTCGAGCGTCTCCTTGGCCGCGTCGGCCAGCTCCTCGGCGGCCTGGTAGCTGTCGGCCGCGGCCTTACTCTCCACTGTGGAGCTGTCGCGCAGACCCGGCGCCATGTGCTGCAGCTCGGGGGCGATGTCGCGCAGCTTTTCCGGCACGGCGGCGGCTTCCCGGTACGCCTCCGACGCGCTCGATCCGGTACGTCCCTCGGCGCGCTCCCGGGCTGCCTCGGCGGCGGTGGCGGCGCGCCGGGCGGCGTCGAGCAGCGTACGCAGGCCGGCCAGCCGCTCCTTGGCGTCCTTGACCTGCTCGCCGAGCAGTGCGACCGCCTGTTGCTCGTTGGCGATCTGGGTGGCCAGCGGGCCCATCGCCGGCGGAGCGACCGTGGGTGGGCCGGTGCCGCTCCCCGGCTGCCCGCCGGGCTGGCCGGGCTGCCCTGGCTGCCCCGGCACGCTGGGCGCGCCGGGGACGCCGGGCACGCCGAGCTCGGGCCGGTTACCGGAGTCGGGCACGGAAGGGTCGGTGGGATCCGCCCAGGCGGGACCCGCGAAGCCGATCACCAGCGCCGCGGCGAGGCCGAGCGCACCCAGCGAACGGGTCCAGCGTCCGGAGAGCCGGCCCTGTTGCTGTGCGCTCATGTCACCGTCCCGTGGTCCCACTGCAGCCGCAGCATACGTCCATCCCACCACGCGGACGCGTGGTGCGGTGTCCACCGTACGACGGTTTGTCTGATCCATCTAGATGAGATGTCGGGAACTAGCCAGAGGTTCCAGCCGATCCGTCCGAACGGCGTCGGGTCACGCTGACCACATTGCCCGGCGGCACACCGTACCCCCAAAAAATGGGCGGTTAGGCTCGACCACATGGACGCAGGGCTCAAGCGTGAGATCGAGGCGAAGGTCGCGGCCGGCGAGCGGCTCAGCCGCGAAGACGGTGTCGCGTTGTACGAGTGCGACGAGCTGGCCTGGCTGGGCCGGCTGGCGCACGCCAAGCGCACCGAGCTGAACGGCGACCGGGTGATGTTCAACGTCAACCGGCACCTCAACCTCACCAACGTGTGCAGCGCGTCCTGCGCGTACTGCTCCTTCCAGCGCAAGCCGGGGGAGAAGGACGCG
>JBOGDF010000374.1:0-5241 GCA_050701635.1 Micromonosporaceae bacterium | reverse complement strand
GGCTACCGCGGTGGCCCCGGTGGCGGCGGCGGTGCTCCGGCCGGCGGTCCGCCGCGGGTCGGTGGCGGCGGTGGCCGTCCCGGCGGTGGTGGTCGCGGTCGTGGCAGCACCGGCGGTGCCTTCGGGCGTCCCGGCGGCAGGCCGACCCGCGGTCGCAAGTCGAAGAAGCAGCGCAGACAAGAGTTCGACAACCTGTCCGCGCCGACCATGGGGTCGGGTGCCCCGAAGGGCAGCGGTCAGCTAGTCAGGCTGCCCCGTGGCGCCTCGCTGTCGGACTTCGCCGATCGGATCAACGCCAACCCGGGTTCCCTGGTCCAGGAGATGTTCAACCTGGGCGAGATGGTGACCGCGACCCAGTCCTGCACCGACGACACGTTGCTGCTGCTGGGCGAGCACCTGGGGTATGACGTACAGATCGTCAGCCCGGAGGACGAGGACCGCGAGCTGCTGGCGCAGTTCAACATCGACCTCGAGGCCGACATCGACGCCGAGCGGCTGGTCGACCGGCCGCCGGTGGTCACCGTGATGGGTCACGTCGACCACGGTAAGACGAAGCTGCTGGACGCCATCCGCAGCAGCAACGTGGTCGAAGGCGAGACCGGCGGCATCACCCAGCACATCGGTGCCTACCAGGTGCACGTCCAGCACGAGAGCATCGATCGGGCGATCACCTTCATCGACACCCCGGGCCACGAGGCGTTCACCGCCATGCGTGCCCGTGGTGCCCAGGTCACCGACATCGTGATCCTGGTGGTGGCGGCCGACGACGGCGTGATGCCGCAGACGGTCGAGGCGCTCAACCACGCGAAGGCGGCCAACGTACCGATCGTGGTCGCGGTCAACAAGATCGACGTGGAAGGTGCCAACCCGTCCAAGATCCGGCAGCAGCTCACCGAGTACGGGCTGGTCGCCGAGGAGTACGGCGGCGACACCATGTTCGTCGACATCTCCGCCAAGCAGCGGCTGCACATCGACGACCTGCTCGAGGCCGTACTGCTGACCGCCGACGCGGCGCTGGAGATGACCGCTCCGATCGACGGGGCCGCCCAGGGCAAGGCGATCGAGGCGCACCTGGACAAGGGCCGTGGCCCGGTGGCGACCGTGCTGGTCGAGAAGGGCACGCTGCACGTCGGCGACTCGATCGTGGTCGGCGACGCCCACGGCCGGGTACGCGCCATGCTCGACGAGTTCGGCAAGCCGGTGAAGGAGGCGGGTCCGTCCCGTCCGGTGCTGGTGCTGGGGCTGACCCAGGTGCCGGGCGCCGGCGACACGGTGATCGCCGTACGCGAAGACCGGGTGGCACGGCAGATCGCCGAGCAGCGACAGGCCCGGGAGCGGGCGGCGCAGCAGGCGGCGAGCCGCAGCCGGGCGACGCTGGAGTCGATCCTCGAGAAGATCAAAGAGGGCGAGAAGACCACGCTCTCGCTGGTCATCAAGGGTGACGTCTCCGGTTCGGTGGAGGCCCTGGAGGACGCGCTGGTCAAGCTCGACGTGTCCGACGAGGTGCAGCTCAAGATCATCCACCGCGGTGTCGGTGCGATCTCCGAGAGCGACGTCAACCTGGCCACCACGGACGACTCGATCATCATCGGCTTCAACGTCCGACCTGACCCCAAGGCACGGGAGCTGGCCGAGCGCGAGGGCGTGGAGATCCGCTACTACGGCGTGATCTACCAGGCCATCGAGGAGATCGAGGCGGCGTTGAAGGGCCTGCTCAAGCCGATCTACGAAGAGGTCGCGCTCGGGTCGGCCGAGATCCGCGAGGTGTTCCGCTCCAGCAGGTTCGGCAACATCGCCGGCTGCATGGTCACCTCCGGCCTGATCCGCCGCAACGCCAAGGCCCGGCTGGTCCGCGACGGCAACGTGGTGGCCGACAACGTGACGATCTCGTCGCTGCGCCGGTTCACCGACGACGCCACCGAGGTCCGCGAAGGCTTCGAGTGTGGTCTGACCTTGAGCAACTTCAACGACATCAAGGTCGAGGATGTCATCGAGTGCTTCGAGATGAAGGAAAAGCCGCGCGAGTAGCCGGCGTACGACGATCACGGAGCGCGCTGGGCCATCTCGGTCCGGCGCGTTTCCGTGCCCGGCTGAGGAGGTAGCGATGTACACCGGCACGGCGGTGTTCGACGTACTGCTGCCGTCCGACTCGCGGACGCTCAAGATCAAGCGGTCGTACGTACGCCCGGCGCTGGCGGCGCTGCGCAAGCTGGAGATCTCGGTGGCCGAGGTCGGCGCACTGGACCGGTACGGTCGCGCCGAGCTGGGCGTGGCCGCGGTGGCGCCCGACCCGCAGCAGATACGCCGGGTGCTGGACGCCTGCGAACGGGTGATCATGGCGCGCCCCGAGCTGGAGTTGCTGAGCGTACGGCGGCGATTGCACGGCGACGACGACTAACGAGATACTCCGCAAACCACGCTTTCTGCCCAACCGGGCATGCCGGTGTCCATAGCGCCGGCAGGGTACGGGTAGGGCTGGACGTGGTGGGTAATGTCAACACGGCAACTAGATCTGAGGAGACGACGATGACCGACCCCGCCCGGGTACGCCGCCACGCGGAGCGGATCCGGGAGCTGGTGGCCGAGGCGTTGCGTACCCAGGTGAAGGATCCCCGGGTGGGCATGGTGACCATCACCGACGTCAAGCTGACCGCGGATCTGCGCGAAGCGACGATCTTCTACACCGTGTTCGGCGACGCCGCCGCCCACCAGGCCTCCGCCGCCGCGCTCGACAGCGCCAAGGGGCTGCTGCGCAGTGTGGTCGGCAAGCGGCTGGGGCTGCGGTTCTCGCCCTCGATCGCGTTCCAGGCCGACCAGATCCCGGAGGCGGCGCAGCACATCGACGAGCTGCTCGCCAAGGCCCGCGACGCGGACGCGGAGGTGCAGCGGATCGCGGCGGGCGCCAGTCCGGCCGGTGACGCGCAGCCGTACCGGACCGACGAGCCCGAGCCGGGAGCCGAGTCGTGACGCCCAGGGCACCTGTTCCGTCGCTGCGTCCTGCCCTGGACGCGGCGGCCGAGACGGTCCCCGCGGCGCCGGTGCAGCGCCGCGCCGAGGAATCGGTGGTTCCGGAGAGCGCCTGGCAGCGCGCGGTCGCCGCGATCCGCGCCGCCCAGCGCCCGCTGCTGGTATGCCACGTCAACCCCGACGGTGACGCGCTGGGCAGCATGCTCGGGTGTGCGCTCGGGCTGCGTACGTTGGGCCACCAGGTGCAGGCCACGTTCCCCGGCAACCAGGCGCTGCCCGAGGTGTTCACCAGCACGCTGCCCGGCATCGAGATGTTGACGCCGCCGGAGCGTACCCACCGGGATCCGGATCTGCTGCTCACCTTCGACGCGGCGAGCGTGGAGCGGCTGGGAGAGTTCGTCGACCGGATGCCGGGTGCCGCCGAGGTGGTGGTGCTCGACCATCACGCCTCCAACCCCGGCTTCGGCACGGTCAACCTGATCGACCCGTCGGCGGCCGCCACCGCGATGGTGGTGGACGAGCTGCTGCGGCGGCTCGGCGTACCGCTGGACCGCCCGATCGCGGAGTGCCTGTACGTGGCGCTGTCCACCGACACCGGCTCGTTCAAGTACCAGGCGACCACGCCGGCGGTGCACGCGTTCGCGGCGCGGCTGCTGGAGGCCGGGGTCGACCAGTACGAGATCAGCCGGCGGCTGTTCGACGCCCGCCCGTTCGGCGCGCTGCGGGTCTTCGGCGAGGCGCTGGGGCGGATCCAACTCGAGCCGGACGCCGCCGGGGGAGCCGGTTTCGTCTGGACGTACGCCACGCTCGATGACCTGGAGCGTCACCACCAGCCCGGATACGTGCTGGAGAGCCTGATCGACGTGGTACGCAGCGCCGAAGAAGCCGACGTGGCCTGCGTGGCGAAGCAGATCGCGCCCGACGAGTGGGCGATCTCGATGCGCAGCCGGGGCGCCGTCGACGTCGCCGCGGTCGCGACCACGCTGGGCGGCGGTGGCCACCGGTACGCCGCCGGCTTCACCGGCCGCGGCGAGCTGGCCGGCATCGTCGACGCCATCCGCACCGCCCTCAACGCCTGACCGGCACCTCCCTCAGCGCCTAATCGGCATCGCCTCAGCCCCATCCGGCCAGCGCTCGGCGCTCAGTGACTGAGACAACGTCCCAGGATACGAGAAAGCAACGCCGGACCGTGGAATGGCGGCTACGGTTAGTCGTGATGCGCATCGTACTTATCCTTCGCTGCCGCGACGGGGCCTGACCGAGGCCGGCAACCCGTCGCGGAGTGTGGCGCTGGCCGCCGGTGGCGAGGGAGCCGAAGTTCGATGCGCACGGTGGGTCCGTAACCCGGTCCACCGCCCGATGGGATCGATCACCTTCATCGGTCCTGTGCTCGTCGACTCCCAATTGTGGGGCGACCCCTACAGGCGATTCGCCAATGGTGACCAGTCGCTTGAACCCAGTCCGACTGAGTGCAGGAGCAGGATCATGGCGACAGCTGTCATGGAGAAGAAGACGGAAACCCAGCGGCGCGAGGCCGTCCGTGAGGAGCAGCGCCGCGAGGCGATGCGGGCCTTGCAGCGTTCGCTGGACACGCGGGGCTGAGCGCCCCAGGGTCGGTCCGCCGACCCTGCCATAACGTCAGAAGCCGCCGGCCAGTCCGCTCGCGGGCTGTCCGTGAAGCGGCTTCTGTGCGCCCAGCCCACAGCGCCGCGAGCGCCGGCCGAGCCCACAGCCAAGATCATGGGGCCCTTGATGCAGTCATGACTGCATCAAGGGCCCCATGATCTTGTGGGGCGGCGCAGCGCTGCGGGGTGTAAGGAGCTGTTGGCATTCCGCTGATTACGCGACTGTGCCAGGATGGACGGATGGCCACCGTCGAGACCACGCCGCCGCCGTCGCTGCGGCGGATCGGGGCGCTGGCCGTACCGGCGCTGGCGGTGCTGGCCGCCGAGCCGCTGTACGTGCTGGTGGACACCGCGGTGGTGGGGCACCTGGGGCGGGTGCCGCTCGGCGCGGTCGCGCTCGGCGGCGCGGTGCTGTCGGTCGCCACCATCCTCGGCAACTTCCTGGCGTACGGGACCACCGGACGGGCCGCCCGCCAGTACGGCGCCGGGCAGCGCGACGCCGCGGTGAACGAAGGCGTACAGGCGTCCTGGCTGGCGGTCGGGATCGGCATCGGCTTCATCCTGGCGACCCAGCTGCTGGCCGGTCCGGTGGCGCGCGGGCTCGCCGGCGGCGGCCCGGAGTCGGCGCAGCTGGCGGCGGCCGCGGAGC
>JBOGDF010000373.1:0-5268 GCA_050701635.1 Micromonosporaceae bacterium | reverse complement strand
GGGCCGGCAAGGCCGCCGACGGACGGGCCCGCACCCGCGAGGTCAAACTCGCCTGCCTGTTCACCCAGACCAACCTCGACGACGAGGACCGGCCGGTGCGTGACCCGGACACCACCAGCTACGCGCACACCTTCGACCCGGTCGAGCAGTTCACCACCCTCGTGCACGCCGAGGCCCTCCGCCGCGGCGCCGAGGACGTCCGCCAACTCGTCTTCCTCGGCGACGGCGCCACGTGGATCTGGAAGATGGCCACCAAGATCCTGCCCGAAGCCACCCAGATCGTCGATATCTACCACGCCCGCGAACACGTCCACGACCTCGCCAAGCAACTCGCTCCCACCCTCGGCGATGACCAGCAAGCCTGGCTGGCCGACCGGCTGGCCAACCTCGACCAGGGCGACATCGAGGCCCTCGTGCAGGCCACCACCGCCCTACCCCTGACCGGCGCCGACCGCGAGCAGGCCGACACGGCACTGGACTACTTCATCAAAAACGCCCAACGCATGCGCTACGCCGTCTTCCGCGAACTGGGCATGGTCATCGGCTCCGGCGTCGTCGAGGCCGGCTGCAAGACCGTCGTCGGCCAACGCCTCAAACTCTCCGGCATGCGCCAGAACACCCCCGGCGCCACCGGCATCCTCACCCTGCGCTGCCACCGCGACAGCAACCGCTGGGACCACATCTGGCCACAACCGCACAACCAGACCCGACCAGCCACCAGCCGCAGCCTCCTCCCAGTCCCCGCCACGCCCGCAGCCTGACCCCCCCGGCCCACCAAGATCACTACGGGTTACCTACAAATCTGACGCGCACCCGGCGAGGCCGGAATCGCGCTGATCCACAAGCGGGTCACCGAGATGGGTTTCCTGTTTCACCCGCGCCGGGTGGACCACGGCATCGACGGACACATCGACCTCGTCGACCCCGGTACCCGCGAGGTGCTCAACCTGGTTTTCTTGGTGCAGAGCAAGGCCAGCGGATTGCCGTTCCCGTACGAAACCGAGTCCACCTTCCAGTACACCTGCGCGGGGGCGGATCTCAACTACTGGCTCAGCGGCAACGCCCCGGTCATTCTGGTCTTGTCGCACCCGGAGCGGGACGAGGCGTGGTGGGTCGACATCAAGGCCGAGCTGTCGGACCCCAAGCGGCGCGCGGCGCGCACCGTCGTGGTGGACAAGTGCCGGCAAACCTTCGACGCCTCGGCCGCACCGGCGCTGCTCGGCCGCGCCGTGCCGAAGGACTCCGGCGTGTTCCTGGCGGCGCCGCCGAAGCCGGAGATCCTGACGAGCAACCTGCTGCGCGTCGAGGCCGTGCCGGAGGTCGTCTACCTCTCACCGTCGGCGGCCACCACTTACCCGGCAGCCGGTGCGTTGCTGGCCGACGAACCCGGCCAAGGCCGGGGTGACTGGATTCTGCGGGACGGCCTGGTGATCAGCTTCTCCGACCTCACCGAGGCGCCGCTGAACGTGTTGTGCGCCGGCGACGTGGAGCGGCACGACACCACCGAGTGGGCTGACAGCGACGACCCCGACACCCAGCACCGGTTCATGGACCTGTTGTCCCGGACGATCGAAGCCGATCACCGCGGCGATCTGCGCTGGCACAACGATCGCAAGCACCTGCATTTCTGCCCGACACCTACCCTGGGCCCGCGGCGGGAGGGGCGCTCGGCGGGCCGGCGCGGCCACACCGTCTTCGGCCCGTACCACTCGAAGAAGGACCCGGACACGGTGAGTTTCTACCGGCACGCCGCGCTCGCTACCAAGTTCCGCCGGTTTGCCGGGACCTGGTACTGCCAACTTGGCACGGACTACTGCTTCACCCGCGACGGCCGCGAGGAGTACCAGTTCGCCGACACCTTGCTGGCCGGTATCAAGCGTCTGGACCGCCACGCTGCGGTCGCCGGCTGGACCAAGACCTGGGCCACGTTCCTGACCCAGCCGCCGCACCTGTTCGCCGCGGAGAAGGCGCTGATCTTCGGCGGCCTCGCCACGTTCGAGGTCGACCGCGGCATCGACGACCGCCTGTGGGGTCCGGCCCCGGTACAGCCGCGAGACGACGTCGCCGACGACGCGGCGGACCGCGCCGACGTCGAGGCCGCGCTCGCCGCGGCCGGCTTCGAAACCGCGGACCTGTTCGCCCTGGACGACGACGGCGCGGACCTCGACGAGCTGCCCGCACCCCCGCCGACCGCGAGGCGGCGCAAGCCCAGCCGACGAGCCCAGGCCGCGGCAACGGACACGCGGGCCAGCCGACGGGGAGGCACACGGTGATGCGTGCGGAGGTACTCGACGAGCCGCAGCTGGAGTTCGGCGGCGGGGGCCGCCACGTCGACCCCCGATTCGGCATCACGGCCCACGGCCCGGCCGACCTCAGCGTGCCCGGCGCACCCACGGCGATCCGGATCGGCCTGGTCGGCCCCGCCGACCAGCTCGACGGGCTGCGGCAATGGTTTGAGCGGTGCCGGGATCCGATCCCGGCCAAGGACGAGCGCTACCCGCACCTGTTCCCGTCGTTCCTCGGCTGCGACATCGACCGCGGGCTGTTCACCACATTGGTGTTCTCCGATCGCAACACCCGCCAGGTACCGGAGCGGCCGTTGCGCGCGCTCGCCAACCGCTCGGGCCCGGAGCCGGTCAACGAAGCCGTCGATCTCTACGTCGACGAGCTCGCCGCGCTTGCCGAGGAGAACCGGGTCGACGTGATCCTCGTCGCCCGGCCCGACCAGTTGCAGGACAGTCGCAAGCGCCGGCGGGGCGCTGGTCCCCGCCGACACCGGCCACCCAATGGCGACAACCCGGCCAGCGGTTACGAGAACTTCCACGATCTGCTCAAAGCCCGGATGCTGCACGTGCGGCAGCCGCTGCAGATCCTGCGCCGCAGCACCTGGGACGAGGCGACACCACCACTTGCGGGCCGGGGCCGCCAGGACGAGGCCAGCCGCGCCTGGAACCTGCACGTCGCCCTGTATTACAAGGCCGGTGGCGTGCCGTGGCGGCTGCCCCGACCGGCCACCGACCTGACCACCTGCTTCGTCGGAATCTCGTTCTACCGCAGCAGCGCCGGCGCCAGCCTGAACACCGCGGTCGCGCACATCTTCAACGAACGCGGCGACGGGGTCGTCGTCCGTGGGGGCGCCGCGCACATCAGCAAGGACGACCGGCAACCCCACCTCAACGCCGCCGACGCCCACCAGATGCTGCAGACCGCGTTGGACGCCTACCGCCGCGAGCACAAGACCCTGCCGGCCCGGGTGGTGATCCACAAGTCTTCCCGATTCGTACCGGACGAGATCGCCGGCTTCGACTCCGCCGCCGCCGCCCGCGACCTGGCCGCCCTCGACCTGGTCTGGATCACCGACGGCGAGGACGCCCAACTCTTCCGCCCCGGAACGGCCCCGCCGCTTCGCGGAACGTTCATGACCCTCAGCCCCGACGAGCACGCGCTCTACACCGGGGGCAGCATCGACTTCTACTCCACCTACCCCGGCATGTACGTGCCCCACCCCATCGGGATCCGCCCCGCGCTGCTCACCCGCAGCCCCCGTGACCTGGCCGTCGAGCTGCTGGCCCTGACCAAGATGAACTGGAACCAGGCCCGCCTCGACGGCCGGCTTCCGATCACCTTACGCACCGCCGAGCAGGTCAAGAAGGTGCTGCGATTCTGCGACCCCGCCCAAACCATCGCCACTCGCTACGCCCAGTACATGTAGCCGCGCCCGGGCGGAACCTGCTGCGCCGAACCCGAACATCCCCCAAAACAAAGATCAACAAGCGATGAGCGAGCCCATGATCATCGGCCTACTGAAAGACGGAGGCTAGCGACTGCCACGGGTGGCGGCGGGACTGTAAACGAACGGTGTAACTCCTGATCAAGAAGGAGCACCTGATGTCTGAGCCGTTGTCCACTGTGGCCGATACTGCCGGGGTGGAGATCGAGGAGGGCCCGGCAGCGCCGGACGTGACGAACAGTGATCTTGTCGAGCGGCTGGTGGCGCAGGCTCGCGCCGGCGGTGTGCAGCTGGCCGGGGAGGGTGGGCTGCTGCAGCAGCTGACCAAGCGAGTCCTCGAATCGGACTTGGAGGGCGAGGTCACCGACCACCTGGGATACGACAGGACCGATGCGGCCGGCCGCGACGGCGGAAACTCCCGCAACGGGTCGCGGGCCAAGACCGTGCTCACCGACGTCGGCCCGGTGCAGATCGCGGTGCCGCGGGATCGGGACGGGGCTGGACGTGATCAGCGGCTCGCACTACCAGCTCGGGTGGGACGCCGAGATCGAAACCACGGCGCACGAGCGCGGAGTGCGGCTGTGGGACCTGCGCGAGCCACCGCGGCCCACCGAGGTCGCGCGGCACGACGTTCATCGACCCGGCAGCTGGACGACGCTCGCCGTGGGCTCGGACTGTTCCTGCGGGAAGATGACCACGATGCTGGAGCTAGACCGGGGAATGTCCTCGACGTTTGTCGCGACCGGTCAGACCGGGATCGTCATCGCCGGCGGTGGGGTGCCTGCGGAGGCTGTCGTCAGCGACTTCCTCACTGGAGCCGTGGAAGACGCGGTCTACGCCGCGTGCGGTCGGCACGACTGGGTGTTCAGTGCACTCGACTACCGCAGCCCCGCCGAGTACGAGAACAACCAAGATCAACCGACCTTGACCAGGTAGCCTGACCAACACACCGAACGTGTCCGTCAGACCGGGTCAGCCCCAGCCTTGGCGGATCATGCAGTCTGCCTACAACCGCGAGCACCCCGTGCCGGTTCCCGTGTGACTGACCCGGACCAGTAACCTCTCGACTGAGATGTCGGTGCTTGGCACCCCGGTGGTGCTGTGTGCCCTATCGCCCGTTGGATGGGACGAGATGTACGAGCGCACCTGGGTCGGCATTCGTCAGCGGCTGGCGAACCCAGTCTCGTAGCGCTTCGCGTCCGGACGCCAGCCGCTGGGGTTGTGCCCGAGTTCGCTATGGGCGGCGTGCAGTTTCCGTGCGATGTTGCGACTCTCAACGGCGTCGACGTCCGGCGGCGCGTTGCCAGCGCGCTTGATCGGGGCCGGTGTGCACCGCGTTCGGCAAGGAGCCGCATTGTGAGGCCCATGTGAGGCCGGATCGGCACGGACGACCCTGGACAGAATGGCAGTGAGTAGCACGACAGAGATGTCTGACCGGGGTAAACGGCACTGGTCATCACAGGTCATCACTGTCCGGTTCAAGATCACGCACGCTCTTAACCAGCGGGTTCGGGGTTCGAGTCCCTGACGGCGCACCA
>JBOGDF010000372.1:0-5287 GCA_050701635.1 Micromonosporaceae bacterium | reverse complement strand
GGTCGTTGACCGTCGCGTTGAACGTGTCGATCCGCTTCATCCGCGGCCACGCGCGGCGCGCCAGCGCCAGATTCTCCAGCTTCACCACGGTGCCGAGCCGGTGTCCGCGGTGGTCCGGGCGTACCAGCGTGATCTGCTGCCAGACGTGCTCGTCGGACTCGCCCGCGAGCCCCAGCGTGGTCCAGGCGACCACCTGCCCGGTCGCGTCGTGCCGGGCCGCGACGTTGAGCCGGTCCCAGCCGCGCAGCACCATCGCGTGCTCGGCCGCGCGTATCTGGGCGGCGTCGGTGTTCTCCGGCTCCCAGTCCAGCTCCCCTGTCGGCGCCTCGCTCATGAACGAGCTGTCCAACGACGCGATGTCGGCAACCGCGTCGTCGGGCGTACGGTCGGTCCAGGTCACCAGGCTGTAGCCGGCGGCGTGCCGCCAGGACTCGGCGAGTACGGCGTCCAGCCGCGCGGTGTCGAGCTCGGCGAGCAGCAGGCGGCGGCGTACCTCCTCGAGGGCCCGGTTGGCGCCGAGCCGGGTGGCGAACGCGGTCGGGGCCGGCGAACGGACCACGTCACTGCCGGGCAGCGACTCCAGCCCCTCGAACAGCACCCGGCGGCGCCCCTCGGCCCGGGTAGGCCCGTCCACTTTCTAAACACGCCCTAGTCGGGGAGCACGCCAGAGGCGAGGAAGGTACGCACCGCGTCCACGTACGGCGCCAGGTCGAGCCCGTGGTCGGCCACCCACTCGTCGTGGAAGTACGTGTGCGCGTAGCGTTCCCCGCCGTCGCACAGCAGGGTGATCACGCTTCCGGTCTCGCCGGCCGCCCGCAGCTCCGAGATCAGCCCGAACGCGCCCCACAGGTTGGTGCCGGTGGAGCCGCCGACCCGGCGACCCAGCAGCCCCGACGCCACCCGCATCGCCGCCAGCGACGCCGCGTCCGGCACCCGGATCATCCGGTCCACAATGGACGGTACGAAGGACGGCTCCACCCGGGGCCGCCCGATCCCCTCGATCCGGGAGCTGGTCGCGATGGTGTGGCCCGGGTTGTCGCCGGCCCAGCCGTCGTAGAAGGCGGAGTTCTCCGGGTCCACCACGCAGAGCTTGGTGCGGTAGCACTTGAAGCGCACGTACCGGCCGATGGTGGCGCTGGTGCCGCCGGTGCCGGCGCCGACCACCACCCAGCGCGGGATCGGGTGCCGTTCCAGGGACATCTGCTCGAAGATCGACTCGGCGATGTTGTTGTTGCCGCGCCAGTCGGTGGCACGCTCGGCGTACGTGAACTGGTCCATGAAGTGGCCGCCGATGTCGTCGGCGAGCCAGCGCGCCTCCACGTACACCTTGGCGGGGTCTTTGACGAGGTGGCACTTGCCGCCTTGGAACTCGATCAGCTCGATCTTCTCCGGGCTGGTGCTCGCCGGCATTACGGCGATGAACGGCAGCCCCAGCATCCGGGCGAAGTACGCCTCGCTGACAGCCGTGGAGCCGCTGGACGCCTCCACCACCGGGGTGCCCTGGCGGATCCAGCCGTTGCACAGCGCGTAGAAGAACAGCGAGCGGGCGAGCCGGTGCTTCAGCGAGCCGGTGGGGTGCACCGACTCGTCCTTGAGGTAGAGGTCGATGCCCCACTCCGGCGGCAGCGGGAACGGCAGCAGGTGGGTGTCGGCGCTGCGGTTGGCGTCGGCCTCGACCCGGCGGATCGCGTCGGTGAGCCACGCCCGCGCGGTGTCAGAACATCGGTCCAGCTGTTCCATACCCGTCAACGTAACCCCACGGGCGTGCCGCCACCCGCTGACCCGTGCGGGGCGCGAAACGCCGACGAACCTTGACAAGTGCTACCCGTCGGTAGCGCAATATGAACCACTCTCATCTTGAGGGCGATTTCTGCCGACCACACCTGGGGAGGTCCCTCATGGCAGAGAAACAGCCCATTCACCGGATTCTCGCGCTGTCCGGCGTCGCACTCGCGGTCGTGGCATCGCTCAGCCTGTTCGGGGGTACGGCGACCGCCGCGCCACCGCAACGCACCGCGCCCGCCACCACCGCGAGCGCACCGGGCGACATCGTCTCGGCGCGCCGGATCAACGCCCCAGGATTCGGGTACGCCCGGGTCTGGCAGATCCGGTACCTCTCCACCGACACCCACGGCAACTCGATCACGGTCAGCGGCACGGTGGCGGTGCCGTACTCGTCGTACAACGGCGCCCGGCCCATCGTCGGGTACGCCCCCGGCACCCACGGCATGGGCGACCAGTGCGCCCCGTCGGCGCACCTGGAGGCCGGCGACGACCAGGAAGGTGGCCTGATCCACCAGTACGGCTGGAAGGGGTACGCCGTCGCGGTCACCGACTACGAAGGGCTCGGCACCCCGGGCGACCACCGCTACATGGTCGCGCGCTCCGCCGGCCACGCGCTGCTGGACATCGTCCGCGCCGCGCAACGGATCACCGACGCCGGGCTGTCCCGCAACGCGCCGGTCGCGCTCGTCGGCTACTCGCAGGGCGGGCACGCCGCCTCCTGGGGCGCCCAGCTCGCCGGCAGCTACGCGTCCGAGCTCAATGTCAAGGGCGTCGCCGCCGGCGGCACCCCGGCCAACCTGCGCCAGGTCGCCGACTACAACGCCGGGAGGCCGAACTTCGGGCTGGTGCTCGCCGCCGGCGTCGGGATGGACGCGGCGTACCCGGAGCTGAATCTGGAGTCGTACCTCAACGACGCCGGGCGGGCCGGGATCGAGCAGCTCCGCAACAGCTGCGATTTCAGCCCGTACGCCAACAAGACCATCAACGACTACACCACCAGCAACCCGCTGGCCACGCCGCAGTGGCAGTCCACCCTGGACGCGCAGAACGTGGGCGGGATCGCGCCGAAGATGCCGGTGCTGCTCTACCACTCCACCGGCGACGAGATCATCCCGTACAGCGGGGCGCGGACGCTGCGTACCAGCTGGTGCGGGAAAGGTGTGAAGCTCAGCTTCTGGACGTTCTACTTCCTGGAGCACGCCGCGACCGCCGCCTGGGCGTCCCCGGACGTCACGAGCTGGGTCGGCGACCGCCTCGCCGGCAAACCCGCCAGCACCAACTGCTGACCACGAAGGCCGTCTTCAGTCCGGGTAGCGGCCGGGCTGGGGGCGACCTTCCCACTTGGTAGACAACGCCACGGTGGTACGGGTGCGCGCCACGCCGGGGAGCCGGTTGAGCCGGATCACCAGCTGTTCCAGCTCGGCCATCGTGGTGACCCGTACCTTGATCAGGAACGACTCCTCACCGGCCAGGAAGTAGCAGGACTCGACCTCTTCCAGCTGGTGCAGCGCGGCGGCCACGTCGTCCGGTTCGCCGGTGTCGCTCTGGATGATGCCGACCAGCGCGGTCACGCCCAGCCCGATCGCCTCCGGGTCGGCCACCGCGTGGTAGCCCTGCAGCACACCGGTGGCTTCCAGCTTGCCCACCCGGTCGTGTACGGCGGGCGCGGACAGCCCCACCTGGCGCCCCAGCTCGGCGTACGAGAGCCGCGCGTTGACCCGCAGCAGCTCCACGATCCGCCCGTCGATCGAGTCCACGTAGCGCCCTTCCTGTGCCGAGCGAGCTGATCCCACCGAGCCTAGAGCCTCGCCGGGGCGGCTGTGCGCGTGCTGACAGGTCCCTGTCAGCCGCCCGCGTCATCCTCGGCCTCGTCAGACGTACACGGGAGGGATCAGCGATGGAACCCAGCGGTCGATCGGGGTGGTTAACCGGCCGGGACACGATACGCGTGCAGATCGGTGGACTGGAAGGGTTCGCCAAGGAACTGGATGCCGATCTGGCGTACTACGGCGAAGGTCGCGGTGGCCCCGCCGGTGCGCCGCCCAGCCTCTACCAGCGCGAGGTACAGGGTGCGCTGTCCGCGTCGGTGTTCGGCCTCAGCCCGCGGTTCCCGGAGGCGGCCGCGGCGCGGGCCAGGCACGATCAGACCCTGGCGAGCTCCCGTGACCTGTACGCCAACGTCGTCATGGGTTACCACGCGCTGGCCACGGGCGTACGGGCGATCGCCAAGCGGTACGGCGACCAGGACGCCGCCAACGCCGCGGTGGTCGACGCGGTGTTCCCGCCACCACCGCCGGCGCCGGCACGGCCCGGGCCGTACACGCCGGGGCCGGGGTCGGTGAAGGTCGCCGACGCGCAGAACGCGTACACCCCGGGACCGGGGTCGGTGAAGGTCGCGGACGCCGCGAACGCCCAGGGGCCGTACACGCCAGGGCCGGGGTCGGTGAAGGTGGCCGACGCGCAGAACGCCCACGCGACCACGCCCGGGCCGGGCAGCGTACGGGTGGCGGAGAACGGGGACCGGGTCGGCGCGATCAACGCCGGTCACGGCTCCTCGCCGCAGCTGCCGCGCAGCGAGATCACGCCGATCAACCCGCACGACTACAAGGTCTGGAACGCGCCGAGGCCGGCAGGCCTGTAGCCGCCGCGTTAGTGAGAGGCAGCCCGTCATGGCACCAGCGACCAACTGGCGTAACTACACCTGGCACGAGATCGACGAGATCCTCAGCCACGAGAAGCCGCACCTGATCCACGCCCAGGCCGAGGGCTGGACCCGGCTCTCCGAGCTGATGGAGACCCGGTGGCTGAACCTGCACGCGTACCGGAATGCGCTCGAGGAGCGGTGGCACTCCGAGGGCGGCCGGGCGGTGCTGGGCAAGGTCGACCTGGTGATCGGCTCGCTGAAGGGTGGCGCGCCGGTTGCGAAGCGCAACGCCGCGACCCTGCACAGCATCGCGGTCGCGGTGGACACGGCGCTGCGTTCCCTGTACGAGCTACAGCCCCGCGCCACGCTGGACGCCGCCGCGCGGGGGTGACGACGCACTACACGAAAGAAGAAGTCGCCCGGATGACGCCGCAGCAGCGCAAGGACGGCAACCACACGCTCGGCAACGCCTCACCGCGGTCGGAGACTGAGTACCGCGCGGACGTCAACGCGGCGCTCGAGCGCGCTACCGCACAGCTGAACGAGCGTGCCGCGCAGATCATGTTCACGCTCAGCGGCGAGCTGGCGTACCTGACGAACAAGCTGGAGGATGCGCCCCCGTACGCCGGCCCGCTGATCGCGCGTCCGCCCCTGCCCGGGCTGCCGCACGGAGGCGTACGCCGCCCCGGGACACCGCCGTTGCCGCCCGCGCCGCCGGCGATCCCGCCTCCGGCACCGGTGGCACCGCCGGTCGTGGCGCCGCCCGTGCTCGGACCTCCGCTGCCGCCGGTCGTCACGCCGCCGGTGGTCGCGCCCGGGCCAGTTCCCGGGATGCCCGGGGGTCCCGCACCGCTGCCG
>JBOGDF010000371.1:0-5295 GCA_050701635.1 Micromonosporaceae bacterium | reverse complement strand
AGCCAGCACAGGTCGTACTCGCCGAGTTTGCGCAGCACCGAGGCGGCGATCTGGTACGCCTGCGCCAGCAGCGACGCGGCGGTCCGGTCTCCGTCGTACAGCGCGTCGGCGGCCTGGGCGTCGCGGATCAGCGACGGCAGGGTACGGGCCAGGACGCCGTACTTGGCGTGGTGGAAGGTCATCCAGGCGTGGCGTACGGCCTTGTCGAGCTCTTCCACGGCGGGCGGCTCGACGGCCACGGGCTCGAACAGCGAGCCGATCCGGTCGTACCGCTCCAGCGCGTCGCGGATCTCCTCGACCTCGACCTCGTCGATGCAGTTGACGCTCTCCGGGCGCCGCTTCGGGTAGTCGCCCAGCATCAGCTGGACGTCGACCTGCAGCACGTCGGCGATCTCGTACAGCACCGAGAACTTGTCGAGTCGGCGAGCCCCCCGCTCCACCTTGTCGACCCAGCTCTTGGACTTGCCGATCCGGTCGGCGAAGACCTGCTGTGACATCTTGCGGCGTTGTCGCCAGTACGCGACCCGCCGGCCTATCGGAAGATTTTCCATCGTTGCCCCCCAAAGTCCCCGGACCACGAAGCTCTCGGGCGCCCGTGCGACTGCCGGTGAGTGGTGTCACCGGTGCCGGTGTCCCCCCGCGTCAGGTACCTCTCGCGTAGTCGCCAACCCGAATCCTCTTCGTGCGCAATCGAAGTTCACACCGTTGTTGGGTGATGTCACCCGTTTGGGCTGCATCGCACCGGGTGTGCGCTCCGTAACTCTGTGGCCTCCTTAGCGTCGCTGACGAGATCGCTTCACGACATCGGCTACATACGGGGCAACGACACTGCCGGCTCAGGGGTAACGAGGAGGTATCACATGTGGTGGTCAGTTCACCCGCGTCGGTTACAGCGGGCACTGCTGAGACGTGCTGCCTTGCAGTATGCGCGCCATGGTTGGGCCGTGGTGCCCGGTGCGTACCATTCCGGCTCCCGGTTTCTCTGCGACCGCGCCGGCTGCCCCACGACGGGGTGCCATCCGGCGTACGAGGACTGGCTGCGGGCGGCCAGCTGCGACGTGATCAACGTGGTGAGCTGGTGGGCCCGGCGGGAGCACAGCGTGCTGCTCGCCACCGGGTACGGCTGCGAGGTGATCGAGGTGCCGGGCTGGGCGGGCGAGGCGGCGTTGACCCAGCTGGGCGACGACACCGGCCCGGTGGCGATCACCCCGACCGGGTCCTGGCTGTTCTTCGTACGCCCGGGCGAAGGGCTGCGGCCCGAGCTGGCCGACCGGCTCGACGTACTGCGCCACGCGTCCGGCTCCTGGGTGCCGGCGCCGCCCACCCGGTTCCCCGAGGGACGGGTCCGCTGGCAGGTCGCACCGCAGGCGGTCGGCTGGCGGCTCGCCGACCCGTACGCGGTGCAGCAGGCGCTGGTCGACGACGGCAGGCCGGCGATCCGGCGCTGGACCGCGCCGGTGGTGCTGCCGTCCCGCCGCGCCGCTTCGGCGCGTACCGCCCACTAGGTTCGCCCACCAGCGCGAGCGACCAAGGCCACGTGCCGCATCCTGGGCGGCGGGGGTGCGGCGGGCGATAGTTGACGGGTGCGCATCACCGCCGTACCGGCTGATACTGAACTGCTCGACCTACCGTGGTCGACCCCGCTGGAGGACTGGCCCGCCGAGCGGCTGGTGACGCTCCCCCGCGGCATCTCCCGGCACGTCGTGCGCTTCGTCGAGATCGCCGGCTCGCGAGCGGGAAGCCGAGCCGTGAGCACGGTGTACGCGGTGAAGGAGACCGCCCGCCGTACCGCCGAACGCGAGTACGCGCTGCTGCGCCAGCTGGAGCGGATCGGCGCCCCCGCGGTGGAGGCGGTCGCCGTGGTGTACGACCGGCGCGCCCCCGACGGCACCGAGCTGGACGCCGCGCTGATCACCCGGCACCTGGCGTTCTCGCTGCCGTACCGGGCGCTGTTCAGCGAGACGCTGCGGACGGAGCCGCTCAACCGGCTGCTCGACGCGCTCGCGCTG
Source organism: Micromonosporaceae bacterium (assembly GCA_050701635.1). GTDB lineage: Bacteria > Actinomycetota > Actinomycetes > Mycobacteriales > Micromonosporaceae > WHSM01. Next base: position 3,286 of record JBOGDF010000371.1, on the reverse strand, counting down.
CTGCTGGTACGCCTGCACCTGACCGGCTTCTTCTGGGGCGACTGTTCGCTCTCGAACACTCTGTTCCGGCGCGACGCCGGCGCGTTCGCCGCGTACCTGGTGGACGCCGAGACCGGGGCGCTGCACCCGCGGCTGTCGGACGGGCAGCGTACCGAGGACATCGAACTGGCCCGGGTGAACCTGTTCGGGGAGGCGCTCGACGTACAGGCGGCGGGGTTGCTGGACCCGGCGGTGGACCCGGAGGCGGTCAGCGAGGAGGTGGTCACGCGCTACCGGTCGCTGTGGCGGGAGCTGACGTACACCGAGTTCGTACGCGCCGACGAACGGTACCGCCTGGAGGCCCGGGTACGCCGCCTCAACGACCTGGGCTTCGACGTCGCCGAGCTGGCGCTGGCCACCGAGGAAGAAGGCTTCACGCTGACCCCGAAGGTGGTCGACGCCGGCCATCACACCCGCCGGCTCAAGCAGTTGACGGGTCTCGACACCCAGGAGAACCAGGCCCGCCGGCTGCTCAACGACCTGGACCGGTTCCGCGCCGCGTACGGCATCTCCGACGAGCAGGCCGGCGCGCAGCGCTGGCTGACCCAGATCTTCGAACCGGTGGTACGCGCCGTCCCGCCCGAGCTGCGCGGCAAGCTGGAGCCGCCCGAGGCGTTCCACCAGCTGCTCGACCACCGGTGGTACCTCTCCGAGCAGGCCGGCGAGGACGTCGGCTTCACCCGCGCGCTGCCGTCCTACCTGTCCACGGTGCTACCCGGCAAGCCGGACGAGGTCGCCGTACTGACCCGCGAGGACGAGTCCTCGGTCAGCGACGACGCCACCGCACCGGAAGGCGTTTGAGGCCGTTCTGGAAGTGGGACCGGAGCCGGATCGGCTCGCCGGCCAGCCCGACGGCGGCAAACCGGTCCAGCACGGCGCCGAAGATCGCTTCCATCTGGGTACGCCCGAGAAACGCCCCGAGGCAGAAGTGCGGGCCGTGCCCGAAGGCGAGATGGTCGTTGGGCCGGCGCGCCACGTCGAACCCGTCCGGGTCGCCGAACACCCGCGGATCCCGGTTGGCGCTGGCGAAGTAGACCACCACCTTGTCGCCGGCCTTCACCTCACGGCCCGCGATCGAGGTGTCCTCCGCGGCGGTACGCCGGAAGTGGATCACCGGGGTCCACCAGCGCAGCATCTCGTCCACCGCGGTCGGCAGCAGGCCGCGGTCTTTGGTGAGGCTCCGCCACTGCTCCGGGTGGGTGGCGAGCGCGTACATCCCGCCGGGGATGCCGTTGCGCAGCGTTTCGTTGCCCGCCACCGCGAACAGCCAGAACAGGTTCTCGAACTCCGCGGTGCTCACCCGGCCCCCGGCGTCGTCCACCTGGGCCAGCAGGATCGACATCACGTCGTCCCCGGGATGTTTCCGCTTGTACGCCGCCAGTTCGTGGGCGTACGCGTACAGGTCGGCGATCCCGTCGCGGGTACGCGGATCTGGCATCCGCCCGTCCGGGCCGATACCAGGGCGCACCGCCAGCGCGGCGCGGGCCATCGGAGTGGTGGTGGCGCGGTCGACGGTGTCGGCGACGGCGTACTCGGCGTCCTGGTAGCCGATCACGCGGCTTGCCCAGTCGTACAGCAACCCCTTGTCGCTGTCCGGTACGCCGAGCAGCTCGGCGAGCGTACTCACCGGAAGATCTTGGGCGACCGCGACGAAGTCGACCTCGTCAGCATCGGCAGCCCGCGCGACCAGGGTGTCGGCCCGTTCCTGGATGCGTGCCGTCAGCGCCGCCACGGCGCGCGGCGTGAACGACCGGGCGAGCAGCCGGCGCAGCCGGGACTGCTCGGGCGGGTCCATGTTCAGCATCGACCGGCGGGCGTAGCCGAGCGCCTCGGGTGTCGCCGGGTCGCGGATCTGGGTGGCCCCCAGGTACGAGCTGAACAGCGCCGGCCGCCGCAGCACCGACTTCACGTCGGCGTGCCGCCACACCGCCCAGAATCCGGGCCCGGCGGGCCAGGCGTCCACCGCCGGCTCGTCCAGCCAGGTCACCGGCGCGTGTTCCCGCAGCCGGGCCAGCTCCGGCCACGGCATCCGGACCGCGTACGTGTCCGGATCGAACACCACCTCGGTGTCCGGCCTCCCCGTTGTGGCGTCCACCCGAAGCACCGTATCCGGTCGCCGCGCTGGCGGTCGGCACGGATCCGGCGCAGACTGTTTGAAGAGTCACGTACCGATGCCTGGGGGTGCCCAGTGTTGAGGAATCTGGCCGCGACGCCCAATGCGGTGCCCGTGCTCTCGCGCGGCAAGCACCGCAACCCGAAAAAGGGCGCCTGCTTCATGGAGTACGCGTCGCTGCTCGCCGGCGAGCGCTGGAGCGATCATCCGGCGTGTACGCACCCCCTGCTGGCCGGTCTGGCCCGGCTGGTCAACGACTGCACCACGGACGAGCATCGCTCCCGGCTGGCCGTACTGATCCCGTCCGTGATCGGCGTGACCAGCGACGACCCGCGGATCGACGTACGGATCGCGCTGCGCTCCGCGCTCACCGCGTTCCCCGTGGTGAGCGCCGAACGGCAGCGCGTGATGGGCGTGTCGATCCTGACCGCCGAACGGATTCTCGAAGAGCTCGACGGCGACTCCACCTCCGAGCACAGCCAGTGGGCCCGTACCCAGGACCGCAGCGCGATGCGCTGGGCCGAGCGGTACGTACGCGACAGCCGTACCTCGATCAAGCAGTTCTGCAAGTACGCCGCCCCCAGCACCGTGCAGCTAGCGGTCTCCGGCATCGCCCAGGCCGTCGTCCCCGACCCCGACCAGATCCTGTACGACCTGCTGGCCACCACAGTCGAGGAGTGCCGCAGCCTGACGCGCGCTGCTGATGAACTAGCTCAGGTAGGGAGCCGGAAGGCCAGCGAGGCTGTGCTCGATCCGTAACCGCATCGACGGCTGGATGTCCAGCTCCGGCAGCCGCCGCGGCGCCACCCACTCGACGCGCACTGACTCGTCGCTCGGTCGGAGTTCGCCCGCCAACGGCTCCGCGGTGAACACGATGGAAAACTCCTGTCGAACTTCGCCGTCGTCGTACGCGATCACGTGGCGTGGATCCGAGTAGATCCCGACCAGACCCGTGACGCGGACGTGAAGGCCGGTCTCCTCGCGAACTTCTCTCACCGCGGCTTCGCGGGTGGACTCACCGATGTCCTGCGCCCCGCCCGGTAGCGCCCAGAGCCCGTTGTCTCCTCGCTTGATCAGCAGGATCTCACTCTTCGCGTTGCGCACGGCCGCACCCACGGCGACCACGAGACTGTT
>JBOGDF010000370.1:0-5318 GCA_050701635.1 Micromonosporaceae bacterium | reverse complement strand
CGGCGACGCCGAGCCGCCGAGCTTCGGTGCCTGCACCGACCCGTCCAGCGGTACGCCGAGCCACCCCGGCAGCAGCCCGTCGGCGGCGGCGCGCAGCTCGGCGACCAGTCCAGCTTGTTCAGAGGACGAGACCCCGGCACCGGTGTCGTCGCCGGCCAGCCGTTCCAGCTCCTGATCGGCTTTGCGGGCGTGGGCCACGGCTTCGCGATGGGCGTTCACCGCACGGTCGAATGCGGCGTCTACCTGCCCCACAGCACCTCCACGTGTTACTGCCAGTCCGGGACCGAACACTAGAGCATTCTCGCGCGAAGTCGTGACTGTCGGAAAACCGGCTGTTTCAGCACGGAAATCTCACACATCCGGCTTCCTGTCCATGATCCGACTGACCGGCACGACTGGGGCTGACTACAACAGGTAGGTCGCTACGGGGGCGGACGGATTCATAACGGGATCTGTCCGGCGATATGGGAGCGGCGTAGGCCCGTCGGACAGCCGTGGGGGCTGGGGGATCCGGCGGGCCTACGTCTGCACCGGGCCACGGGGAGTCGGCCCGGTGGGCCGGGGCCGCGGCTGCACGGGGAGCCGCGGCTCTGGCCGTCCCGCGGCGGCGTACGGACCGTCGCAGCGACGTACCAGCCATATAGCGGTATTGTGACGGTCGTGACGAAGGAAGCATGGACCAGCGGACCGGACACCCGCTTCGGCGAGCAGGGCGGCGTCCTCACGTACGGCAGTTACCTGCGCCTGCCGGAGCTGCTCGACGCGCAGCAGGCGCAGTCGGAGCCGCCCGCGCACGACGAGCTGCTGTTCATCACGATCCACCAGGTGTACGAGCTGTGGTTCAAGCTCGTGCTCTTCGAGCTCACCGACGCCCGCGATCGGCTGCTGGCCGGCGACGCGTACACCCCGAGGCTGCGGCTGGACCGGTGCCGCACCGTCGAGCGGGTGCTGGTACGCCAGGTCGACGTGATCGACAGCATGACCCCACAGGACTTCCTCGCCTTCCGGAACAAGCTGGCGCCGGCGTCGGGGTTCCAGTCGGTGCAGTTCCGCGAGATCGAGTTCATCTCCGGGATGAAGGACCCCGACTACCTCAAGCGGTTCCGGGGCCTCACCGACTCCGAGCGCGGCCGACTCGACCGCCGGCTCGCCGAGCCGAGCATCTGGGACGGCTTCCTCGCCGTACTCAGGCATGAAGGTTTTCAGACCGAAACCCCGGAAGAGCGTTTCGCCGCGTACGCCGAGATCGCCAACAACCAGACCAAGCACGGCCCGTTGTGGGATCTCGCGGAGGCGCTGGTGGACCACGACCAGGCCTGGGCGCTGTGGCGGGCGCGGCACGTCCTGATGGCCGAACGGCAGATCGGGATGAAGCCCGGCACCGGCGGCAGCGCCGGCGGCGAATACCTCCGCTCCCGGATTGACCTGCGCTTTTACCCCGAGCTGTGGGAGCTGCGCAGCCGGCTCTAGCGCTCTCTCCCGGGTTCGTGCCAACGTCCCGGTCGGGCCCGGCAACCGGCGTCTGAAGCCTCCTAGCGTGGTCACGTACTCAACGGGAGGTGCGTGATGGAGCAGGTGCTGGCAGGCCGGTACGCGTTGGAAGCCGAGATCGCGCGGGGAGCGATCGGCACCGTGTGGCGGGCCCGTGACCTGACGACCGGTGAGCCGGTGGCGGTCAAGGTGCTGCTGCCCGACACCGCCCAGGACCCCGACGTGGTGAAGGGCCTGCTGGACGAGGCCGAGATCCTGGCCCAGCTCAAGCACCCGAGCATCGTCGGCGCGCGCGACTTCGTCTCCAACGGCCTGCACGCGCTGGTGATGGACCTGGTGGAGGGCGTGGACGTACGGCAGCGGCTGCGCGCCAGCGGGCCGATGCGCGCCGCGGAGGTGGCCGAGATCGGCGCCCAGATCGCCGACGCGCTGGCCTCCGTACACGCCGCCGGCATCCTGCACGGCGACGTCAAGCCCGGCAACATCATGGTGCCCGCCAACGGTGGGCCCGCGAAGCTCGGCGACTTCGGGGTGGCGCGCCGGGTACAGCTGCCCGACACCGTCACCCACGCCACCCCCGAGTACGTCGCCCCCGAGGTGATCGCCGGCGTCAAGCCCACGCCGGCCAGCGACGTGTACAGCCTCGGCATGGTGCTGTACGAGATGGTCTGCGGGCGCAGCCCGTACCGGGGCGGCTCGGTGACCGAGGTGATCGAACGGCACGCGAGCTGCGTACCGGTGCAGCCGGCCGGGATGCCGGACGAGCTGTGGGAGCTGGTGCAGCGCTGCGTCGAGCCGGAGCCGGGCAACCGCCCGAGCGCCGAGCAGGTGGCGGCTGCGCTGCGTCCGCTGGCGTCGGCCTTGCTGGGGCGCCCCGCGGCGGCTCCGCTCCCGGAGTACGCGAAGACGTACCGGCCGCGGCTGATCGACCCGTCCGCGCCGCTCAGCCCGGTGGCGGCCGGCGCGATGCCGGTCTCGCCGGCCGCGATGTCGGCGCAGGCGATGATGGCGAGCCCGGTCAGCCCGGCTCCGGTGAGCGCCGGTCCGGTGAGCTCGGGCCCGGTCAGCGCCGGTCCGATCAGCGCTGGCCCGGCGGCGGGGGCTCCGGTGAGCGCGGCGCCGGCGCAGCCCGAGGGCTCGGTGCTGTCGCTGTTCGACAAGCCGGGTGACGCGCCGACGCAGGTGGTCGGTGCGGTGCCCGTACCGCCGGAGACGCCGGAGGGCAACGGCCGCAAACTGGGGCTGTTCATCGGGATCGCCGCGGCGCTGCTGCTGTTCCTGGCGCTCGGCGCGGGCATGCTGATCTTCAGCAGCGTGGACCAGCCCGGGCCGGTCGCCAGGAAGGACCCGAAGCCCACCGAGACCACCGGCCGCAAGCCGGACAGCTCGCCCACCCCGGGCGCGTCGGCCAGCCCGACTCCGGGCGAGTCCAGCCCGCCGGCGCAGCCCGGGCAGCCCGGTGGCGGCGAGAACGGCGACGGCGGCAGCGACGGCGGCTCCGGCGAGGGCCAGAACCGGTTCAACGACGGCGGCTCCACCGGCGGCGGCAGCGGGAACGGCCCGGGCCTCGGTCAGCCGATGCCCACCTTCCCCGGCAACTGACCCCACGCCCCGCCCGGGCGCCACGCGCCGCAACCGTTGACATCGACATGCGTGACTGTCCAGAGTCGACGGTATGCGACGGACATGGTGGTCTGGGTTGGTTGTCGTGGTGGTGCTGGCGCTCGCGCCGGCTCCGGCGTACGCGGGTCCGGCGCCCGGCGCGCCCGGGATCGCGTCGACCTGGACCACCGGCGCCAAACAGGGGCTCGGTACGTCGGCCGGCACCGCCTCCAAGCTGTGGTACACGCTCGGGCAGGGGATCACGCACGAGGTCTACTACCCGCAGGCCGACATGCCGAATGTGCAGGACCTGCAGTACGTAGTCACCGACGGCGCCAGCTTCACCGACGAGGAGAAGGTCGCCACCACGCAGCAGGTGAGCCTGGCCGACGGGCGGTCGTTGACGTACCGGCAGACGAACACCGCGCGCAGCGGGCGGTACCGGATCACGAAGTCGTACGTGACGGACCCGGCGCGGGCGACGCTGCTGGTGCGTACCCGGTTCCAGGTGCTCAGCGGTGGGCCGCTGCGGCTGTACGCGCTCTACAACCCGTCCCTGGCCGGCAGCGGGATGGGCGACACCGGCGCGACTACGGGCGGCCAGCTGCGGGCCAGCGACGGGTCGGTGGCCAGCGCGCTGGCGGCCTCGACCGGCTTCTCCGCGATGACCAATGGCTACTCCGGTACGTCCTCCGACGGCTTCCGCGACCTGGCCGCCAACCGCCGCCTGACCAACCTGTACGACTCGGCGCCGGACGCCGGCAACCTGGTACAGACGGCGCAGATCCCGGTCGGCACCGACACCACGTTCACCCTCGCCCTCGGCTTCGGAGCGACCCGCGACGCCGCGGGAGCGGCGGCCAGCGCGTCGTTGTCAGCCGGCTGGACCGCGGTGGCGACCGGCTACCAGAACGGGTGGCACGCGTACCTGGACTCGGTGAAGCCGCCGCCCGGCAGCGTCACCGGCAACGGCCTCACCCAGCGCTACCTGACCTCGGTGATGTCGATCAAGGCGCATGAGGACAAGACCTGGCGGGGCGGGTTCGTGGCGTCGCTGAGCCACCCGTGGGGTGAGGCGATGAACGCCGACGCCTGCTGCGCCGCCGGCTACCACGCGGTGTGGGCGCGCGACCTCTACCAGATGGCGACCGCGTCGATCGCCGCCGGCGACACCGCCGCGGCCAACCGGGCCCTCGACTACCTGTTCAACGTGCAGCGCCGGCCGGACGGGTCGTACCCCCAGAACACCCGCCTCGACGGCACCCCGGTGTGGGGCAGTCTGCAGATGGACGAGGTGGCGTTCCCGGTGATCCTGGCCTGGCAGCTGGGGCGGCGGGACGCGACCACGTACTCGAAGATCAAGCCGAGCGCGGAGTTCATCTCCCACCGCGGCCCGACCACGCCGCAGGAACGCTGGGAGGAGGCCGGCGGCTACTCCCCGTCGACCATCGCCGCGGAGATCGCCGCGCTGGTCTGCGCCGCCGACCTGGCCACCGCCAACAACGACCCCGGCGCGGCGTCCTGGTATCTGCAGGTCGCCGACTCCTGGCAGCGTCAGGTCGAGTCCTGGACCTTCACCACCACCGGCACCCTCGCGGCTCACGGCTACTACGAACGCATCGACGGTACGGGCAACCCGAACGACCTGGCCCAGCTCACCATCGCCAACGGGGGCGGTACGTGGTGGGAGAAAGACGTCGTCGACGCGGGCTTCCTGGAGCTGGTCAGACTCGGCGTGAAGCGCCCCGACGACCCGCGCATCACCGCGTCCCTGGCCGTGGTCGACGCCCACATCAAGGTCAACACCCCGCAGGGCCCGGTCTGGTACCGCTACAACCACGACGGGTACGGCGAGACCGCCGACGGCCGCCCGTACGCCGGCGCCGGCATCGGGCGACTCTGGCCGGTGCTCACCGGCGAACGCGGCGAGTACGCCCTCGCCGCGGGCCAACCCGCCCAGGGCTACCTCAACACCCTCGGCAACTCCGCCAACGCCGGCGGCATGATCCCCGAACAGGTCTGGGACCGCGCCGACGCGTACGGCTTCCGGTTCGGCCAGGGCACCGGCTCGGCCACCCCGCTCGCCTGGGCCCAGGGCCAGTTCATCCGGCTCGCGATCTCCATCTCCGCCGGCCGCAACGTCGAAACCCCCTCCGTGGTCGCCGCCCGCTACACGTGACACGGTCCGTGATCTTGGGGTTTTGGCTGGCCACACGGCCGTGTGG
>JBOGDF010000369.1:0-5329 GCA_050701635.1 Micromonosporaceae bacterium | reverse complement strand
CCGGATACCGGTGTTGTATCCGGGCGGTTCTCCAACGCCGCCGGTCGTCGTCTGGTGCCTGTCGCAGCCGACTGAAGATCTACAGGACAGACCCTAAGCGAGACGCAAGGGCGGCGGACCGGGCTCGCCGATCCGCCACCCTCAGCTCGCGACGGTCAGGGTCGGGTGATGCTCATGGTGTAGCTGCCGGCGCCGCTGTAGGAGTACACGAGGTACCGGTAGTAGCCGGCGGTGCCGTTGTAGCTGATCCGCTCGTCCGGTCCGGAGCTCTCCGAGCGGGCGACCGTGGACCAGCTGCTGCCGTTCCACCGCTGCAGGTACAGGTCGAAGTCGACTCCGCTGGGCCCGTCGAGGCAGCCGGCGTGGGTGCCGGAGGCGGTCGACTGGTAGTAGCTGCCGTTGGGCTGGTACTGCCCGGCGCCGGTGCCAGAGAGCGTGCCGGAGTAGCCGGTGCAGCCGCCCGGGGGCGGAGTGGTGCCGGTCGGCGTCGGGCTGGGCCCGCCGCCGCCGGAGGTGACGAGCGTCAGGTTGTACGCCTGCAGGATCTCGTTCACCGGCTGGAAGTACGTGGTGCCGCCGGACGAGCAGTTGCCCGACCCGCCCGACGTGACGCCCTGGGCCTGGCTGCCGGACAGCAGTGACCCGCCCGAGTCTCCGGGCTCGGCGCACACGCTGGTACGGATCAGACCCGTGACCGTTCCCTGGGGGTACGTCACCGACGCGTTGCGGGCCTGGATCGTGCCGCAGCGCCAGCCCGTGGTGGAGCCGGAGCGGCATACCGAGGAGCCGACCGGCGCGTCGCTGGAGCCCGCCACCGACACGGTGCCGCCGGCGTAGTTGTTGACCAGGCCGCGTGGCGTGTTCCCGGCGGCCACCTGCACCCAGGCGTAGTCGTTGCCGGGGAAGCTGGAGCCGCGGAACGTACCGCTGGGCTGGCTGGTGGTGGCCCCGGTACGGCCGCAGTGGCCCGCGGTGACGAAGCCGCCGTTGACCGAGAAGCCGATCGAGCAGCGGGTGCCGCTGCCGATGTAGTACGCGTTGCCGCCGATCACGTCGATCAACGGGCGTGGGGCCTCGGTCGTGGTGCTGATGCGTACCGCGTCGCTGGCCACGCCCGCGGCGGCGACCAGGCGCCGTACGGTCGCCTCGGAGCCGGGGTGCGCCCGTACCACCACCGTGTTGCCGGGCAGATCCACGTACCAGGCGGGCACCGCCGCGCCGGCGCCGGGCAGGGTGCTGTGGAGCCGGTCGTGGACGGCGACGAGCTGCCGTTCCGAGCGGGCGACGAGTCGCGGTGTCGCGCCGGCCGCGCGTACCGCCCCGAACCTGCTGCGGTCGGTCACGGCGACGGTGAGCGTACCGGCGTCACCGGTCAGCCAGGATCCGCCGAACTGGTCTCCCAGGCGCTTGCGCAGCGGGGGTTCGACCCGGCGGGTCCGCTCCTCATTCGCCAGCCGGGCCCGGGCCTGGTCCGCCGACAGCTGCAGATCCCGCTGCATCGCGGTGACCAGTTGCGGAGGGACTCCGTCGGGGGTCGCGGTGCCGGAGGAGGCGGCCGAGTCGGCCAGCGCCGGGATGGTCGCCGCGCCGGTGACGGCGGCGATGATCGCGGCGACGGTGATGAGTCTTCGCTTCATGTGCTGCTCCTCGGGGGTCAGGAGGCGGGGTGAGGGGCGTCGGCTGCCTCGCGGTTGACGGGGCAGGCGGCTGCCCGGCCGCGGGTGGGGACACGGGCGGAAATGTCAGGCTAGCCAGGCGTTATCTGGCCAGGCAGCTACCAGCTGGGTCATACCGCCGCGTTATGCCCGACCGCGCCGAAGCCGGGGTGTTCGCGCAGCCAGCGGGTGTACCGGGGGCTGCGGTCCACCGCTTCCTGGTACGCCGCGACGGCGTGCTGCGCGATGCGGTCGCCGAGTACGGCCGCCGGTGCCTGCGGATGCCAGCCGATCAGATGACGCCAGCGCAACGGGGTACCGGCCAGCGGGACGGTGACCAGGCCGGGGGTGAGGCGGAAGGTGGGTTGGCACAACGCCACCGCTTCGCCGGCCAGCACCAGGTCGGTGCAGCCGGCGACGTCGGCCTCGTACAGCGGTCGGGGGGAGAAGCCGGCCGCGGCGCAGGCTTTCACGAAGCAGTCGCCGAAGCAGCCGTCGCCGGGCGTCGCACCCCAGCGGGCGTCGGCGAGCAGTGCCAGCTCCACCTCCGGCTCCCCGGCGAGGGGGTGCTTCTCGGGGAGCAGTACGAAGACCGGGTCCACCGCCAGCACCCGCCACACCAGGTCGGCGCCGCCCTCGGGTTCGGCGTTGCCGCAGACTCCGACGATGGCGTAGTCGAGCGTGGCCTCCGCCACCCGCGAGATCAGCTCGGCGGCCGACCACGCCGGGTGGATGGTGATCGGGGCGTCCGGCTGCTCGGCGGAGAGCCGGTGCACCAGGCCACCGAGCAGCGGGCCGTTGACCGCGCCGATGCGGTACCGGGCCGGTCCGGCGTGGGCCAGCCGTACCGCCTCCTCCTGGAGCTCGCGGGCGGCGGGTAGCAGCACCTTGGCACGGGCCAGCACCAGCTCGCCGAGCGCCGTGGGCCGCGAACCTTGCCGGCCGCGTTCGAACAGCACGCCGCCCAGGGCGTGCTCGATGCGGTGAAGCTGCGCGGTGAGTGCCGGCTGCGCCAGCCCCAGGGACGCGGCAGCCTTCGTAAGGCTCCCCGACTCTGCGATCGCACACACCACCCGGAGGTGGCGGAGCTCCAGGTTCACGGCAGGATGGTAGACCCTGCGCAAGCCGCGGTACGAGGTTCGATCCGGATAACCGGGGTATGCGGCGAGCTGAACGGGTTACCCCGTCCGCCGGTGCCGCCCGGCAAGGGACAACCCCCGTCTCGGGGCCTTACCGTCTCAGCCGAGCAGGTCCAGTTCGGCCTGGGCCTGGGCGGCTTCCGTGCCGGCGTCGAGATCCCGCCACAGCGCGAGCGAACGGCGGAGCGGGCCGCGCGCCTCGTCGGGGCGCCCGTGGGCGCGGTGCAGCTCGCCGAGCCGTAGCGACGCGCTGGCCTCCGCCCGCCGGTCACCCAGCCGGCGGTACGTCGCGAGTGCCCGCGCCAGCAGCCCGGCCGCCTCCGCACTCTGGCCCCGTACGGCGTGCAGCGAACCGATGCTCTGCAACGCGTACGCCTCGCCCTGCCGGTCCCCGATCTCGGTGAACCGGGCGAGCGCGTCCTGTAGCCCCGCCATCGCCTGGTCGAGGTCACCGCGTTGCCAGTGCAGCTGGGCGAGCCGCTCCACGACGTGGGCGTGCCGGTGGGAGTCGCCGTACGTCTCGGCCAGGCGCAGCGCGTTCCGCAGCTCCGCGTCCGCCTCGTCGTACCGCCGCTGCGCCATCAGGGCACCGCCGATCGCGAACCGGGCGTACGCCTCCCGGTGCCGGTCGCCGCTGGCCACGAAGACCCGCAACGCGCGCCGGTACCGGTCGAGCGCCTCGGTGTGCCGGCCGCGGATCCGTGCGCAGGCGCCGAGCCCACAGCTCGCCATCGCGAGTCCGGGCTCGTCGCCGAGCTCCCGGAACAGGGTCGCGGCCTGCTGGAGGCAGCGCAGCGCGTCCGGGTACCGGTCCTGGTAGAGCGCCACCTGCCCCAGGCCGCGCAGCAACGCCGCCTCGGCACGTCGCAGCCGGCTGCGGCGTGCCGCCGCCAGCGCCTGGTCGTGGCTGCGGGACCAGTCGTCGTGGTGACCGCGCAGGTCGAGGTACCCGCAGACGGCGAGCGCCAGGTCGGCGGCCAGATCGTCCAGCCCGTCGGCGGCGGCCCGCCCGATGGCGGCGAGCAGGCTGGCGCGCTCGGTGTCGAACCATGCCAACGGCGCCGCCCGTACGGTGCGTACGGTCGCCGCGTCGGGGAGCCAGCGCGGCGCGTCGGTGGCGGGGCCGGCGGACACGCCGCCGTGGAGTCGCCCGGCCGCCTGCTCGGCGAGCGCCAGCCACCCCGCCAACGCCCTGGTGAGAGCGGCCCGCCGGTGGCTTACCGGATCCGCCTCGGCGAGCTGCCGTACGTGCAGCCGCAGCAGCTCCGGCAGCTGGTAACGCGGCAGGTCGGCCTCCCCGCCCGGGACGCGGTCGGGCTTGCCGGCCGGGACCGGGTCGGGCCCGCCGGGCGGGACCAGGGTCAGCAGGTGCGCGTCGACCAGGTGATCGAGCACCGGCTCGGGGTCGGCGTCGTCGAGCAGCGCACCGGCCAGCCATCCGGGATGTCCCGTGGCGGGCGGCACCCCGAGTGTGGCGAGCATCCGCAGCACGCGACGCGCCTCGCCGGGCAGCCTCTGGTACGCCGCGTGCAGGCCGGTGCGTACGTCGAGCGTGCCCACCCGCAGCTCCGACAGCCGGCCTGGCTCGTCGGCGAGCCGTTCCGCGAGCCGGCGTACCGAGGGAGAGTGGTGGTGGGTGAGCTTGGCACCGGCGATCCGCAGCGCCAGCGGCTGCCGCCCGCAGCTCTCCGCGATCGCGGTGGCGCTGACCGGGTCCGCCGCGATCCGGTCCGTGCCGGCGACCCGGCCGAGCATCCCGACGGCGTCGGAGAGCGGCAACGGGTCGAGCGCGATGTCGTACCCGCCGGCCAGCTCGACCAGCCGGGTCCGGCTGGTGACCAGCGCGAGGCAGCCGCTGGTCGCGGGCAGCAGCGGGCGTACCTGGGCTACGTCCGCCGCGTCGTCGAGCAGCACCAGCAGCCGCCGGTCGGCCAGGCGCGAGCGGTAGAGCGCGGCGCGTTCCCGCAACGTGGGTGGCACCGCCTCGCGCGCCAGCCCCAACGCGGGGAGCAGCTCGCCGAGCACATCGACCGGTACGGCGGGGCTCGCGGTACTGCCGCCCAGCTCGACATGGAGCTGGCCGTCCGGGAAGTCGCCGCGCAGGGAGTGCGCCGCGTGTACGGCGAACGCCGTCTTGCCCACCCCGGGCGCTCCGCCGACCACAACCACCGGGGCGGAGTCGCGCGTCGCGGCGTCGCGGAGCAGCCCGAGCTCGGCGGCGCGGCCGGTGAAGTCGGCGATGTCGTACGGCAGTTGACAGACCGGGAACGCCGATCCGGCAGCGGCGGAGCCGTCCACGTCCGCCAGGATCGACGCGTGGATCCGGCGCAGCTCGGGGCTCGGCTCCACGCCGAGTTCGTCGGCGAGGACCCGGCGCAGTTGGGCGTACCCGGTGAGCGCCTCGGCCGGGCGGCCGTCGGCGAGCAGCGCGGTCAGCAGCTGCCGCCACAGGTGTTCGCGGAGCGGGTCCTCGGCGAGCAGCTCGCGCAGCTCGCCGATGGCGGCGGAGTGCCGCCCCAGCGCGACCAGCAGCTC
>JBOGDF010000368.1:0-5337 GCA_050701635.1 Micromonosporaceae bacterium | reverse complement strand
GGGCGCGGTGGTGGGCGGAGGCGACGGCGAGGGCGAGGCCGAGCGCGGCGACCCCGGCCGCGGCCAGGAAGGCCGAGCCGCGTCCCGTGACGGCGGCGACCAGGCCTAGCGTGATCGGGCCCAGGCCGAGCGCCAGGTCGAGGCTCATCCCGATGGTGCCGCTGACCGCGCCGCGTTCGTTGGCGGGCGTACCCTCCAACGCGAGCATCATGATCGCCGGGGTGGCGAGGGCCACGCCGACCGCGAGCACCGCGGCGCCGGCGACCAGGCCCGGAGCCGTACGCCAGAGGCCGATCGTCGCCAACCCCGCCACGGCGAGCGTGAGCGCCGCGATGGTGGCGCGGGAGGCACCGAGCCGGTCGGGCAGCCGGGCGCCGACACTGCGGATCAGCACCACGATGCCGGCGAAGCCGAACAGCAGCCATCCGGAGTCGGGCAGCCCGAGGTCGCGGGCGTACAGCGGGGCGAAGGTGAGCAGACCGGCCATCCCCCAGACCACGGTGAGCAGCAGACCGGCCGGCACCAGGGTGCCCCGGTGGATCAGGCGGCGGGCTACGGCCGGGCCCGGCGGGGACTCGTCCGGGGTACGGGTCTCGGCGACCCGCAGCGCCAGCAGCACCGCCCCGAACGCGGCCCCGGCGGCGACCAGCCAGGTGGTGACGTACCCCCGGGAATTCACCAGCCACTCGCCGACCGGGGGGCCCAACGCCAGTCCGACGTAGAGCGAGAGCGAGGCCCAGCTCATCGCCTCGCCACGCCGCTCCGGCGGCGCCAGATCCCCGACCGCCGCCATCAGGCCGACGAAGAACAGCGCCTCGCCCACGCCGGTGAGCAGCCGCAGCCCGACCAGCACCGGCAGCGAGTCGGCGGCCGCGTACCCGAGGACGGAGACCGCGAACACGGCGGCGCCGGCGATCATCGCGAGCCGCCGTCCGCGCTGGTCGGCCAGCCGCCCGGCCCACGGCCGCAGCACCAGCGCCGAGAGGGTGAACGCGCCGAACGCGATCCCCACCCCGGCGTCGCTGCTGGCCAGCGGCCCGGAGACGTACAGCGGCACCGCCGGGATCAGTACGCCGTCGGCGAAGAAATACCCCACTCCGGCCAGCATCACGGTGGCGAACGCCGGGGTGACCAGCCGGGGCCGTACCGCCGGCGCGTTGATACTCAGCATGGGATCCACCTTGGGCGCACAGCGGCCGACAGCGCATCGGTCGTTCTACCCATACGCCCAGCCGCAGCCGCTGTCTGTCCGCAAACCGACAGGGTTTTGGCTGCTCGGGCCCGACCTGGGCAGCCAAAACCCCAAGATCCGCATGGTCGACGTGCGTGGTGGCGAGGGGCGAGAATGGCGGGTGTGGAGATCACACTCGTGCAGGGCGACATCACCGAGCAGCGGGTGGACGCGATCGTGAACGCCGCCAACTCGTCGCTGCTGGGCGGTGGCGGGGTCGACGGCGCGATCCACCGGCGCGGCGGCCCCGAGATCCTCGCCGAATGCCGCCGGCTGCGGGCCGGCCACTACGGCGGCGGGCTGGCCACCGGCGACGCGGTCGCCACCACCGCCGGGAAACTGCCCGCCCGCTGGGTGATCCACACCGTCGGCCCGGTGTTCAGCGCGTCCGAGGACCGCTCGGCGCTGCTGGTGTCGTGTTACGCCAGCTCGCTGCGGGTCGCCGACGAGCTGGGCGCGGGTACGCTCGCGTTCCCGCTGATCTCCGCCGGGGTGTACGGATGGCCGTTCTCCGACGCCGTACGGGTCGCCCTCACCACCCTGTCCGAGACCGACTCCGAGGTCACCGCCGCCAGCCTGGTGCTGTACGGCGAGTCCGCGTACGCCCAGGCGAAGCAGGTCGAACGCACCCTCCTGGCGTAACGGCAGCCGGCGTAACGGCGGTTTCGCCTCGCTCAGCCGGTACGCAACGCCTCGAGCAGGCGCGGGTCGCCGGCGGTCTCCAGGACGTCGAACGGGATCCGGCCCCACAGCGCCAGCTGCAGGTCGCTGGCGGAGCCGACCGCCTGCGAGTCGATCTTGTGGGGCTCGTGCATCACGGTGCTGGTGTCGAGCAGCGCGATGCCGGCGCCGCGCACGCGTACCAGCCATTCGTGGGACACGTCGGTGGCGACCAGCTGGACCAGGCCCTTGCGGTCAGCCGGGCCCTTTCGCCGGCCGCCCGGGAGCCAGGTGTCGAGCACCTCCGAGACCCCGTCGACCGCCAGCTTGGCCTCGATCGGCTCGGTGAGCCCGACGGCGACCTGGGCGTCCCAGCGGTGCACCGTGGTCTCGTGCGCCATCCGGCGGTGCCAGAACACCGCCTTCTTCGCCTGCGGTGCCCAGTGCCAGGCGAGCAGCTCCGGGTCGAGCCGGTCGAGGGTGGCGAGCAGCTCGGCGTACCGGTCGTCCCACCAGGTCAGCACCGCCTCACCGGACGGCGCCGTACGGTCGGCGGGATCGGGTCTGCTGGTGACCCCGCGTACGGCGTGGCCGTTGACCCAGCGGTACACCCCGCCCAGGTGCGCGACCAGGTCCGCCACGATCCAGCCGGGGCAGCTCGGCACGCTCTCGTCCAGCCGCTCCACCGTCACCGCGCCGCGAAAGGCCGCGCCCTCGTGACGCAGCGCCGCCAGCCAGAACTCCTTGCCGGGTTTGTGACTCATGGCGCCTCCCAGGACAGCTTCCGCTGTCGCACTGCGTACCAGCCTAGGCTGACAACGTGCGCGATGTGAGTGACGAGACGCTTGGGGCATATACGACACTTCGTATCGGAGGGCCGGCAAACCGGCTGGTCGAAGTGGGCGATGCCGCCGAAACCGTACAGGCTGTCCGGGAAACCGACGCCGCGGGATTTCCGCTGTTGGTGCTCGCCGGTGGGAGCAACGTGGTCATAGCGGACGCCGGCTTCCCCGGTACGACCGTGCTGCTGCGCTCCACCGGCGCCACCGTGCACCGCTCCGGCGACGCGGTGGAGCTGACCGTCGCCGCCGGCCACCCGTGGGACGACCTGGTCGCGCAGGCGGTCTCCGAAGGCTGGTCCGGCATCGAATGCCTGTCCGGGATCCCCGGCTCCACCGGCGCCACCCCGATCCAGAACGTCGGGGCGTACGGCCAGGAGGTCGCCGAGACCATCACCGCGGTACGGGTCTACGACCGCGACACCGGTGCGGTGGAGGTCTGGGACCCGCGGCAGTGTCGCTTCGGCTACCGGCACAGCGTCTTCAAGCACCGCGACCGGTGGGTGGTGCTCGATGTCAGCCTCCGGCTCGGCCTCGGCGCGCAGTCGGGCCCGATCCGGTACGCCGAGCTGGCCCGTACCCTCGGCGTGTCCGTCGGCGAGACGGCCCCGATGGGCGAGGTGCGCGACGCCGTGCTGGGGCTGCGTCGGGGCAAGGGGATGGTGCTTGACGCGGCTGACCCGGACACGTACAGCGTCGGATCGTTCTTCGTGAACCCGGTGCTGGACGGCGCCGCCTACGGTGAGCTGCTGCACCGCTGCGCCGGCCTGGGCGCGCCACCGGCGTGGCCGGGCGAGGACGGGCAGGTCAAGACCAGCGCGGCCTGGCTGATCGAACGCGCCGGCTTCGCCAAGGGCTACCACCGCGACGGGGTCGGGATCTCCGGCAAACACACGCTCGCGCTCACCAACCGCGGCACCGGCACCGCCAAGGCGCTGCTGGAGCTCGCGGCGGAGATCCGCGACGGCGTACGCGACCGCTTCGGCGTCACCCTGCGTCCCGAACCCGTCCTGGTCGGCACCATTCTCTAGCCCGGCTCAGCGTGCCGCTGGCAAGGCCGCAGGGAGTGCCGTGTGCGTTCTCGGCACACAAGCGACCGAGAACGCCGCCAGCGGTGCGCTGAGCCGGGCTAGCGGTTGATGTCGACGCCTTGGACGCCGGGCAGTGCGAGCAGCCGTTCGCCGAGGGCGGCCAGCGACAGGTCGAGTTGGGGACGCGCCACCACGACCAGCTCCTGGCCGCCTTCGCGGTACTGCACCCGCAGCACCCGGCTGCGCGGCAGCGCACCGGCCACCGCTTGCTCCACTGTGGACAGCTTGGTGTCCGGGTGGAGCGAGATGGTGACCTCCATCTGCCGACGCCGCGGCAGGAACTCGTCCTCGACCCGCTTGATGGCGCCCAGTACGAGCAGCGCCAGCACCATCGCGGCCACCGCGGCGAGGTACGCGTGCAGCCCGATCGCCAACCCCAGCGCCGCCGACACCCACAGCGACGCCGCGGTGGTCAGCCCCCGGATCGACATCCCCTCACGCAGGATCGCGCCGCCGCCCAGGAAGCCGATGCCGGTGACCACCTGCGCCGCCACCCGGGTCGGGTCGCCGCCCAGCATGTCGGCGCCCGCGATCGTGAACAGCGCGGCGCCCAACGCCACGAGCATGTGCGTACGCAGCCCCGCCGGCTGCGCCGACAGCTCCCGCTCGAACCCGATCGCCGCACCCAGCCCCGCCGCCACCACGACCTGGATGAGGATCTCCACCCAGTGCGCCATGCGCTGACCGTACGCGGCGCGGACGGCCCCGGCGAGCGGAACCGCGTACTCGGCAGACGCGGAGCCGCGGGATCAGCAGACGCGGTGCCGCGGGATCAGCAGACGCGGTGCCGGGCTCAGCAGACGCTCGGGCGGGCGGGGTCGAGCAGCTCGGTCACCTCGTGCTCGCCGAGCAGCTCCATCAGCTCCGGCTCGGCGCCGCTGAGGCGGCGCTGCAGCTCCTCGGCGTACAGCGGGATCACGCCGTAGAACGCGATGCTCCGGCCGGAGCTGGTGGTCAGCCGGAACACGTCCGGGCCGACCAGGAACGGCGGCGCCACCAGCATCGCGGTGAACCCGACGTGGCTCGCCAGCGGCGCGGGCGGCTCGCCGTTGGGGACGGTGTGCCCGGCGTCCAGCCAGGTGCCGTACGCGTGCGGCATCCGCGCCAGCTGGCGCAGCATCCGCAGCGGCCAGTGGTTGCGGTCGTCGGCCCAGTCGGACTCCGTACGCGGCCACTCCGCGGGCAGGCACAGCAGCAGCTCCGCGTACGCCGGTGACCCCGTCTCCGGCGGTACGGTCATCGCCCGGTCGCTCATCCCGGCGGTCACCAGCGTGACGTACGGGCGTTGCTCGGTCGGCGCCACCATGTGGATGTCGACGTGCAGCAGCTCGCCGAACACCTCCGGCCAGACCCGCTCCACCGGACCGACCTGGCGGGCGATGTGCGCGGCGATCTCGTCCCGCTCGGCGGAACGCGGCGCGGGCGCGCCGGCCTCCGGCTCGCCCGGATACCGGTAGGTCCGGCCGCCGGCCTGGTTCTCGTCGAAGGGCTGTGCCACGTCGCGGCAGCCTACCGG
>JBOGDF010000367.1:0-5367 GCA_050701635.1 Micromonosporaceae bacterium | reverse complement strand
GGGCGCGCGCGGACGCCGAGCGCAGCCGTACCGAGGCGGACGCGGCGCGTACCGAGACCGAGCGGCTCCGGGAACGCGCGGCGAGCCTCGCGGCGGAGGCCGGTGACCTGCGGGAACAGGTACGCCAGCTGACCAGGGCGCTGCGCGACGCGGAGGAGCAGCAGCGGCGTACCGCCCAGCTGCTGTCCACCGAGAAGGGCCGGTTGGCGCAGGCCGGCACCCAGCACGACGCCGAGCTGCGGCGCTGGAAGGCGAAGCTGGCCGAGGCCGAGCGGGAGCTGGAGAGCGCCCGGCACGCCGGCCGGGAAGGCCGGGCGGTCGACGACGTACGGCTGTGGCTGCTGCTGGAGACGATCGGCCAGGCGGCGCACGGGCTGCGCCGCGAGCTGGCGCTGGAGCCGGCCGAGCGGCTGCCCGCCGACTTCGTCGCGGACGTGGCGGCCGACACCGGTGCCGAGGCGGCTGCCCAGCCGCGCGGCCTGGGCGCCGACGACCCGGCCCGGCTGGACCAGCTGCTGGCGCTGCCGAAGCCACACCTGGTGATCGACGGCTACAACGTCACCAAGTCCGGGTACGGCGAGCTGTCCCTGGAGCAGCAGCGCAAGCGCCTGGTCAGCGGCCTGGGCGGGCTGGCGGCGCAGACCGGTGCCGAGGTGACGGTCGCCTTCGACGGCGCCGAGCGGGTGGTGGGGTTGCCGCCGGCGCCACGCGGCGTACGGGTGTTGTTCAGCCACAAGGGGGAGACCGCCGACGAGCTGATCCGCCGGCTGGTGCGGGCCGAGCCGGCGGGCCGCCCGGTGGTGGTGATCTCCTCCGACAAGGAGGTCGCCGACGGGGTACGCCGGCACGGTGCCTACCCGCTCGGCGCCGACGCGCTGCTGCGCCGCCTGGACCGCAGCTGACCGGCGCCGCGCCGCCCCCTGTCCTGCCCCGAGGCGGGCTGAGCTGCGGTTTTGTCGTACCCCCGGAATAGCTTTCGGGTTGAGGAGAGATCCGAAGGATGCCGGAGGGGTGCGATGCTCATCGACTGCGATACCTGCCAGGTGCGGGGGATCGGCTGTGGTGACTGCGTGGTGAGCGTGATTCTCGGAGGCCCGCCCGAGGGCGTGGAGCTGGACGCCACCGAGCAGGCTGCGCTGGACGTGCTGGCCGACGCGGGCATGGTGCCGCGGCTGCAGCTGGTCACCGACCGCAGGGACAAGCGACGCAGCGCGTGAGGGCGGGCGGACATTGGGCACTACGATGGTCGGGTGCCTGTGCGAGGGGCGACGCGCCCGGGGGGACGCCGGCACTCCGGTGGAGGTAGCGACGGTTCCACGTCGTGGCCGTGGCTGGAGCTGCTGCGGCGACCGCCCCGCTGGCTGCTGGGCACCGCCTGGCTGATCATCGCGGTGCAGCTGGTCACCGCGACCGGCTTCCTACTCGCCGGCACGCCGGGCGAATCCGAGCGGCGCGGCGCCGACCCGGGCCGCGCGCAGGGTCGCGGCGTCAGCAGCATTTTCGACGGTACGGCTCCCGGCGGGTCGTCGGTGGACAGCGCCGCGCGTACCAAGGCGGTCAAGGCGCTGCTGGCAACCCGGGCGAAAGCGATCCTGGCCCGGGACCGTACGGCGTTCCTGGCCACCGTCGACCCGGCGGCGGAGCCACTGCGGGCGCGGCAGGCGGCGTTCTTCGACAACCTCGCGCAGCTGCCGCTCGGCACCTGGTCGTACCAGCTCGACCCCGACCGCGAGACGCTGCTGCCGCCCGGGGTCGCGGAGGCGTACGGGGACGCCGCCTGGGCGCCCCAGGTGCGGCTCCGGTACGGCCTGGACGGCTACGACACCACGCCCACCACACAGGAGCAGCGGCACCTGTTCGTACGGGTCGGTGAGCGCTGGTATCTCGCCGACGACGGGCTCTCGCCCCGGCAGGAGACCAGCTCCGGCACCGTACGCAACCTGTGGGACTTCGGCCCGGTCACGGTGATGTCCAGCCCGACCGTGCTGGTCGCCGGGCATCCCGGCTCGGAGGCGCTGATGCGTACGGTGCTCGGCATCGCACGCGAGGCGGTGCCGGCCGTGGACGGGGTGTGGGGCACCGGCTGGGACCGCCGGGTGGTGGTCCTGGTGCCGGCCAGCGGCCACGAGTTGGGCCGGCTGGTGGAGGAGACCGGCAACCTGTCGCGGATGGCGGCGTTCACCTCGGCCGACGTACCGCACGCCGGGCCGCCGGTGGGCAAGCGGGTGCTGGTCAACCCGGACGTGTTCGGCACGCTGTCGCCGTTCGGGCAGCAGGTGGTGCTCACCCACGAGATCACCCACGTGGCGACCCGGCACGTGACCAGCGCGGAGACCCCGTACTGGCTCGCGGAGGGGTTCGCCGACTACGTGGCGTACCGGGCCACCGGAGCCACGGCACGGCGGGCCGCGCGGGAGCTGTCGAAGGACGTACAGCTGGGGAAGCTGCCGGAGCGGCTGCCGCAGTGGTCGGACTTCGCGGTGAGCAACCCGCGGCTGTCGCAGGCGTACCAGGAGGCCTGGCTGGCGTGTCGGCTGATCGTGGAGCGTACCGACGAGGAGACTCTGGTAAGGCTGTACCACCGGCTCAGCCGGGCCGGCGGCGATCCGGAAGCCGCGCTCGACGTGGCGCTGCGGGACGAGCTCGGCATCGGCAGGGACCAGTTCCTGGCGACCTGGCGCCGCTACCTGAAAGATGAACTCACCCCCTGACGACGAGGAGCGGCGCATGACCCCGCGCGGCTGGGCGCTGCTCGCCCTGCTCGGACTGACCGCGGTGCTGCTGGCGATGGTCTGGTACGCCGTGCCCTGGGGCGCACCGGCGACGCCGTCCCGGGCCGCCCAGCTGGCCGCGGTGGCCGACCTGCCGGAAGCCCAGGTGGCGCGCGGCAAGGAGTTCCACGCCGCGCTGCGCCCCGGCAGCTACGGCGCGATGCTGGTCGGGCTGGCGATCACCCTGCTGCTCGGCCTGACCCCGCTGGGAGCCCGGCTGGTGACCCTCGCGGGGCGCCCGTTCGGCGGGCACTGGCTGGCGGAGGCGCTGCTGGGCGGGCTCGCGGTGGTGCTGGTCGGCCAGCTCGTCACGCTGCCCTTCGGGGCCTGGCGGCACGTCATCATGCGCCGGTACGGGCTGTCCACCCAGGACTGGTCGGGGTGGGCGGTGGACGTACTGAAGTCGCTGGCCATCTCCGCGGTGCTGGCGCTGATCGTGCTGGCCGGCTTCTACACGCTGACCCGGCTCGCGCCGCGCTGGTGGTGGGCGTTCGCCGCCGCCGGGGCCGCCGGGCTGGTGGCGTTGCTGTCGTTCGTCTTCCCGGTGCTGGTGGAGCCGGTGTTCAACAAGTTCACGCCGATGCAGGACTCGGCGCTGCGTACCGAGCTGATGGCGCTCGCGGAGGCGGACGGCGTACCGGTGAAGGACGTGCTGGTGGCGGACGCGTCACGGCGTACCCGGGCGGTCAACGCGTACGTCTCCGGGTACGGTGCCACCCGCCGGATCGTCGTCTACGACACCCTGCTGGAGGCGGCGCCGGATCACGAGGTGGCGCAGGTGGTGGCGCACGAGCTGGGCCACGCCAAGGATCAGGACGTCCTCACCGGCACCCTGATCGGCTGCGCCGGGGCCGCCGCGGCGGTGTGCGGGCTGTTCCTGCTCGGCGCCTGGACCGGGCTGTTACGCCGGGCCGGCGCGCCGGAGGGCTTCACCGATCCGAAGGCGCTGGCGCTGATCCTCGCCGTGGTCGCGATCATCGGCCTGGTCAGTACGCCGGCGCAGAGTCTGATCTCCCGGCGGGTCGAGGCCCGGGCCGACGCGCACGCGCTGGCGCTGACCGGCGAGCCGGACAAGTTCGAGGCGATGCAGCGCCGGCTCGCGCTGCGCAACCTCTCCGACGTCGACCCGCCGGCGTGGGAGCACTGGGCGTTCGGCTCCCACCCGACCACCGCGCAGCGGATCGCCGCCGCGCGGGCGTACGCCCGGAAATAGGCATCATTTCCTCTCCTATGGGGCACGGGATGGGGGAGGAGGTGGGGGAGATGACCGACACCAGCCAACTCTCCACCCCCGAGCTGGTACGCCAGGCGTCCGACCAGCTGTCCCGGCTGGTCCGCGACGAGATGGCGCTGGCCCGGGCGGAGCTGCGCGACAAGGGCCGGCACGCCGGCGTCGGCGTCGGCCTGTTCAGCGGCGCCGGGCTGGTCGCCCTGTACGGCGTGGCCGGCGTACTGGCCGCCGTGGTGCTGGCACTGGCGCTGGTGATGCCCGGATGGCTGGCCGCGTTGCTGGTCGGGCTGGTGCTGCTGGCGACCGCCGGGGTGATGGCGCTGGTGGGCCGCGGGCAACTGCGCCGGGTCGCACCGCCGTACCCCCGGGAGGCGCTGCAGGGCGCGAAGACCGACGCCGCGCTGCTGCGGGAAGGAGCCCGGCGATGAGCCACCGAGACACGGCCGTACGCAGCAAGGAAGCCGAGCTGATCCGCCAGGACATCGCCCGTACCCGGGCCGAGCTCGGCGACACCGTCGCGGAGCTGGCCGACCGGATGGACGTACGGAAGCGGGTCCGGGCCCGTCCGGCGGTGCCGATCGCGATCGCGGCGCTGGTCGCCGGCGGGATCGTGCTGCTGGTGCTGCGCCGCAGGCGTACCCGATGACGGGACCTACCATCTCGGGGTGGGCCGCACCCTGCTGGTGACCAACGACTTCCCGCCCCGCCCGGGCGGCATCCAGTCGTTCGTGCACGGCCTCGCCGTGCGGCAACCGCCCGACTCCCTGGTGGTGTACGTGTCCACCTGGCGCGACGCCGCCGGGTTCGACACCCGGCAACCCTTTCCGGTGGTACGTGAAGCCACCGGCATTCTGCTCCCCACCCCCAGCGTGGCGCGCCGGGCCGCACAGCTGGCGCGGGAGTACGACTGCGACACCGTCTGGTACGGCGCCGCCGCCCCGCTCGGGCTGCTCAGCCCGTCGCTGCGCCGCGCCGGCGGCATCACGCGCGCGGTGGCGCTCACCCACGGCCACGAGGTCGGATGGGCGATGCTCCCCGGCGCCCGTACGATGCTGCGCCGGATCGCCCGCCACGCCGACGTGGTGACCTACCTGGGCGAGTACACGAGGGTCCGGCTGGCCCGCGCGGTCGGCGGACTGACCAGCCTGCAGCGGCTGGCGCCCGGCGTCGACACCGATCTGTTCCACCCCGACGTGGACGGCTCCCCGGTACGCCGCCGCCACGGTCTGACCGACCGTCCGGTGGTGGTGTGCGTGTCCCGGCTGGTGCCCCGCAAGGGCCAGGACGCGCTGATCCGGGCGCTGCCGGCGATCCGGCGCCGGGTGCCGGACGCGGCGTTGCTGCTGGTGGGCGGCGGGCCGTACC
>JBOGDF010000366.1:0-5400 GCA_050701635.1 Micromonosporaceae bacterium | reverse complement strand
GCCTGCGGCGAGCCGGGTGCTGGACATCGGCGGCGGCACCGGTTCCTGGTCGATCGCGCTGGCGGCGGCCGACCCGGCTCTCACCGCGACGGTGTTCGAGCTCGCCGACGTGGCTCGCGTCGCCCGGGAGCAGCTGCGCGCGACGGCGTACTCCCATCGCATCGACGTCCGGGTCGGTGACGTCCGGGCCGACGATCTGCCGCGCGGGTACGACGCCTTCCTACTCGCCAACCTGGTGCACTACTTCACGCCGGAGACGAACCGGTCGATCCTGCACCGGATCCGTACGGCAGCCGAACCCGGAGCCCGCCTGCTGCTCGCCGACTTCTGGACCGACCCGACCCACACCCAGCCGCTCGCGGCGGCGTTGATGGCGGGTGAGTTCGCGATCCACGTCAACGACGGCGACGTCTACAGCGTCGAGGAGGGCACCGCCTGGCTGCACGACACCGGCTGGCGCTACCTCGATCACCGGCCGCTGGCCGGGCCGATGAGCGTCATCGTCGCCGAAGCCGCCTGAAGTGGCCGTAGCGAGCGCTGCGACGGCTTTCGGTGTCATCATGAGCCTGGACCCGATGGGGGTCGGGATGGCCGGCATGACACTGGTGGGCCGGGAATCTGAGCTTCGTACGCTGACCGGCTGGCTGGCCGAGGCGTTGCATGGTGACTCCCGGGTGGTGCTCTGTGGCGGCGAGCCGGGTGTCGGCAAGACCCGGCGCGAAGTACGCGGCCGCCATCGGTGATCCCATCACCAGCAGCAAGGGGCCGGAGCCGCGTACCTCGTAGTGCAGGCGGGCGCCGGGGACGTTGAGGGTCTGCGAGGTCGTCATGGTGGTCGTCATCCTCTCGTTGCGGTGAGCGTGCGGGGGCGGATGGGGAGGTGGTATTCGCGGCGCACGCTGGACACGCCGCCGCGGAGGTCGCCGCCGTAGATGTGCAGGGAGATCGCGGTGGTGTCGCCGATGTTGTGGACCTTGTGGATGTCGCCGGGCGGGGCGAAGCCGCTGACGTCGCCGACCTGGTTGGCGGTGCGGCCGATCTCGGTGAGGTGGTCGCCGTGGTCGCGGTAGAGGGTTTCGTACTCCACGCCCTGCAGTACGCCGAAGGCGCACCACGCGATGTGGTCGTGGATCACGGTGTCCTGGTCGGGCCGCCACACCACGGCCTTGATGGAGAAGTCGGGCTCGGCGTGCAGCAGCGGGCCGCTGAGGCCGGCGGCGTCGCCGGAGCGCTCCTCGACGGTGAGGAGTTCGGGTCCGGGCAGCGTCGCGCGCAGTACGTCGGCCACGGCGTACGCGGTGCGGTGCGAGTCCCCGGCGTGGCGGGTCACGGCGGCGCGTACGCCACCGACGAGCGCGGCCAGTCCGGGTCGGGTGCGGGTCGTGGTGTCCATGCGTCTCAGCCTGCGCCCGAAAACTCATTAGGTCTAATGGCAATCTCTTCAGCAATTCATAGCTAGAGTTGATGCATGCTCGATCTGGTACGGCTCCGCGTGCTCGCGGCTGTCGCCGAGCACGGCTCGGTGACCGAGGCCGCGAAGCAGCTGCACTATTCGCAGCCGTCGGTCAGTCAGCACCTGGCGAAGCTGGAGGCGGAGACCGGGGCGCAGCTGGTGCAGCGGGTCGGGCGCGGCATCCGGCTCACCGAGGCCGGCCGGCTGCTCGCCGATCGCGCGGTGATCATCCTCGGGCGGGTCGACGCCGCGTCCACGGAGCTGGCCACGTATGTCGGGCTCCGCGCCGGGCGGGTACGGCTGGCCGGGTTCTCCTCCGCCCTGGTGGCGTTCCTGCCCGCGGCGGCCACGCTACTCGCCGACCGGCATCCCGGGCTGGAGCTGGAGATCACCGAGACCCACCCGCCGGAGGCCCTGCAGATGCTGCGTGCCGGCACCGTCGACGTCGCCGTCGGCTTCCGGTACGCCGACACCGAGCCCGAAGAAGCCGGGATGCGGATCGTGCCCCTGCTCGACGACCCCACCTACCTGCTGACGAGCTCCACGGGCACGCAGCTCACCGACTACCGCGACGCCCGCTGGATCGGCGGCTGCCACCGGCACCAGGACAACCTCATCAGCCTCTGCGCGCGCGCAGGTTTCACCCCGCAGATCGCCTACCACACCGACGACGTGGCGGTCACCCAGGCCATGGTCGCCGCTGGCATGGGCGTCGCCGTCGCGCCCGGACTCGCGATCCGCGAACACGTCCGTCCCGGCGTCCGCGCACACGAGCTACCCGACTCCTCCCGCGAGGTGTACGCCGCCACGTACGGCGAACCACCCGACCCGCCCCCGACCGCCGCCCTACTCGCGGCCCTCACCACCGTGGCATAGACCGCTGATGACCAACCCTTTTGGTGGGTACGTGGTGCGCCTTGTTTCCGTCTGGCGGGTCAGTCTGGTGTCGTGCCGGCGTCGGTGGTGTTGTCGAGCGTGAGCAGTCGGTAGATCTCCAGGGGCTCCGCTTTTCCTTTCAGCTCCAGGCGGCCCAGGGATTCCGTTTGGGCATTCCCTAGTCGGGCCTTGGTACCGGGGCCTATGGCTACGCCGCCGGCGGGGGCTTTGCCTTCGATTCTGGAGGCAACGTTGACGATGTCGCCGATCACGGTGTGGGTACGGCCGCCTTCCGTACCCAGCAGCGACACGGTGGCGGGGCCGCTGTTGATGCCGACGCGGAAGCGGGGCCAGTTGGGGTGGGCGGCGACCACCGCGGCGGTGGCCTGCTGCAGCGCCAGGCCGGCGCCGGCGGCGCGTACCGCATGATCGGGCTGGTCGCCGCGTTTGTTGAAGGTCACCATCAGGGCGTCCCCGATGATCCGGTCCACGTCGCCGCCGTACCGCTCGACCACCGGCGGCACCGCCACCTTGAAGTACGCGTTGAGCATCTCGGTAACCTCCGCCGGCTGGTGGTTCTCCGAGAAGTGCGTGAAGCCCTGCAGATCGGCGAACAGCACCGAGATCTCCCGGTTGCCCGCGGTGGTGTCGTCCAGGTAGAGGTCGGCGTACCGCTCCTCCCGCCACTGCGCCCGGGCCCCGGCCGCCACCAGCGCGAACGCCGCCAGCATCAGCACGTGCCACTCCCACCACGACAGCTGCCAGTTGCGCGCGAACACCACCGCCAACATCGCCTCGGCCAGCAGTACGAACGCCACCAGCATCGCCAGCAGCATCAACGACGGCCGGTGCCGCCAGAGCAGCAGATACCGCACGGCGGCCCACGCGTACAGCCCGATCGCGGGTACGGCGAGCACGGTGAGGATCCCCCCGGCCTGCTCCGGTACGCCCACCGAGTGCAGCGGCGGCAGCTGCGCCAGCGACGCGACCAGCCACAACGCCATCAGTACGAGCAGCCCGAGCCGTACCCGGCGGGCCAGCCGGACCGCGCGTACCGCCCGTTCGCCGGCCAGATCGAGGCCCGACAGCACCGCCAGCACCGACCCGATGGTCAGCCCGGCAGGGGTCGCGATCACGAAGCCCGGGTTCGGATGCCCCACCAGCACGCCGGGGGTCGCCAGGGCGTGCAACATCAGGAAGCCGGCGGCCGACAGGAACGCCAGCGACACCAGGAACACCCGGGCGTCGCCGCGTACCACCGCCGCCGCGCCGGTCCCGTACGCCAGCGCCGCGCTCACCGTCGCGGTGGCCAGCACCAGCCAGAAGTGCGACGGATGGTGTTCCCAGCGCAGGTCGAGCGCCGGCCGCGCCATCAGCAGCGCCAGCCCCATCAGCGGCAACGGCAGCACCACCGCCGCCGCCACCAACGGCCGCGCCGCCCAGCGACCAGCACCGGCGGGGGAGGGGGCGCGGTGCTGGTCAGGCATGGTCGGCTCGCAGGAAGTCGTGCAGCTGGGAGACCACCACGGAGCCTTCCCCGACCGCGGAGGCGACCCGCTTCACCGAGCCGGCGCGTACGTCCCCGACGGCGAACACCCCCGGCAACGTCGACTCGTACGGGTACGGGTCCCGGCTCAGCGGCCACCGTTCGTCCGCCGCCGCGTCGGCGCCCGCCAATACGAAGCCGTGCCGGTCACGCCCCACCGATGCCGGCAACCAGTCGGTACGCGGCCGCGCCCCGATCATCACGAACAGCCCCTCCGCCGGCATCCGCCGCTCGCCGGGGCGGGTGGGGGAGCCGCTGCCCGAGCCGCTGCCCGAGCCGCTGCCGGAGCCGGTGCTGGCGGCGCGGTCGCGTACCACGACGTACTCCAGGCGGCCCTCGCCGCCTCCGCCGACCACCTCAGCGCTGGTGAGTACGCCGATCTTCGGCGCCGCCGCGATCGCCTCCACCAGGTACGACGACATCCCGGCGGCGAGCGCGTCGCCGCGTACCACGAGGGTGACCTGCGCCGCGTACTTCTGCAGGTGCAGCACCGCCTGCCCGGCCGAGTTGCCGCCGCCCACGACCACCGCGTGCAGGCCGGTCAGCCCCGGCGCCTCGGAGACGCTGGCGCCGTAGTAGACCCCCGCGCCGGTGAGCGCCTCCAGCTCCGGCACCCCGAGCCGGCGGTACGACACCCCGGTGGCGAGTACCACCGCGCGCGCCGTGACCTCGCCGATGTCGCCGATCTTCGCGACGAAGCGGCCGCCGCCCGGCTCCAGCTGCGCGACCTCCCGCATCAGCAGGAACTGCGCCCCGAACACCCAGGCCTGCTGGTAGCCGCGCTGCGCCAGCTCCGCTCCGGTGACCCCGCGGGAGAAGCCGAGATAGTTGCGGATCAGAGAGCTGGACCCCGCCTGGCCACCGATCGACTCCCGCTCCACGACCAGCGTACGGAGGCCCTCCGAGGAGCCGTACACGGCGGCGGCGAGGCCGGCCGTGCCGCCGCCGACCACCAGTACGTCGAAGTCCCGCGCGTCCTCGGGCAGCCGGGCCGCGATGCCCCACGCCTCGGCGACCTCGGCGTCGGTGGGGTCGAGCAGCACGGTGCCGCCCACGGCCGGCATCCACACCAGGACCTCGGCGGTGAGGTCGTGGACCCCGATCCGGCTCAGTACGGCGTCGGCCTGCGCGGAGCCGCGTTCCCGGAACGCGTGGGGAATCCCGTTCCGGTCCAGCAGGCTGCTGATCTCGTGCCCGCGTACGGAATGCCGGTCGGCCACCACGACCACTTCACGCAGATTCGCCGGGTCGTTCCGCGACCATTCATGGACGAATTCCGCGACCACCCGGTGGAACAGTTCGTCGCGGTCGATCCACGGCTTGAGCACGTAGTAGTTGATATCGCCGACCGCCATCGCGGAAAGGATCGCGCTGGCCACTGACCGGTCCGACCACGAGCCCCAGCTGACCAGCAGCGCCCGCCGCGCGTTCGGACCTGAGTTGGGTCACTTGAACAGATTCTCGGGGCTGGATCGCTCTGACCTGCGATGATGCCTCTCCTTAGTGCGCCGCCAAGGCACTAATT
>JBOGDF010000365.1:0-5401 GCA_050701635.1 Micromonosporaceae bacterium | reverse complement strand
GCGGAGGAGGAGCCAATACCGGTGTTGTATTGGCGACGACGACAACGCCGCGAGGCGCCGGCTGGGCGCCGGAATTCGCAAGCGAATCTCTGGCGCAGGGCACTAGGTTCGCGTGATGGTGCTGCACTCCTCGGTACGCGACGGCGCGCTGGCCGGCCGGGCGGCGGCGTTCGCGGTGACCGTGCTGTTCGCCGTCAACGGGGCGCTGGTCGGCGGGATCGGCGGCACGCTCCCGGCGCTGCGTACCCGGCTCGGGGTCGACGTCGACGGCGTCTCACTGCTGCTGTTCTGCTTCGCCGGCTCCGCGGTGGCCTCAATGCAGCTCGCCGGCCGGTTGGCGGACCGGCGCGGCGCGCGGAGTGTCGCCCTGGTCTCCACGCCGCTGCTCGCCGGCGGCGTACTGCTGCTGGCGTTCGCCGAGTCGCTGCCGGTGGCGGTCACCGCCGTACTCGTGGCCGGGTTCGGCAACGGTGCGATGGACGTGGCGATGAACGCGCTCGGCGTACAGGTGGAGCAGGCTCGGCCCCGGCCGATCATGAGCTTTTTCCACGCGTTCTTCAGCGTCGGCAACCTCGCCGGCGCGGGTGCCGTGGTGCTGCTGTCGCAGCTGCCCGGGCTTGGCGGCGCTCGCGTGGTGCTGCCCGCGCTGCTGACGATCGGCGGCCTCTCCCTGGCGTGGTACGCCGCGGTGGTACGGATCGTGCCGCGTACCGCTCCGGTCCCCCACCTCCGGGACGGGGTGCGTACCGGGCTGCCGCCGGTGGCGTGGCTGCTCGGCGCGATGGCGTTCTCGATCGGGCTGACGGAGGGCACCGCGGTGGACTGGTCGTCGATCCACGTCACCGACGTCGCCGGCATCGATCCGGGGCGTGGCGCGCTCGGCCTGGTCGCGGTCGCCGGCTGCATGGTGGTGATCCGGCTGTACGGGGACCGGTTCGTCGCCGCGTACGGGCGGCAGCGGGTGGTGCGGTCCGGCGCCGTGCTGGCGTTCGCCGGGTACGTGCTCGCGGTGACCGCCGAACCGTTGCCGCTGCTGCTGGTCGGCTGGGCGTTGGTCGGTCTCGGCGTCGGCATCATCTTTCCGCAGGTGTACGCCGCGGCCGGCCACGCCGGCGGCGGCCGGATGCTCGCGGTGGTCGTCACCTTCGGCTACGCCGCGTTCCTGATCGGCCCCGCGATCACCGGCGCGCTGGTCAGCTGGTGGGGCATCCAGCCGGCGATGACCCTGCCGCTACTGCTCTGCGTGGTCGTCGTCGCGCTGGCCCGGGCCCTGCCCCGCAATGACAGCGCCGCTGCGGGGCGGCAATAGCTTGATCATTGATATATGTTGTCTGTATGACCGCAATGCGTGAACCAACGTTCCTGATCCTGACCGCGCTCGCCGAGAAACCCCTGCACGGGTACGGCATCATCCGCGAGATCGCCACACTCTCCGAAGAGCGGGTCAGCCTGCTGCCCGGCACGCTCTACACCGCACTGGACCGGCTCGCCGCCCAGGGACTGGTCGAACGGGACCGCGAAGAGGCCGTCGACGGCCGGCTGCGGCGCTACTACCGGCTGACCAGCGACGGGCTGACGGCGCTCGACGCGGAGACCGTACGGCTCCGTCAACTCGCCACCGCCGCCGAGACCCGGCTGCGCAAACTCCGCCCCCATCACGCCTGAGACGGAGGAGACGCCATGTCCGAGACCCACTCGACCCTCGCGCGGCGGTACCGCCGGCTGCTGGTGGCGTACCCCCGCCAGTACCGGAAGGACCGGGACGCCGAAATCGTGGACACCCTGCTCGACCAGGCACCCGCCGACCGCACCCGGCCGACGCTGCGGGAGACCGGCAACCTGCTCTGCCACGGCATGCGGGCGCGGCTGGGACGCCCCGGCAGCCGCACCGTGGTTGCCTGGGCCGCGCTCGCCGCCGTCCTCTGTGGACTGTTCAGCGCGGCGGCCGCCACCCGGCTCGCGTGGGAGACCGCGCGGCCGGTGCCCGGCCGTACCGAGGCGGCCGCGATCCTCGACACCGCCCTGCCGGGCCGGCAGCTCGGCCGCCACATCGGTCAGCCCGACGAAAACCAGTTCATCGTGTACGGCGAGCCGCTGCGCTGGTCACACGCCGAGGAGCTGCTCTTCGGCGATGGCGGCGAATACCAGCAGAACCGGGTGGGCGACACGATCGACGGCCCGACTCCGGCCAACTACCGGCGCGAGATCGCCGACGCCGGTGACCGGCTGCGCGCGGCGGGCTGGGACGTGTCCGCGCCGCACCAGCAGAACGCGGCGGGGTGCGCCGGTCCGCCCTGCGATCCGGCCACGTTGCCGCAGGACATCCTGATCACGGCTCGGCGGGGGGACACCGTGGTCGAGATCTCGGTGACCTCGGAGTCCGAAGCGGACACCACGTACCTGACCGTGGAGCTGTACCGGGCGGCGCCCTGGGCGGTCTGGCCGGCCGGCATCGCGGCGGGGCTGATCGGTGGGTTGATCGGCTGGCTGGTGTTCGGCTGGGCCAGCCGCCGTACGGACGGCCGGCACCTGCTGTTGCGTGCCCTCGCCGGGACCCTCTACGGCATCGCGATCTTCCTCTGGGGACTGCCGACCGCGCTGGGCGTCGCCTTCTCGGCGGTGCACCATGTGAGCGAGCCGCACGCTGCCTGGCACCCGATGTGGGAGTGGCTCGGCCAGCCGGTGTTCTCGCTGCTGTTCCTGGTCGGCTGCGGGAGCGCGCTGCTCGGGCTGGCGATCGCCGCGGTGCCCCGGCGCCGCGCGTACCCCGCCACCACCACCGCGACCGACCGACCGTAACCTCGTGGCGATCCCTCAACTCACGGCTGCACGCACCCGGCGACCTGCAGATCACCCAGTTCCAGGAACTCGCCGAAGACCCCGGTGAGTAGCACCCGGCCCGACCGGCACGATCTCACGGTGCGGCGGCGGCTCCGGAAGCCCCCCGGCCACGATCGACAGCAACGGCGCGGTGTACGGCGACCAGCCGTCCGCCGCCGCCAACCACGCGCCCTCCAGGTCGCCGGCGACCGGCAGCAGCAGCTCCAGCGCCTCGCGACGGACCCGGTCGTCCAGCAGCAGCGTCGAGACCGTGGTGATCGCCTCACCGATCCGCTCGGCCGGCTGGGCGTCGAGATAGCGCAGTTCGAGGCAGCCGCCGCGGGGCCGTACCGGGGGAAAGAGCGTGGTCAGGTGGTACGCCGGGTCCGCCGCCTCCGGGATCGCAAGCCGGGGCGCGGCGGCGGCGAAGGCGGCGTATCCGCCGATCGGGTCGGCGAGGTCGAGATGGCGTCCGTCGTACCCGGTGCGGCGCAGGTCGGCGCCGTGCCAGATCCTGGTACGGGCGCCCGGAATCCCGGCCGGCCACCCCTCCAGCCACGGCGAGTTGGCGAACCCGGCGGCCAACGCCGGACCGGCCAGGTTCGCGACCAGCCACTGTTCCTGACCGGCGCGGCCCGGCAGCAGGTCCACCGTGATCTGCAGCGACGCGGTGAGCCGCATCATCCGCCGGCCCTGTGGACCCACCTCGTCGAACGCCCGCTGCATCGCCAGGTAGCGGGGTGTCGTGGTGCGCAGCGGCACCTCGTCGCAGCGGTGGTACGGGTTCACCCCCACGCCCTCCAGCCGTACGCCGCGTACCGCCGCGATCGCGGTGGCCCGCGCCACCAGGCGGTCCACCTCGCGTATCAGCTGGCCCGCGCTCGGCTGCGGCGGCGGGCTCAGCTCGAGCTGGCCCCCGGGTTCGAAGCTGGGCAGCGCCGCGTCCACGAAGCCGGGGTCGAATCCCGCCGCGATCAGCTCCGGCGGCACCGTACGGGGCCGCGCCTCGTCGGTGACCGCGATCAGCTCGATCTCGGCTCCGACGCGGCGCGACCCGTTCCCGGGAGCGAACAGCCGCCGCACCGCTGTGACGAGCGCCATGCCTCAGCCCGCCTGCACTGCGGCGCGCACGCCCGCCGTCACGGCGCAGAGGTCGACCCGGTCCGGGCCGCCGAGCAGCGCCGGGTCCTCGCCGGGGAGCAGCGTGGTCGACCTCACCGCGCGCTGCGCCGCGTCGATGGTCTCGGCGTCGGTGGTCAGGGTCAGCACCACCATCGCGCGATCCCGACCGGACAGCGCGATCGTACGGACCAGTCCCGGAAGGTTCCGGATGGCCGGCCACGCCCGCTCCCGCCCTGACCGCTCGTCGGCGGCGGTCTGCGCCACGCTCCGCGGCCCGTCGAACCAGACCAGCTGGGCGTACGCCGGATCCCGGCCGGTGCCCGCGCCGTCGAGTGCGTCGCGTACCTCGTACACCTCGTCGTGCGCCAGCCGGAACGGGCGGGGACCGAGCGCGGCCGCGGTACGCGACGACGCCAGCTCCGCGTCCCGGCGGGTCTGCCAGAGACTTACGAACACCCCGTCCGGGCCGTTCACCTGCCGCAGCATCCAGCCCTCCCAGAAACCCGGGTGCGCCTGGACCAGACCGAGGATGTCGGTCGGCGCCACACCGGGGATCTCGGGAACCGGAGCTGTCACCTGCACTCTCGCGTACATCGGGAACTCCTCTCTGTGGTGCGGTCAGCCTGGTGCGGCGGACGGCGCCGGCCATCAGTGCTGCCACTGAGTCCGCCACGGAAACCGGTACGGAGTTCCCCGCCGGGCCGCGATACTCCTGGTGTGGCGCGTGAACCGGAGCCGTTCGTCGGCCGGCGGCAGGAGCTGGAGCTGCTACGGGACCGGCTCGCCGCTGTCCGGGAGGGCATCGGCTCCCTGGTGCTGATCAGCGGGCCCGCCGGGATCGGGAAGAGCCGGCTGGCCGAGGAGCTGGTGGCCGGCGCCGGAGAGCTCCCGGTCGGCTGGGGCGGCGCGATCGACGACGTGGGGATGCCGCCGCTGTGGCCGTGGCTGCGCGCCGCCCGGAGGCTCCCCCGTACCCGCCGCGCCCTGGAGGCGGTGGTCGAGGGCGGTGCGCTCACCGCGCACGGCTCGGCCGAGGAGGCGGCGGTCGCAGCGTTCGCGGGGTACACCACGGCGCTGGACGCGATCGAGGCGGACGCGGCGGCCGGTCCGGGCCTGCTGCTCGTGCTGGAGGACCTGCACTGGGCGGACGGCGCGTCCGTGCGGCTGCTCGACCGGCTGGCGGCGGAGGTACGCCGGCTGCCGGTGCTGGTGCTCGCGACCCACCGCGACCCGTACCGCGGGCCGCATCACCAGGCGATGGCGACGCTGCTGGCTCGCGTCGGCGCCGAGACGGTGCCGCTGAAGCCGCTGGCGCCCGCCGAGGCAATCGCGTTGCTCTCCGCGTCGGTGACCGGCGCCGACCCGGCGGCGGTACGCGCCGTGGTGGAGCGCTCCGGCGGCAGCCCGCTCTACCTGCGCACCGTGGCACGGGCCGGCGCCGCCGCACTGCGGGCCGCAC
>JBOGDF010000364.1:0-5404 GCA_050701635.1 Micromonosporaceae bacterium | reverse complement strand
GGAGGACCGGAGCCCACCGCCGGCCGGCTGGTACGCCTGCGCGCCCGGCTCTCCCGGTCGCAGAACGTGCTCGGGCGCGGCCTGCTCGCGCTGCTGGCCCGGGAGCATCTCGACGACGACGCCTGGGACGAGATCGAGGAGACCCTGCTCTCCGCCGACGTCGGGATGGCGGCCACCACCGAGATCACCGAGCGGCTCCGGGACCGTACGAAGGTGCTGGGTACGCGTAGCCCGAGCGAGCTGCGGGAGCTGCTGCGCGAGGAGCTGATCGCGGCGCTGGACCCGAAGCTGGACCGTGCCGTGAAAGCCGTACGCCACGGCGACCGGCCCGGAGTCGTGCTGGTCGTCGGTGTGAACGGCTCGGGGAAGACCACCACCTGTGGCAAGATCGCACGCGTGTTGGTGGCGGACGGTCACAGCGTCGTACTCGGCGCGGCGGACACGTTCCGGGCCGCCGCCGCCGAGCAGCTCACCACGTGGGCCGAGCGGGTCGGCGCCGAGGTGGTACGCGGTGCCGAGCGACAGGACCCGGCGAGCGTCGCCTTCGAGGCGGTACGCCGTGGCGCCGAATCCGGCGTCGAGACCGTGGTGATCGACACCGCGGGCCGGCTGCAGAACAAAGCCAACCTAATGGACGAGCTCAGCAAGATCAAGCGGGTGGTGGAGAAGCACGGCGAGGTCGACGAGACCCTGCTGGTGCTCGACGGCACCACCGGCCAGAACGGCCTGCAGCAGGCCCGGGTGTTCACCGAGGTGGTGGAGGTGACCGGGGTGGTGCTGACCAAGTTGGACGGCACCGCCAAGGGCGGCATCGTGATCGCGGTGCAGCGCCAGCTGGGGATTCCCGTCAAACTCGTCGGGCTGGGGGAAGGCCCCGACGATCTCGCGCCGTTCGACCCGGAGCAGTTCGCCGACGCCCTGGTCGGCGAGGCGGGCTAGGCACCGGTCAGCGCGCGGAGTGTCGGGTGACGCAGCAGGAGATACCGCTCCACGGCGGTAACACGAGCCGGGTGGTCCGGGTTGGCGAGACCGTACGCCGCAACACCGGCCCGTGGACCCGTGCCGTACACGCGTTGCTGCGGCACCTGGAGACGGTCGGCTTCACCGGCGCCCCGCGCGCGCTGGGCATCGACGACCGGGGCCGCGAGGTGCTCTCGTACATCGAGGGGGAGTGCGGCGAATATCCGCTCGCGGAGCACTGGACCACCGACGAGGCGCTGGTCACCGTCGCCAAGATGCTGCGGATGTTCCACGACGCGCAGTACGGCTTCCACACCCCGCCCGGGATGGTGTGGCGCTCGTTCGGCCCGCCGCCGCCGGACACCGAGGTGGTGTGCCACCACGACGCAGCACCACACAACGTGGTCTGGCGCCCCGACGGCAGCCTGGCGCTGATCGACTTCGACCTCGCCTCGCCCGGCGCCCGGATCTACGACGTGGCGTACGCCGCCTGGACCTGGGTGCCGCTGTTCGGGGACCGGGATTCGTTCACCCTCGGCTGGAAGCGCCCGGACCGGCCGCGCCGGCTGCGGATGTTCGCCGACGCGTACGGCCTGACCCCGCGCGACCGGCACCGGCTGGTACGCGTGATCCGCAAGCGCATCATCGACCACGTCGAGGGGATCCGCCGGATGGCCGCCGCCGGGGATCCGGCGTTCGTACGGATCGTCCGCAAGGGCCACCTACGCCGCCCGATGCGCGACCTGCGGCTGATCGACCACGAGCGCCACATCCTCGAGTACGCCCTCCGCTGACCCCGCGGGTACGCACGTCGCGTTAGGACGTGGCTAAGGACACTGTCGCTGATAGCGATCAGGTCGCCACTGTTGGTGGCGGCCGTTGGCAACTACTCGCCAGAGCCGAATTCGCCGTGAATTCCCCGATTAGCGTCCCGGTCCATCGAGGCGCCCGATCCCGGGCGCGGAGCAGTGGACCTGGGGAGAGCACAGTGAAGACGAAGACCGTACTCAGTCTCGGGGTGGTGGCGATGGCCGCGGCCGCGATGACGCTGACCGTGGGCAACGCGTACGCCCAGCAGACGGCCAACGACGACGTACACAGCAGCATCGTCGGCGGCGAGATCGCGCACACCGCCGACTTCCCGTGGGCGATCCAGCTGTCCCATGTGGACTCGCCGGCGCCGAACAAGGAGTACTGCGGCGCCACCCTGGTGAAGGCGAACAAGATCGTGACCGCGGCGCACTGCGTACAGGCCGACCAGGCCGGCTACACCGCGATCCAGGGTCGCGACGACCTGTCCGACACCAGCGTCGGCCAGGAGTCGAAGATCGCGAACATCTGGTCCGACCCGGAGTACGGCCAGAGCCCCGGCCACGACGTCGCGGTGCTGACGCTAGAGACCCCGTTCGAGGGCGTCGCCACGCTGGAGCTGGAAACCGACCCGGCCGCCGACGCCGAGGGCGCCGCCAGCACGGTGTACGGCTGGGGCGACACCAAGGGCACCGGCCCGGACGAGACGTTCCAGAAGGTCGACGTACCGGTGATGGGCGACGCGTACTGCGCCAAGCCCGACGTGTACGGCGACAACTACGTCGCCGACGGCGAGATCTGCGCCGGGTACGAGGAGGGTGGCAAGGACTCCTGCCAGGGCGACTCGGGCGGCCCGCTGGTGCTCAACGGCAAGCTGTTCGGCGTCGTCTCCTGGGGCGAGGGCTGCGCCCTCCCCGGCAAGCCCGGCGTCTACGCCGAAGTAGCGACGTGCTCGACCGCCCTGCAAGACCAGATCGACGCCTGACGCCGTACCCCCGCTAAGTAGATCTTGGTAGTTGAGTGCTCGATCCTGACACTCAACTACCAAGATCTCTTAACGGATCAGGAGGTTGGCGCCGATGGTGCAGAGGACGGAGAGCGCGATCGAGATCAGCACCATCGCGAGGCACCCGAGCCCGCCGCCGAGCGGCCTGACGTCCCAGTTTCCGATCCGCATGGCAGATGCCTACCCGGTCCGTGCCGCGTCGATGCCCGACACCAGCGCGGACGCGGCGCCGAGGCGGGCTACCTCGGCCGGACTCAGGTGGGGGTCGGCGGCGCGGAGCGCGACGGTCTGCTCCAGGGCTGACGGCGGTACGGGGCCGGCGTACCCGAGGAAAGCGGTGAGCAGGGCACGGACCTGCTCGGGCGGCACGCCGAAGTCGCCGACCGCGACCTCGGCCAGGATCAGCGCGCTGAACGCGACGTCGATCGCGGGGTCGCCCTCGGCGGCGTTGGTCCAGTCGATCAGGTAGGGCCCGTCCGGGGTCATGATCACGTTCTCGGGATGCAGATCGCGGTGCAGGATGCGTACCGCCGGATCGCCGGAGAGCCGGGCCGGGAGCGCGTGCAGCCGCCGGTGCAGGTCGGCGGCCTCCGGCTCGACACCATGCCGTGTGCGGTAGCGGCGTAACACTCGGTGATCATCGAGCGCGTACACGTCGGCGGTCCGGCCAGCGGCCAACAACTCCATAGCCCGCCATGCTAGGCCCGCTGGCCAGCGCCGGTAACGATCCTCACGGTACGTGGATCGGCCGTTCACACCGCTGTAACAAACGTGAACGGGGGGTGAAACAGGCTCGCGTCACGCTCAGTGCAATCCGGCATGGGCAGTGCTGCCCGTACGCGCCGGAGAGGAGGGGTATCCAGAGGGAGGCAGCGTGCCTGAGATCGACACCGGTAACACCGCGTGGTTGCTGATATCCAGCGCCCTCGTGCTGTTGATGACGCCGGGTCTGGCGCTGTTCTACGGCGGTCTGAACCGGTCCAAGGGCGTCCTCAACATGATGATGATGAGCTTCTCGTGTATCGGGCTCATCTCCGTGTTGTGGCTGTTCTACGGCTTCACCATGGCGTTCGGCGCCGACGACACCGGGTTGATTCCCGGGTTCGTGGGCAATCTCGGCGACTATCCGGGCACCAAGAACCTGATGACCGAAGTGTGGATGCTCGGCGACGTGTCGACCGGGATCCCCACGTACGTGTTCGTCGCGTTCCAGATGATGTTCGCGATCATCACGGTGGCACTGATCAGCGGTGCGGTGTCCGACCGCGCGAAGTTCGCGGGCTGGTTGGTGTTCGCCGCCGGCTGGGCGACGCTGGTCTACTTCCCGGTCGCGCACATGGTGTGGGGTGGCGGCTACATCGGCGCCACGATCGGTGCCTTGGACTTCGCCGGTGGAACGGCGGTGCACATCAACGCCGGTGCCGCGGCGCTCGCGTTGGCGATCGTGCTCGGTCGGCGTACCGGGTGGCCGAAGGAAGCGTTCAAGCCGCACAACGTACCGCTGGTGGCGCTGGGCGCCGGGCTGCTGTGGTTCGGCTGGTTCGGCTTCAACGCCGGCTCTGAGCTGACCGCGGACGCCACCACGGCGGTCGCGTTCCTCAACACCCAGGTCGCGACCGCGGCCGGTGTGCTGGGCTGGCTGATCGTGGAGTGGATCCGGGACAAGAAGCCGACCCTGGTCGGCGCGTCCTCCGGCGCGGTCGCCGGTCTGGTCGCGATCACCCCGGCCTGCGCCTTCATCACCCCCGCGGCGTCGGTGCTGCTGGGCCTGGTGGCCGGCGTACTGTGCGCGCTGGCGGTGGGGCTGAAGTACCTGCTGAAGTACGACGACTCGCTCGACGTGGTCGGCGTGCACTTCGTCGGCGGATGGGTCGGTTCGCTGTGGATCGGCTTCTTCGGCACCAGCGCGATCAGCTCGCTGGTCACCAACGAGGGCCTGTTCTACGGCGGCGGTCTCACCCAGCTCGGCAAGCAGGCGCTGGGCAGCGGCATCGTCTCGGTGATGTCGTTCACCATCGCGTTGGTGCTGGCGTTCGGAATCGACAAGACGATCGGGTTCCGGGCTGGCAAGGATGCTGAGTACGAGGGCATCGACCTGGTCGAGCACGCGGAGAGCGCGTACGACTTCTCCGGTGGGCTGACCAGCGGTAGCTCGCAGCGGCCGGTGGTCACCGGTCCGCCGGTCGACGCGACGCCGGTCACCGCTGGCGCCGGGAAGGAGCAGGCATGAAGCTCGTCACCGCGGTCGTGAAGCCGTTCCAGCTCGACGCCGTGAAGGAGGCGCTCGCGGCGCTCGGCGTGGCTGGGCTGACGATCAGTGAAGTCCAGGGGTACGGCCGCCAGAAGGGCCACACCGAGGTGTACCGGGGCGCCGAGTACACGGTGGAGTTCGTACCGAAGATCAAGATCGATGTGCTGGTGGACGGCATCGACGTGGAGAAGGTGGTCGACGCCATCGTCGGCGCCGCCCGTACCGGGCGGATCGGCGACGGCAAGGTGTGGGTGGTACCGGTCGACGACGCGGTCCGGGTGCGTACCGGTGAGCGCGGCGTCGACGCCCTCTGAGCGGGCCGGACGGCGGGGCCTGTATCTGGTCCCGCCGCCGGTCCCGGGCACGGTGCCCACGCT
>JBOGDF010000363.1:0-5410 GCA_050701635.1 Micromonosporaceae bacterium | reverse complement strand
CACCTGGCGTGCCGGCCGCACCGGGCGTGCCGCCCGTACCGGCCGCACCGGGCCTGCCAGCCGCACCGGGCGTGCCGCCCGTACCCAAGTAGATCTTGGAAGTTTTGTGCTCGAATCTGACACTAGACTTCCAAGATCTACCGCAGTCGGGTGCGCCGGGAGGCGCAAAGGTGCACGCCGCCGGGGATCTTGCCTTCGGGCGGTGGCCGGCAGAGGATGTCGGCGTGGAGACCATCACGGTGACGCCGGTCGGTCGCGTCAGCTCGCCGCTACGGGAGCGGGCCGAGGCGCCGATGCAGGGCGACGAGGGCGCGCCCGACGCGTGGCTGGAGTTCGATCCGGCGTACGCCCGGGCGATGCGCGAGCTCAAGCCCGGCCACGAGATCCTCGTACTGACCTGGCTGGACCGGGGTGACCGCGAGGTGCAGGCGGTGCACCCGCGATCCGATCCGAACCGCCCGGAGACCGGGGTGTTCAGCACCCGCTCCCCGGACCGGCCGAACCCGATCGGGCTGCACCGCGTCACCGTCCTCGCCGTCGACGGCACCCGAGTCCAGGTCAACGACATGGAAGCCGTCGACGGTACGCCGGTCGTCGACGTCAAGCCGGTGCTCGACCCCGTAGCCGACCGCTGAGCCGGACACGGGAGACTGGGCGTCATGGCGCGTGGATTCCCGTACCAAGACCTCAATGGTTTTCTGGCCGCACTGGAGCGGGCCGGTGAGCTGCGGCGCGTCACGGCGCCGGTGGACCCGACGCTGGAGATCAGTGAGATCACGCAGCGCGTGGTCCGGCAGCAGGGTCCGGCGCTGCTGTTCGAACGGCCGAGCCGCGGGCAGATGCCGTTGGTGATCAACCTGTTCGGCACCGAGAAGCGGATGGCGATGGCGCTCGGGGTGGACAGCCTGGACCAGGTCGGGGACCGGATCGGGGCGCTGGTCAAGCCGGAGCTCCCGGTCGGCTGGTCGGGGATCCGGGAGGGCTTCGGCAAGCTGCTGCAGCTGAAGAACGTACCCCCGAAAAAGGTCAGAAGCGCCGAGTGCCAGAG
The DNA here is from genome assembly GCA_050701635.1 of Micromonosporaceae bacterium. GTDB lineage: Bacteria > Actinomycetota > Actinomycetes > Mycobacteriales > Micromonosporaceae > WHSM01. The sequence goes on along the minus strand of JBOGDF010000363.1, from coordinate 4,362 downwards.
CGTGGTCTACAAGGGCGACGAGGTCGATCTGGACCGGCTGCCCGGGCTGATGACCTGGCCGTACGACGGCGGGATCTTCCACAACTACGGGCTGACCCACACCAAACACCCGGAGACCGGCAAGCGCAACCTCGGGCTCTACCGGCTGCAGCAGCACTCCCGCAACACGCTCGCGATGCACTGGCAGATCCACAAGGATTCCAACGCCCACCACGCGGTCGCGGAGCGGCTCGGACAGCGGCTGCCGCTGGCGATCGCGTTCGGCTGCGACCCGATCGTCAGCTACGCCGCGTCGGCACCGCTGCCACCGGACATCGACGAATACCTCTTCGCCGGCTTCCTGCGCGGCGAACGGGTGGAGATGGTCGACTGCCTCACGGTCCCGCTGCAGGTCCCGGCCCACGCCCAGATCATTCTGGAGGGGTACGTGGAGCCCGGCGAGCGGTTGCCGGAAGGCCCGTTCGGGGACCACACCGGCTTCTACACGCCGGTGGAGGACTTCCCGGTGTTCCACGTCGAGGTGATGACCACCCGGCCGAAGCCGATCTACCACTCGATCGTCACGTCCAAGCCGCCGCAGGAGGACGGGCCGCTGGGCAAGGCCACCGAGCGGATCTTCCTGCCGCTGCTGCGGATCATGGTGCCCGACATCGTGGACTACGACATGCCGACCGCCGGCGGTTTCCACAACTGTGTGATCGTCTCGATCCGCAAGCGCTACCCGAAGCACGCCCAGAAGGTGATGCACGCGCTGTGGGGCGCCGGGCTGATGTCGCTGGCGAAGCTGCTGGTGGTCGTGGACGAGGACTGCGACGTACACGACTACGCCGAGGTCGCCTGGCGGGCGTTCGGCAACGTCGACTACGCCCACGACATGCTGCTCACGTCCGGTCCGGTGGACCATCTGGATCACGCGTCGTACCAGCAGTTCTGGGGCGGCAAGGTGGGCATCGACGCGACGCGGAAACTGCCGGAGGAGGGCTACACCCGCGGCTGGCCCGACGAGGCGGTCATGTCACCGGAGGTCGTCGCCAAGGTCGACAAGCGTTGGCGGGAGTACGGCCTGTGAGCGCTGTCGAAGCTCCGGGCCGGGTGCGGAGCTTCCTCAACCTGGTCGCGATCGAGCACTCGGTGTTCGCGCTGCCGTTCGCGTACCTGGCGGCGCTGGTCGCGATGTGGCTCGAGCGTGACGTGTGTACCGGGCACGTCGGCGGGGGAGGCGGGTCCTGCGGCGGCGGTCCCCTGGCCTTCGTCGACTGGTGGACGCTGCTGGTGATCACCGTGGCGATGGTGGGCGCCCGTACGTTCGCGATGGCGGCGAACCGGATCATCGACCGGCACATCGACGCGCGGAACCCGCGTACCGCCCAGCGGGAGCTGGTGACCGGCGCGGTGAGCGTACGGACCGCGTGGTGGGGCGCCGGCGTCGCGCTGGCGGTCTTCCTCGGGGCGGCGGCGCTGCTCAACCCGCTGTGCCTGCTGCTCGCCCCGCTCGCGGTGGTGCCGCTGGTGGTCTACCCGTACGGCAAGCGCTTCACGGACTATCCGCACGCGATTCTGGGGGTCGCGCAGGCGGTCGGGCCCGCCGGCGGCTGGCTCGCCGTGACCGGGACGTTCGAGGGCTCCGCCCCGGCGGCGGTGCTGGCGATCGCGGTCGGGCTGTGGATCGGCGGCTTCGACCTGATCTACGCCTGCCAGGACGCCGAGATCGACCGGCAGATCGGGGTCCGCTCCGTACCGGCCCGGTTCGGGGTCAAGGCCGCGCTGTACGCCTCCACGGTGACCCATGTGATCACCTTCGGGCTGTTCGTGGGGTTCGGGATCATGGTCGGGCTGAGCTGGCTGTGGTGGATCGGGCTGGCGCTCACCGCGGTCGCGTTCACGTACGAGCACGCGATTGTCAAGCCGCAGGACCTGTCCCGGGTGAACCGGGCGTTCTTCACCGCGAACGGCTTCGTCGGCATCGCGCTGTTCGGCTTCGGCCTCGCCGACCTGCTCCTCCTCGGCTGAGCGCCGCTGTGCGGAAGCTGAGGCGCTGCGCGCTCGGACGTCGATTGCTGCCGGCGTGAGGGTCCGCCTCCGGCCGCGGCGAGACGGCACCGACGGCGGGACATAGACGGCCGGCTTTCCGGATTAGCCGTTTGCGGCTCGTGGTCGCCGGGTAACCTGGGGTCGTTGCCTCACCCCGGCGACCCCAAGATTTTCACCTTCAGGAGTTGAGTACGTGACCACCCAGAGTCCTGCTCGGGTGTCAGACGAGTCCCACCCCGTACGCCGACCGATCCGCCTGGTCCCACTCTCCGGCCTCCCGGATGGGCGTAATCCCGCCGCCGAGTCCCCGCCCTCCGAGGCCGCGCCGTCCGAGGCCCCCTGGGACGGTCCGGTCGACGCCTGGGTCGACGACATCGACGGCGACTGGGACGCCGTTAACCCGTAGCACTGCTCACCCCCGGTACGAGATGCGCGGAGCCAGATCGCGCACCCCTTGGTTTCGGCCGTGCCGTGCCGGCTCGGGCACACTGGGGTGGTGAACGCACAGCGTGAGCCCTGGGTGGTGGGCGTCTCGGGAGCTTCCGGTACGCCGTACGCCCGCGCCGTGCTGGGCGGGCTGCTCGACGCCGGGTGCGCGGTCGACCTGATCGTGTCCCGGGCGGCGCGGCTGACCATCCTCGACGAGACCGGCATCGGCTTCCGCGACGCGCACTGGAAGGACGATCTCGCCGCCTGGCTGCAGCGCGACATCGGCGCGGCCGACCTGGCGTACTGGCCGGCGACGGACTTCGCCGCCGGGCCGAGCAGCGGGTCCTACCGGTCGCGCGGGATGGTGGTGGTCCCCGCCAGCACCGCGGCGTGCGCCGGGATCGCGCTCGGGCTGTCCAAGGACCTGCTGCAGCGCGCCGCGGACGTCAGCCTCAAGGAGCGCCGCCCGGTGGTGGTGGTGCCGCGGGAGACGCCGGTGCCGCGCAGCCACCTGGTGCACCTGCTGACGCTGCACGACGCCGGGGCGGTGGTGCTGCCGGCCAGCCCGGGGTTCTACGCCGGCTCGGGAGACGTACAGCAGCTGGTGGATTTCGTGGCGGGGAAGGTGCTGGATGCGATCGGCGTACCGCACACGCTGTTCCGCCGGTGGGCCGGAGAGCTGGGCGGCGGTACGGGTCGGAGCTGAGCGGTCGCGCCCGCGGTGGCTGGGCTCAGGCGCGGCGTGATTCTCGCCGGAGAATGGAATCAGCGACGGCTTGGTGATCCGTCGCTGAGACCGTGGCCGCCCCGGTCAGCGCCGGCTTGCCGGTCTGACTGGGTTGACCGTATGTCCACACACCGGCGCTATGGCCGGCCGGCGGTGGCCGGGTTCAATGCCGATGTTCGAGTAGGTCCTGTCGGCCCATTTCCTCACCGTTGAGCAGCGCACGCACCTCGGATTCCCGGAATCGCCGATGTCCCCCCGGCGTCCGGATGCTCCCGATACGTCCTGCCGCTGCCCAGCGTGTGACGGTCTTCGGGTCGACGCGGAACAGTGCGGCTACCTCGCCCGGCGTAAGCAGACGATCGCCAGTGTCCACGACTTCCCCCCTGACTCCTCCCGCGTTCGGTGGGAGGATCTAGCCCAGAGCCCCATTAGAGCACTGTCGTCCCTGGGCGTCCCGGAAATGGCCGAACACCACATCTTGAGGCGTTGCGTGGGCTCTTGTGCGGCTCTCGTACGGGGGGCTACCGTCGCGCGGTCCCCGGCGGGCTGCCGCCGCCGATCGCGGGTCCGGCTTCACTCGCCGTGACGCGCCGGGGCCGGGGCGGCGTGAGCCCCTTGGCGGGGGCGTCCTGGTCGGCGCTCGTACGCTCCGCCGGCTTGCGCCGGGGGTTCCCGATCGAGTGGGTGGTGCCCGATCCGGGCGCGGCCAGCGGCTTCGCGGCGGGCTTTCCGGGCGTGCCGCCGGTGGGCTTGCCGGCGGTGGCCCCGGGTGGCCTGCCGATCATGCCGGACGGCTTGCCGGCCGTACCGCCGGCGGCACGGTGACCGAGGGTGGGCGGCATCGCGCCGGCGGTACGCCCCACGGGGCGCCGGGACGGGCCGCGCAGCACCTTGCCGGGGGCACCGGGCGCACCGGTCGGTGGTGCCGGCCGCCCGCTGTCGCCGAGCGCGCCAGGGTTCGTGTCGTACCCCCGGGAAGGGTTCTGCGGGGTACGCCGTTTGCCACGCGGGCCGCTGCCGCCCAGCACCGGAGGGGCGCCGGTGGGCAGGCTGGCCGGGTAGCCGGACTCGCTGGTCGCCGGGGACTCGCCGCCCGGGCGGGTGGCCTCCCGCTTCCCGCGTCGCTGCGCACCTGGGAGCCCGCCGGGGGATCCGGCCGCGGGGCGGCCCGCGGC
>JBOGDF010000362.1:0-5420 GCA_050701635.1 Micromonosporaceae bacterium | reverse complement strand
GCGTACCCCCGAGGTACGATCTTTCGGGGACGGCGCGGGAGTGGCGGCAGGTGCGTCGGAACCGATCTCCGGGGTGCCCCACAGGGGCTGGCCGGGCACCAGGTCCGGCGGCTTGTTCCGGTCGGGGGGCTGCGTCATGCGCGCCACAGTAGTGCCGGCGCGCCAGTGGGTGGGGGCGGTCGCGTTAGGGTGCCGACATGCAGAAATGGGAGTACGCCACCGTGCCGCTGCTGGTGCACGCGACGAAGCAGATCCTGGACACCTGGGGCGACGACGGCTGGGAGCTGGTCGCCGTGATCCCCGGCCCGAACTCCGAGCAACTGGTCGCATACCTGAAGCGTCCGAAGGGGGAGGCGTGAGGCGACCGGGAGTGAGCATCGCAGCGAGCGAGGAGCGGAGCGAGCGAGGAGCCGAACCATGGGTGCAGTGAGCGATCCGCGGGCGAAGCTGAAGGAGCTGGGGCTGCGGCTGCCCGAGGTGGTGGCGCCGGTGGCGGCGTACCTCCCGGCGGTGCAGAGCGGCAACCACGTGTACGTCTCCGGCCAGGTCCCGATGGTGGACGGGCAGCTGGCCGCCAGCGGCAAGGTCGGTGACGGGGTCTCGCCGGAGCAGGCGAAGGACCTGGCGCGGGTGTGTGCGCTGAACGCGCTCGCCGCGATCGACGCGCTGGTCGGGCTCGAGCGGATCACCAAGGTGGTCAAGCTGGTCGGCTTCGTCGCCTCGGCGCCCGGGTTCACCGGCCAGCCCGGCGTGATCAACGGCGCCAGTGAACTCTTCGGAGCCGTGTTCGGTGAAGCTGGTCAGCACGCCCGCAGCGCGGTCGGCGTCGCGGAGCTGCCGCTCGGCGCCCCGGTCGAGGTAGAAGTCATCGTCGAGGTCACTGACTAACTCGCCGCTGCTGGCTCTTGAGGAGCCGCCGGGGGGACGGTGCCGGCTAGAAGTAGTCGAGTAGGTACGGGTTGGCGACGAAGACCGTGTCGTACAGCGGGTCGGTGGTGGGGTCGCCTCCGGTGGCTAGGCCGGTGGCGCGGAGGGTGGGGAGCGGGGTGCCGGCGTACAGGGCTGCCAGGCCGTTGGCGCCGAGCCGGAGTGCGGCCGGGTCGGGGTCGACCGCCGACGCCTTGCCGGTGCCGGCGGTGACCGACAGTCGCCAGGTGCCGGTGTTCGCGGGCAGCTGCGGATCCTCGACGGTGAGGGTCAGCTCGGTGTCGACGCCGGCGGGGTAGCCGCGGCCGGCGAGCGCGGCGGGAAGGTCGAGCACGCGGAGCATCCACCGTTTCTCGTCGTACGGCTTGACGACCTCTTCCCGGGTCAGCCAGCGCAGCGGGTCGGTGGGGCCGATGCACGCCTTGACCCGCTTCGCGATCGAGGAGCCGGTGCCGACCAGGGACCACAGCGCCCGGGCGGTGTCCTCGGAGCCGGCGACCAGCTCGTCCACCTCGAGGTTGTCCCCGTCCCAGTGGTACGCCAGGAAACCGTCGGCGGCGAGGTACGCGTACGGGGTGTCGTCGGCGAGCCAGAGGCGCACCTCCGACTCCTCCCAGTCGATCGGGCCGCTGGTACGCGCGGCCGCGTGGATGCCGCGTACCACCGAAAGGATTTCCGCGGCGTCGTCCGGGTCGACCCGGCGCAGCGGGACCTGGCCGGCGCCGAGGCCGCGCAGCGCTTCGGTGGGCACCGTGACCAGGTGCTGCGCGCCGGCGAACTCCCAGCCGCAACCCCGATAGAGCGGCACCGTCGCCGGGTAGAGCGCCGTGAGCGGGTAGCCGCCGTCCCGGGCGTGGTCCAGCATGCCGAGCATCAGCCGCCGGCCGACGCCCTGGCCGCGCGCCTCGGGCGAGACCACCACGCCGCCGATCCCGGCCAGCGGGAGGCTGCGCCCCTGCCACCACTGCCGGAACCGGTTGATCCGGGCGACCGCGACGAGGTGACCGCCGCCGTCGTAGCAGCCGAGGGCGAGGCGGTCGGCGACGGAGCGTTCCCAGCGCGCCCGCCAGCCCGCGCGGGCGGATTCCGGGAGCAGCCCGAAGGAGCGGCTGCGGATGTCGAAGGCGACGTCCAGATTGGCGGCGTCCAGCTCACGAATCTCCACGCTTGTCAGCCTAGGCCGCGCTTCAACCGAGTTACTGGCGTCGCACGGCGGCCGGCTGGTGCGTTACCGGACCATGAGGTCGAGCAGGCGCTCCAGGTCGGCGCCGGGGTCGGCCGTGAGCCCGGTGTGCACCGGGCCGGACTGCACGATGGTGCTGCGCGGCGCGGTCAACCAGCGGAAACACTCGCCCGGTTTCATCCGCTCGCCGCCGGCGGTGCCCTCCTGGCAGGTGTGTTCCCAGGAGCGGAGCGCGGCGTGTACGGCGGTCAGGTCGACGCTCGGGTCCAAGGCGCGTACCCGGTCCTCGTCGAGGTGGGTACGCGCCGCGAGGAAGTCCCGCCGCTGGCAGTACAGCACCACGCCGACGTTGACCTGCTCGCCGCGTTCGATCCGGGGGATCAGCCGGATCACGGCGTACTCGAAGGGGTCGCGGGTCATGCGGCGGCCGCCGTGGGGAGCCAGCGGGCAGGGTCGGCGACCCGCGCCGCGAGGTGGTCCACGTACCGGGCGCGGGCGATGTCGGGCTCGTCCGGCAGCCAGGTGTCGGGGACCAGGTCGAGCAACTCGGTGAGCAGGTCGCGGGTGACCAGCGGGGCCAGCCGGGTGTCGGCGGCGGCGAGCCGGGTGGCGTGCCGGCGCAGCACGTGGTCGGTGGCGTCGTACGGCCGGTGCACCGCGGCCGCCGCCCGCGGCCAGGTGTGGTGGAAGTAGAGCGCCGCACCGTGGTCGATCAGCCACAGCTCGCCGTGCCACACCAGCAGGTTCGGGTTGCGCCAGCTGCGATCCGGATTAGAGGTGTACGCGTCCAGCCACAGCACCGCGGACGCCAGCTCGGCGTCGACCGGGTGGGCGTACGGGTCGAAGCCGAGCGCGCCGGGGAGGAAGTCGACGCCCAGGTTGGCGCCGGGGCTGGCGTACAGCAGGTCCTGGACCTCCTGGTCGGGCTCGGCGCGGGCGATCACCGGGTCGATGTCGATGACCGTCAGCTCCGGCACCTTCAGCCCGAGCTGGCGCGCCAGCTCGCCGGTGATCACCTCGGCGACCAGCGCGCTCGGGCCCTGCCCGGCGCCGCGGAACTTCGCCACGTACGTGCCGAGGTCGTCCGCCTCGACGATGCCGGGCAGCGAGCCGCCCTCCCGCAGCGGCGTCACGTACCGGATCGCCGTCACCTCCCGCAACATGCCGCCACCTTAAGCGGGCTGGCGCGCGGCTTTCGGGCGATGTCCGGTCTGCGTCGGGGAAATCGGTTGCTGGTACCGCTGGGGGGACAGTGCCGACCGCCGATCTGGGACGGCGGCGGTGGTCTAGGTCGCGGGCCGTACGATCGGCTGCATGAGTACGGGTACCGGGGGGCACCTGACGTCACCGGCGGCTCGATTAGCGGTGGCTCCGCCGTCGTGGGCGACGCTCGCACTGGCGCCGAACCCGGGCCCGATGACACTCGACGGCACCAACAGTTGGTTGCTACGGGCGGCAGGCCATCGCGGCTGCGTGGTGGTCGATCCGGGGCCGCTCGACGAGCCGCATCTGGCCCGGCTGGCCAGCGAGCCGGTCGAGCTGGTGCTGATCACCCACGGGCACTTCGACCACACCGAGGCGGTGGACCGGTTCGTGACCCTGACCGGGGCTCCCGTACGGGCCGCCGACGCCGCCTGGTGCCGGGCCGCGCCACGGCTCGCCGACGGCGAGGTGGTCGAAGCCGGTGGGCTGACCGTGACCGTGGTCGCGGCGCCGGGGCACACCGCGGACTCGGTGGCGTTCGCGGTCGGCGGCGATGAGCCTGGGGTGCTCACCGGGGACACCGTGCTCGGGCGCGGCACCACCGTGGTGACCTGGCCGGACGGCGACCTGGGCGACTACCTGGCCAGCCTGCGGCGGCTGGCCGGCTTCGGCCCGGTGCCGGTGCTGCCGGGCCACGGGCCGGCGCTCGCGGACTGCGCCGAGGCGGCCGCACACTACCTGGCGCACCGCGCCGAACGCCTGGACCAGGTACGCGCCGCGCTGCGGGCCGGCGCGCGTACCGCCGCCGATGTGGTCGCCGTGGTGTACGCCGACGTGGACCGCAAACTCTGGCCGGCCGCCGAGATGTCCGTACACGCGCAGCTGGCGTACCTCGCCGAGCTGGGCGAGCTGGAGCCCGAGGTGCATGCCGACCCGCCGCGTGGCAGTGCCGCCGCGCCGCCGGGGCCGGCTGACGCTGCGAACGAGCCATGATCTGCCTGGTGTGCGGCACCGTGCCGGTGCCGGGAGCCCGGTTCTGCCACCACTGCGGAGCCGCCCTGCCGGCCGCCGCCGCGGCGCCCACCACCGAGCGGCGCGTGGTCACCGTGCTGTTCGGAGACCTGTCCGACTTCACCGCGTGGGCCGAAGACCTCGACCCGGAGCGGGTGGGCGCGGTCACCGACCGGGTGCTCGCCGCGCTGGCCCGCGCGGTCACGATGTTCGGCGGCCACGTCGACAAGCTCACCGGCGACGGCATCATGGCGGTCTTCGGCGCCCCGGTGGCGCACGAGGACGACCCGGAGCGGGCGGTACGCGCCGCGCTCGCCATGCAGCGGGCGGTACGCAAGGTGCTCGACGTAGAGCAGGGCGGCGGCGTACCGCTGGGGCTGCGGGTCGGGCTGAACACCGGCGTGGTGGTGGCCGGCGTACAGGCCGCGCTGGAGTACACGGTGATCGGCGACACCGTCAACACCGCCGCCCGGCTCGCCGACGCGGCGTCGATCGGTGCGGTGTACGCCGGCGCCCGTACGTCGGCGACGACGAGACATCTCGCCGCCTGGCGCCAGCTACGCCCGCTGCGGCTGAAGGGCAAGCGGGCGCCGGTGGCGGCGTACGAGCTGCTCGGCCTGCACGACGCCCCGGGCACCCGCTCCGGGCTCGGCGACGAGGCGCCGTTCGTGGGTCGCGAGACCGAGATGGGGCGCTTCGCCAGCCGGCTCGCCGAGGTGGTCGACCGGGGCGAGCCGCGGGTGTTGATGCTGACCGCCGAGGCGGGGACCGGCAAGACCCGGTTCGCCGCCGAAGCCGCCAAGTACGCCGCCGAACACGGCGCCCGGGTGCTCCCCGTACGGTGCGCCGCGTACGGGGAGAACCGCCGGCTGGCGCCGCTGGCCGACCTGGTGCGTACCGCCGCCGGTCTGTCCGTGGACGACCCGGAGGCCGCCGACGCCGCGACCGTGGCCGCCCGGCTGATCCGGATCGCGAGCCGGCTGGACCGGATCCGGCTGGAGAGCGGCTCCGCGGCGACCCCCGCCGAGCGGGCCGCCGCCCGGTCCGCGGCCCGTTCCGCCGCCACCACCAAGCTGGCGGCCGCGACCCGGGAAGC
>JBOGDF010000361.1:0-5448 GCA_050701635.1 Micromonosporaceae bacterium | reverse complement strand
TCGCCGCCGGGGCCGCCGCGGTGGCGCTGCTCGGCCGGCAGGCCGGCACCGGGCACGGCCGCGTGATCGGCGGCCTGAGCACCACACTCGGGATCGCGTTGCTGCCCGCCACCGCCGGTGCCCTCGGTGCGGCGCTGGACTGGCCGGAGGCGGCGGTGATCCCGGCGATGATGGGCGCCGCCAGCCTCGGCCTCGGGGTCGCCGCGGCGCTGCGCTTCAGCAACTCCGGCTACGTCCGGTACGGCGTCGCCGGGGTCAGCGTCGCCACCGCCGTCACCACCCTCACGGTGCTGTTCACCGACCAGCCCACCGGGGTGTACGCCGCGGTCTCCGGGCTGATCGGCGTGGCCGGCGGGATGCTGCTGCTGCCGAGCCGGCGGGACGCCGCGATCGGCAACTGCGCCACCGCGTCCCTGCCGTTCGCGGTGGCGATCATCAGCGCGCTGCCCGGCGTGTTCTCGGTGCTGCAGCCGTACCTGTGGGCGCTCTGGTTCTGGCAGGGCGCCGGCGACGGCACCCGGACCATGCTCACGCCCGGGGCGCAGGACCTCGGCTTCGCGCCCGGCCCGATCTTCCCGGACGGCTGGGATCCGCTGACCCTGCTGCTGATCACCATCGCCGCCGGCGTCGCGGCGCACGGGCTGCGCGGTGCCCGCTGGGTGTTCCCGGCGGTGCTGCCCGGCGCGGTCGCCGTCCTGCTGGTGACGCCGGTGGCGTACGACTGGCCGTGGCCGGCGCTGCCGGTGGTCGCGCTCGGGCTGGCGGTCGGCGCCGGGCTGGTCGCCGGGCTGCTGCCGCGCACCGGAGTGCGTACCACCCCGACCGTGGTACGCGCGACCAGCGTGATCTGGCCGGTGACCGGCTCGATCGGGCTGGCCAACTGCCTCGCCACTCCGCTCGCCACACTCGCCGGGCTGACCGCCGGCACCGCGGCCGCCACCCTGGTGGCGCTGCTCGGGCGTACCACCCTGGCGCGGGTTTTCGGGTGGATCGTCGCGGGCTCCGGCGCCGCGCTGCTGGCCAGCGCCGCCGGCAAGCACGCCGGGCTCACCCAGGACCAGCGGGCGTACGGGATCCTCGGCGTCGCGCTGCTGCTGCTGGTGGCCGCCGCGGCGCTGCCGGGCCGCCGGCCAGACATGCTGACCACCGAGGTGATGTCGTACCTGGTGGCGTTCTACGCCGTCGCGATCGCCGCCCCCGAGTGGCTCACGGTGGCGATCGTGCTCGCCGGGTACGGCGCCATGCTCGGCCTGTCCGCGGTACGCCCCGGCCGCTGGAAGCTGGTGTTCGGGGCCGCCGGCTGCGAGCTGGTGGCATGGTGGATCTTCCTCGGCACCCGCGACGTCGGGCTGGTGGAGGCGTACACGGTGCCGTTCGCGGCGGCGGCGCTGCTGGGCGGCGTACTCACGCTGCGGCACCGGCCGCAGCTTGACAGTTGGCGGGCGTACGGGTTGGCGCTGGCCGCCGGGTTCGTGCCCAGCGTCGGGGTGATGTTCGGCAGCGACCTGTTCGGCGCCGACCACCACCCGTGGCGCCGGCTCGGGATCGGCGTCGCCGCCGTGGTGGTCGTGATCGCCGGGGCGGTACGCCGCCGCCAGGCCCCCGTCGTGGTGGGCGGCGTGGTGCTGGTGCTGTCGATGATCCGGGAGCTGATCGGGCTCTGGGACGTGCTGCCGCGTTGGGTGCCGCTGGCCGCCGCCGGCCTGCTGCTGCTCGCGCTCGGCGCCACGTACGAGCAGCGCCGCCGCGACGTACGCACACTCCGCGAGGCGCTGTCGCGGATGACGTGAGTCCCGGCTCTGTGCGATCGTGGGCTATGCGGAAGTACGTGATCATGGGCGTCCAGGGCTGCGGCAAGGGCACCCAGGCCGGGATCATGGCGCGCGACCTCGACCTGGTGCACATCAGCGTCGGCGACATGTTCCGCTGGAACGTCAAGCAGCACACCAAGCTGGGCGCCCAGGTACGCCGGATCATGGCCGCCGGCGAGCTGGTCGGCGACGACCTGGTGGAGAGCGTGGTACGCACCCGGCTCGACGAGCACGACTGGAATTTCGGCTTCATCGTCGACGGCTTCCCGCGCAACCGGCGGCAGGCGGAGTTCTTCCTGGAGAGCTACGACATCGACGGTGTGATCCACCTCGACCTGCCCGACGCGGAGGTACGCCGCCGCGTCCTCGCCAGAAGGCTGTGCGCGCAGTGCGGCATGGACTACAACCTGATCGCCGACCGACCCGAGACCGAGGGCCGGTGCGACGTGTGCGGCGGCGCGCTGGTGAGCCGGGAGGACGACACCGAGGAGGCGCTCGCCGCCCGGCTCCGCGACTACCACTCCAAGACCAACCCGGTGCTCGACCTGTTCCGCGGCAAGGAGTTCGTGGTCACCGTGGACGCCCGGCCCGACAAGACCACGGTGCAGCAGAAGATCCGGAAGGGGCTGGGGCTGCCGGCGTACCAGCCGGAGAGCACCGACTAGGGTCGGTGCGATGACGATCGGGGACCAGTCGGCGGCACGTACCCGCGACGAGCGCCGGCTGCCGCGTACCCCCGTTGGGGCGCTGGCGGGTTTGGCGATGCTGGCGGCTCCGGTGCTGGTCACCGTCGGCGGGTTGATCGGACGCGCGGGGTGGCTGACCGTCGGGCTCGGGTGGCTCGGGGTCGGGCTGCTGGTCGCTGCGGCGCTGACCGTACACAGCCTGCGGAGCAGCTTCGAGGACGAGATCGCCGAGCAGACTTCGCTGGCGGTACGGCTGGGCGAGCACCGTACCCGGTGGCTCTACTACGGGCTGGTGGCGGCGGCGTACCTGGTGCTCGGCGGGCTGGTGCTGCGCGCGCCGTGGACCGCGATCGCGCTGGTCACCGTACTGCTGCTGGGGTTTCCGGTGTGGCAGGTCCGCTCCGGCGCCGTCTCCGGTCAGCTGAATCCGGTGGTACGTGACACCGCGCTGGTCAGCCTGCACTACGGCGCCCTGGTCGGGCTCGCGCTGGCGCTGAGCGGCTAGAGGCCCAGCCACTCCTGGGCGGCGGCGAGCTCGGTGACCACCAGGTCGGCGCCGGCCTCGGCCAGCCGGTCCGGGCCGATCAGGGACGCGATCCCGACCACGGTCATCCCGGCCGCCTTGCCGCCGCGTACCCCCGCCGGACTGTCTTCGAGCAACACACAACCGCGCGGGTCGACACCGAGCTGAGCCGCCGCGTGCAGGAAAAGGTCCGGTGCCGGCTTGCCGCGCGGCACCATCGCGGCGCTGTAGACGTGGCGGTCGAAGTAGTGACCGAGCTTGGTCAGCTCCAGCCGGAGCGCGATCTCGGCCGGCGTACCGCTGGAGGCGACGCAGCGCGGCATCGCCACCGCGACCAGCGCGTCCAGCAGCGCGGCCACGCCCGGCATCGCCGCCAGCTCGGTCTCGAACGCCGCCGCACAGCGCCGCTCGTACTCCCCGATCAGGTCGGTACGCAGCGGCCGGCCCAGCTCCCGCGCGATCTCCTCGGCGCACTCCGCGCTCGAGCGGCCGAGGTAGCGGCTCACCGCGTCGTCGAAGCTGGTCGGCAGCCCCTCGGCGGTCACCACGTCGGCGAACACCTGGTTGGAGAGCCGTTCGGAGTCGACCAGTACGCCGTCGCAGTCGAACACAACCGCGTCGGTCACGCGTTCCCGCCGCGCGTCTGCCCACCGGGGCCGTTGGAGCCGTGGCCGTCGCGCGTCTGCCCAGCGGGGCCGCCGGGGCCGTGGCCGCCGAGGCGGCTGCGCAGAGAGGCGTCCTTCTGCTCCACCAGCCGCGCCAGGCCGGCCTGGTAGCCGACCATCCGCTTGAGCAGCTCCGCGTCCCCGGTGCCCAGGATCCGCACGGCGAGCAGCCCGGCGTTGCGGCCGCCGCCGATCGAGACCGTCGCGACCGGGACCCCGGCCGGCATCTGGGCGATCGACAGCAGCGAGTCCATGCCATCGAGATACTTCAGCGGCACCGGCACCCCGATCACCGGCAGCGGGGTGGCCGACGCGACCATGCCCGGCAGGTGCGCCGCGCCGCCCGCGCCGGCGATGATCGCCTTCAGCCCCCGGTCGGCCGCGGCGGCGGCGTAGTCGAGCATCCGCTGGGGGGTACGGTGCGCGGAGACCACATGCACCTCGTACCCCACGCCGAATTCGTCGAGCACCTCGGCGGCGCCCTGCATGGTCGGCCAGTCCGAGTCGCTGCCCATGATCACGCCGACCAAGGTCGCCCGGCCAGCCGCCGGCTCCGGTGACGCCACGCCCGCTCCCCTCGCCATCTGGTGACTCGCACCCTACCCGCGGCCGTACCGCAGCCAGGTGGCGGCGCGGGCGGCGCGGGCACGTACGTCCGCCATGTCCTCGCCCACCACCGTGACGTGGCCGATCTTGCGCCCGGGACGGACCTGCTTGCCGTACAGGTGGACCTTGGCACCGGGGTCGGCGGCGAACAGGTGGTGCAGCCGCTCGTCGACGCCCATCCCGCCCGGCTCGCCGCCCAGCACGTTCGCCATGCAGACCGCCGGCGCCGTCAACGACGTGTCGCCCAGCGGGTAGTCCAGCACCGCGCGCAGGTGCTGCTCGAACTGGCTGGTGCGCGCGCCCTCGATGGTCCAGTGCGCCGAGTTGTGCGGCCGCATCGCCAGCTCGTTGACCAGCAGCGCGCCGGCGGTCTGGAACAGCTCCACGGCGAGTACGCCGACCACGTCCAGCTCGGTCGCCACCTTGATCGCCAGCTGCTGGGCGGCGACCGCGTCGGCGTCACCCAGCGAAGGCGCCGGCGCCAGCACCTCGACGCAGATCCCGCCGGACTGCACGGTCTCCACCACCGGGTACGCCGCCACCTGCTCGTACGGGGAGCGCGCCACCACGGCGGCCAGCTCGCGTACCAGCGGCACCCGCTCCTCGACGATCAACGAGGTGCCGGTGTCCACCAGCCGCTGCGCCTCGGCGGCGCCGTCGAGCATCCAGACGCCCTTGCCGTCGTACCCCCCGCGGGTCGCCTTCGCCACCACCGGCCAGGCACCGCCGGCAAACGCCGTGATGTCCTCGGCGTCGGCGACCGGCTGCCAGCGCGGCATCGGCAACCCCAGCCCGCTCAGCCGCTCCCGCATCACCCGCTTGTCCTGGGCACACAGCAGGGCGTCCGCTCCCGGATACACCGTCACTCCCGCGGCTGCCAGCGCCTTCACATGCTCGGTGGGTACGTGTTCGTGGTCGAAGGTCAGCACGTCCACGCCCTTGGCGAACCCGAGCAGGGCGTCCAGATCGGTATGGTCACCCACCCGTACGTCCCCGGCGACCAGCGCCGCCGCGTCGTCGGTGGAGTTGACCAGCACCCGCAGCGACTGGCCGAGCGGGATCGCGGCCTGGTGGGTCATCCGGGCCAGCTGCCCGCCGCCCACCATCCCGACCACCGGCAGACCCGTACGTGAATCCATCACCGCAGAGCCTAACGA
>JBOGDF010000360.1:0-5459 GCA_050701635.1 Micromonosporaceae bacterium | reverse complement strand
GGCGACCACCTGGCCCGGCTCTCCAGCGCGTTCGCTGCCGGCAACCCGCCCGACACGTTCCTGATCAACTACCGGGAGTACGCCCAGTTCGTGGCCCGTGGCGCGCTGCAGCCCGTCGGCCCAGGGCTGGAGCAGCGTGGCCTGAAGCTCGGTGACTACTACCAGCAACCGGTGGAGGCGTTCACGTACCGGGGTGCGCTGCAGTGCATGCCGCAGAATGTCAGCTCGCTGGTGGTCTACTACAACCCGGCGGTGTTCTCCGCCCGTGGCGTGCCGGCGCCGGCCGCCGGCTGGACGTGGAACGACTTCGCCGACACCGCGCGCCGGCTCTCCGGCGGTGACGTACACGGCCTCGGGGTGGAGCCCACCCTGGTCCGGCTGGCGCCGTTCGTGTGGGCCAACGGCGGCGAGATCGTCGACGACCCGGCGAAGCCGACCCGGTTCACCCTCGACACCCCGGCCGCGCGGGGCGCGATCGAGTTCCTCGCCGGGCTGATCCGCGACCCGAAGGTGGTGCCGGACCTGCCGCAGCAGGAGGCGCAGGACCTGGAGACCCGGTTCGCCGCCGGCAAGCTCGGGATGTATCTCGGCTCCCGCCGCGACACCCCGAAGTTCCGCGAGGTCAGCGGCTTGAAGTTCGCCGTCGCGCCGCTGCCGGTCGGCAAGCGGCAGGCCACGCTGCTGCACTCCGACGCGTACTGCGTGGCGGCGGAGGCGCCGAACGCCGACGCGGCGCTGGACTTCATCCGGTACGCGATGGACGAGCAGGGCCAGCGGCTGGCCGCGCTGAGTGGGCGTACGGTCCCGTCGCTGAAGTCGGTGGCGGACTCGCCCGTGTTCCTGGATCCGGCGCGCCCGCCCGCCGGCTCGCAGACGTTCCTGGACGGCATCCCGCACATGCACCGGACGCCCGTGATGCCGGCCTGGCCGGAGATCGAGGACATCGCCGATGAGGAGCTGACCCAGCTGTTCTACGCCAGGAAATTCGACGTCGACGCGGCGCTGCGCGAGCTGGACCGGCGTACCCGCCCACTGTTGAGCCGATGAACCTCCCGGCCCGATGAGCATCCAGGTACGCGGCGCGCGCAAGTCGTTCCGGCCGCACCGCGGTGACGTGGTGCAGGCGCTGGACGGCGTCGACCTGGAGGTCGCCGACGGTGAGCTGCTGGTCGTGGTCGGCCCGTCCGGCTCCGGCAAGAGCACGCTGCTGCGCGCCGTCGCCGGGCTCGAGACGCTCGACGCCGGCACGGTGTCGGTGGCCGGCCGCGACGTCACCCGGCTGCCGCCGGGGCGGCGCGACGTAGCGCTGGTGTTCCAGGACTACGCGCTGTTCCCGCACCTGAACGTCGCCGACAACATCGGCTTCGGGGAGCGCGCCCGGGGCGGGCGCCGGGACGCGGTGTCGGCGAAGGTGGCCGCCGCCGCCGACTCGCTGGGGCTGGGCAAGCTGCTGCGCCGCTACCCCCGGGAGCTGTCCGGCGGCGAACGCCAGCGGGTGGCGCTGGCCCGGGTGCTGGTACGCGAGCCGAAGGCGTTCCTGCTCGACGAGCCGCTGGCGAACCTCGACGCCGACCTGCGGCTGCGTACCCGGGCGGAGCTGCGTACGGTGCAGCGCCGGCTCGGCGCCGCCACCCTGTACGTCACCCACGACCAGCACGAAGCGCTCGCGCTCGGCGACCGGGTCGCGGTGATCCACACCGGCCGGGTGGAACAGGTCGGTACCCCCGACGAGGTGTACGCCCGTCCCGCCACCGGCTACGTCGCCCGGCTGCTCGGCGCGCTGCCGATGAACCTGCTGCCGGCGTCACTCGCCGGCGGCGGCCCGGCCCCGATCCTGGGAGTACGCCCCGAGCGCCTCCGCGTGGTTGCGGGGGCGGCGACCGGGGCACGGCTGGACGGCGAGGTGGTCGCGGTGGAGCCGGGCGGCGAGGAGTCGGTGGTGCATGTGGTGCGCGGCGACGTACGGATCCTGGTGCGGGTCGGCGCCGCCGCCGCGCCCACCGTCGGCGCGACGGTCGGGCTCGACTGGGACAACACCGACAGCCACTGGTACGCGTCGTACGACGGCGCCCGCGTGTCGCCGGACCAGTCCGGCTCCGCTGCGGAGCTGCCCAGCCCCGCCGCCGCGCCGCCAGGCCCCGCCGCCGGACCGGAGTCGGGCGCGTGAGACGGCTGGCGCTGGCGACGCCGTACCTGGCGGGGGTCGGGCTGCTGGTGCTGGTGCCGTTCGGGGCGGCGGTCTATCTCGGCTTCACCGAGTTCTACGGCTTCGCGGCGCCACGGTTCACCGGGCTGGAGAATCCCCGGCGGCTGCTCGACGACGAGCTGTTCTGGCTGTCGCTGCGCAACGCCGGGATCGTGGCGGCGATCGCCGTACCGCTGCGGCTGTTGCTGGCGACCGGGTGCGCGCTGCTGCTGCACACCCGGGACTGGGGGAACGGGCTGGGGCGTACCGCGGTATACCTTCCGGCGGTGGTGCCGGACGCGGCGTGGGCGCTGCTGTGGCTGTGGCTGCTCAACCCGCTGTACGGCCCGCTGCCGTGGGCCGGCTGGTTCACCGACCCGCACGCCGCCCGGCTCGCGTTGGCGCTGGTGCTGGCGTTCCAGGTGGGCGAGGCGTTCGTGGTGGCGCTGGCCGCGCGGGCCGCCGTACCGCACCGGCTGTACGAGGCCGCCGCCGTCGAGGGCGCCGGCGCCTGGCACACGTTCCGCCGGATCACGCTGCCGCTGATGGCGCCGATCCTGGGGCTGCTGGCGTTCCGGGACGCGCTGCTGGTGCTGCAGACGACGTTCGTACCGGCGCTGCTGGTGACCGAGGGCGACCCGCACTACGCCACCCTGGTCTCCCCGCTGTACGTCTACCGCCGCGCCTTCCTGTACGGCGAGCTCGGCTACGCGAGCCTGCTCTCCCTGGTGCTGCTCGCCCTGGCCGCCGCGGCGGTGGCGCTCCAACTCGTGCTACTCCGCCGCATCCGCCTGGGATAGCCGGCGCCGCATCACGCGCCCGGCGAGGCGCTGCCGGACGGAGCGGGGGTGCGCGCGGCGGCGGGCACCAGGGTCACGTCCATGACCACGCGGCCGGCGCACTCGGCTTCCCGGATGTTGATCAGGCCGGTGTCGGCGTCGCGTACCACGAAGATCTCTGCTTCGAAGCCTTCGTTGTCGGTGTTCACCACCGTCCAGCCGATCCGCTCGAAGTGCTTCTGCACCACCGTGGTCGCGTCGCCCACCGTGCTGTCGCGCTGGATCGTCGCGGTCACCTGCTCGGCATCGACCTGTACGCCGGTCACGGTGCCCATCTCGGTCAGCTCGAGCCCGTCCGGCAGCGGCGCCAGCGACGCCGAGGCGACCGCTCTCAGCGGCGGGCACTCCGGGGCCATCTCGGGGCCGCACGCCGGCACCGTCAGCACCGCCGCCAACGCCAGGACGCTCCACAGAACCCGCACGCCAGGCACCGTACACCGGGCAGGCCGAGGCCCCACCGCGATCACCGCGACGGGGCCCCGAGCCGTGCTCAGGCGCAACCCGGGTACGTGAACGAGCCGATCCGGGTCTGGTGGTCCGCCCCGGTCACCTCGTAGTACTCGGTGGTGAACCAGAACGTGCAGCCGTTCACCGGGTCCACGCTCATCTCGGCGTAGTCGCCCCAGCGGCCGTAGTTGCCGGTCGACGGGGAGCCGGTGCCCTCGATCAGCGAGGTCTCGGACTGGCCGAGGGTGCCCAGCGGGTCGGTGGCGAGCCGGCCGGCGTACCGGATCGACGGGTGCATCGACCCGTTGCCAACGCTGTAGCCGACCGCCATGTTGCCCTGCTTGTCGACCGCCAGCGACGGCATCCAGCGGTGCTTGCCGTCGGCCGGGGCGTACGTGCCCTGCTGCCGGATCGCCGGGGTGGCCGCGACGTCGCTGATCTCGTACCACCGGACACCGGCGACCGAACCGCCGGCGACGGTGTGGGAGAGCCACAGCGAGCCGTTACGCAGCTGCGCCTTGTTCATCACCCGGGGGCTGAGGCTGTCCACCGACTCGCCCAGCGTCGGGATGTCCCCGATCGAGCTGTACGACACGGCCAGGCTCTTGTAGAGCGTGAAGGTCGAGTTGGACGCGTTGGCCCAGTCGATGGCGTACTTCCACAGCCGGATCTGGCCGCCCCAGATCGACGCGATCACCTGCGGCCCGGCGGCGGGCGCCGCCTCCACGGTGTTCGCCGGCATCAGGCTGAAGTACGTCGAGCTGGTCGACGCGTGCTGCACCTTCAGCGAGGTGGCGCCCAGGCTGGCGCGCTGCAGCGCGTACACACTGGCGCCGGTGTAGCGGTTGCCGGAGAAGTTGTTGGTGGTGAAGTAGACGCCGTCCGGGCCGGAGCCGAACTTCGGGTAGTCGGGCAGGCCGCCTTCACCCGCCGGCACCGAGTAGAACGTCCAGGTCGAGTTCACCGGGTCGGAGCCGGACGAGACCGCGACGCACTCGTAGAACGGTCCCTTGCGGGAGCTGATCCACGAGAAGTCGGCCAGGATCCACTTCCCGGACGGCACGTCGTACGCCACCGTCGGGTCACCGCGGTTGTAGCTGTCGCACTCCGCGGTGCCGCTGTTGGCCATGAAGGTGTTGAAGGTGAACGCCGCGACCCGGTTGCCGGTCGCCTTGTCGAAGATCCCGATCGAGGTGTTGATCGTCTGTACGTAGTGGTTCGGTCCGACCACGCCGTTGGTGTCCGGCGGGTGCCCGGCGCCCCAGTTCTTGAAGTCCAGCCCCTTGACGCTCAGCGTCGGGGTCGGCGCCGCAGCAGCGGTCAGCTCCGACTGCACCGGCGCCGCCGGCCCGGTGCCCTGCCTGCCGGAGACCGGCAGGTCCTCGCGCTCTTTGTCCTGCTGCGGGCTGCGCTTCTTCGGTGGCGCGCCCTTCAGCTTCGTGGCGTCGATGTACGCCCGGTGGCCCGGCACCGTGAACGCGCGCGGTGCGCTGCCCTTGGCGTTCGGGTCCGCGTACGCGGGGCCTTCGGCACCGGGGGCGGCGGCGGTCAGCGCGGGTGCCGTGCCGCCTGCCTGCGAATACCAGAGCGCGCCGTACGCGCTCAGCGTCGCCGCCGTGACGGCGGCGACCACCATCGTGAGGGGGGTTCTGCGCATGTGCCTTCCTTCACCGAGGGGAGGTCCTTCCCCGCGGCCAGGAGACCTGGCAGGACCATGAGGGGTGGTGGCATTAAGCCGGGCGCCGCCCGCCCGTCACCAGCCCTACGCCCCGGTTGATAGGGCTCTACCTGGGGGTACGCAGGGTTAGCCCTATCGGTTCGTATCGTCCGTGTTTCGGCTGACTTCGCACGGTCGCGCCGCCGCCACCATCGCCGTACGCGTCGCGTTGCGTGGCGCCGCCGGAGCGCGTGCGATGATGCCGAGCGTGCCTACCCCGACGCCGACCCCGCCCCGGACGAGGGCGCCGGCCTGGACGCGGGCGCCGGCC
>JBOGDF010000359.1:0-5476 GCA_050701635.1 Micromonosporaceae bacterium | reverse complement strand
GGTGGCGGCTGCCCGGCCGCCGGCGCCTACGCCGGTCACGGGGGAGCCGCAGGCGCGCAAGCCGGTGCCTGAGCCCGTGCCGCTGCCGGAGCCGGGGTTCGAGCCGGACAACGACATCGAGACCGCGATGCTGGCGGCGGTGCAGGTCGGGGACACCGACGCGTACCTCAAGGCGCTGCTGCTGGCCGAGCTGCTGGTGCCGATCGCCGACGGCGCGCCGGTGGAGAGCCGCGCCTGGCGGGCCACCGAGCTGGACGGCGAACGCTGCGTGCTGGTCTTCACCTCCCAGCGCCGGATGGTGGAGCATCTCGGGTCGGACGAGGTGCCGTACACCAGGGTGGAGGCGGTGGCGGCGCTGCACAGCTGGCCGGACCACCAGCTCACGCTGGCGGTCAACCCCGGCACCGCGGTGGGCGCCAGCCTGCCCGGCGAGCAGGTCGCCGAGCTGGCCGCCTGGGCCGCCGAGATCGGCCTGGTAGACATCCTGCAAGGCACCGCCCCGGCACCCGGCCGGGCACCGGCTCCAGCCACGCCGGCGTCAGCCGCCGCGCCACCAGCCTCGATCAGCCCGTCACCCCTGCCGGCCGGCCCGGCGGCAGGCACCGCGCCAGCTTCGGCGGTTGTGTCCGTGCCGGCGCCCGACGCTGCTTCCGGCCCGGCGGTCCGGTACGGCGGGCAGGTGCTGCAGAAGCTGTTGCCGCACCAGCACGTGGACTTCTACCTGCAGCGCGGCTACCACATGGTCAGCGGCTACATCCACCGGCTGCGGGACGTCGGGGAGGCCACCCCGCCGGCGCAGCTGTACCAGGCGCTCGGCCTGGACGGCGCCGGTTCGCCGTTCGCGGCGGCGGACCCGCACCTACACGCGGTGCGGTGGCCGGCGTACGGGGACGGCCGGTACGGCGCCACCGACCCGCCCTCGTACGGCGCCGGCGCGCAGGTCAGCCAGCTCCGGGTGGCCGGGGTGCCGCTGCCGCACGGGGCACAGCTGTGCCGGATCGACCGCACCGGCGCCGGCACCGTGGTGGCGACGTACGACGCGGACGCTGGTCAGTGGCGTACCGGCGGGGGGTTGGGATGACGGTGCGACACGGCTACCTGGCGCGGCTCGGCGGTGTGGAGTACGTCGCCAACCCGGCCACCGACGGCACCGTACGGCTGTACGCGGCCGAGCCGGCGGACGGCTTCACCGAGGTACGCCCCGGCCGGTACGTACGCACCGTGCCGGCGGGCGACGTGGACGAAGTGCGGTACGTACGCACCACGTGCCGCTGGCGGGGCGCCCCGTGCCTGGTGATCGGCGCACACGGCGACTGGCTCCGGCTGGAGTATCTCGGCGAGGACAGCGCCCAAGCCGAGCAGCTCGGCATGGACCGCTTCGACGTGGCCGTCTACCAGGGCTGGGCGCCGCGGTCCGACGTCACCGAGCTGGTCGAACAGCTGCTGTAACTCGCGCGCCGAAAGCGCCAAAAATCAGGCGGTGTAGGTCGCGAGATTCTCCCGGTACGCGCCGAGCACGGCTTCCAGCCGGTCCCGCCGGAACCGGCCGGGCTCCTGCTGGTAGACCATCCAGCCCTCGGGCGCGGTGAACGCCTCCTCGGGGACCGCCTCGGCGCCGGCCGGGATGAACTTCAGCACCTCTTCCAGCGCGGCGATCGCGGTCTCCAGGGCTTCGGCGCTCTCCTCCCGCTGCTCCGGGTCGGACAGCTCGGCGGGATCCGCCGGTACGGACTGCGCGAACTGCTCGCTCACCCACAGGAACTGCCCCGGGTCGATCAGCTGCGACGGCTGGCCACCCCCGTACGCCGGGGGAGGCGGCGGCAGCTCCGGATCCAGCACGAACGAGAAGTCGCGGGCGGTGCCGCAGCCGCGGCAGCTGCCCTGATACCGCGCCACGAGGTCGGCGCCGTCCTGCTCCAGCCAGTGGTCCGGCGAGAAGTCGGCTTCGCCGCACCGGCACGGGTGGAGATCCATGTAGAGGTGGCACTCGGGCGCCGAGCGGGCTAGCAGCATGCCTCAACGCTACCGGAATCGAGCCACCCCCCGGGCGCCAGCCGACCCGTGTGCGCGATGCCGTGCCGCGCCCGATTGGTCGAGTGTCCCGCGCCGGCGCAAGACACCAACGTCTATCGTGGCCGGCATGGCAACCGCGCAGCCTGAGGCGTACCGCGAGGCGTTCCAGACGATGTTCGCCGCCGCGTCGCCGCTCGCTCAGTTCGGCACCGCGTACCAGGCGGAGCGCGCGGTGTCGATGCTGCTCGGCGGGGTGTACGCGAAGGTGGCCGGCGGCGATCGGCGTACCGAGGTAGCGGGGTTCACCGACGAGTTCGTGAAGTTCCTGGGCCGGCGCCGCAACACCGAGTCGCTGGCTGTGCTGGGCGGGCTGGCGACGGTGGCGCCGGGCGCGGCCGGGGAACGCGCGACGAAGACCCTCCGTCGGTTCGAAGAGCACGCCGTGGTGGCCCCCCGCTGGGTGGCGCACGCGGGCCGGGTGAGCTGCACCGGAGCCTGGCAGGTGCGCGACATGTTCGGCGACCAGACCAACTTCCTGATCACCTTCGAGTACGAGTCGCAGGAGCTCGGTGGGCCGGAGCACGCGGTGTGCGCGATCATCGACCACAACAGCCACACTGTGATCGACATGGTGGTCAAGGACCCGGCCGCCGACGTGATCGGGCACTGGACCACCACCACCGAGAAGCTGGTCGACATCGCCACCATCGATCCGGTGGCGCCCGGGTTGGCCCGGGCCCAGATCGAGCGCTGCCTGCCGAAGACCGAGTCGCTTCGGGAGATCCGGGGTGGCCAGCAGTTCCTGGACAACTGGGCGCTGGTGACCGCGCGGATCGGCGTACTCCCGGATATCGGTGACGCCGGGCCACCGCCGGCGCTGGACGAGACCGCACGCGCGGGAGTGGTACGCGGCTTCCTGGCCTCGCCGGAGGCGGGCCGGGTGGGGATGGAGATGGCGCAGAGCGTGCCGGACACGATGCTGGTGCTGGAGCGCGCCGCCCGGCTGGTGGTGGACTACGCGGTGGACGCCAACAGCGGCGACCCGATGCGGTGGAGCCCGACCGCGGTCAAGCACCTGCTGCTGGAGTGGGCGCCGCAGCGGCGCGGCAGCATCCCGCCCGAGGTGGCGTCCTGGCTGCCGGAGGCGCTGGACGCCTTCGCGATGTACGCCGGCGACGTACGCCAGGTGCCGGACCTCGCCGAGCTGTCGATCCGCAAGGCGATCCTGGAGTCCTCCGAGCGCTACTCCGAGCTGATGCTGGGTACGCCGGAAGGCGAGTCGATGGACCAGATCTTCGACAAGATGCTCGACGCCGGGGTGGACCCCAGCGACGACGCGGCGGCGCGGCGCTGGCTGGAGGAGTACATGACCTCCCGGGATCAGGCGCCGCGTCGTACCGAGGGGGAGGGCTGACGTGGCCGGACCGCCGCTGTCGTCGTACGCCGGCCAGATCGTGCGGTTCGCCGCGCCGCTGCTGCGGATCCGGTACCGCGACGGGTTGTACGTCACGCTGCACGGCTTCCCGGACTGGTTCTCGTACGCCCGCGCCCTGGTCGAGCTGGCGCCGCCCCCGGCGTCCGCGTCCGCCGACGAGGTACGCGTGATCGACGTACTCGCCGCCAACCAGGTGATGCTGGCCGCGGGCGATCCACTGTGGACGGCGCCGGAGATGGGCGCGGTGGCGACGCCGGACGGCTGGGCGTGGGCGCACCTGGCGCGCAGCCGCCGGCTCGCGCTGGTGCCCGCCGAGGCGTACGCCGCGTTCCGGCACGCCGGCGGGATCGCGACCCTGGACGCCGACCACAGCGGCTCCGGGCTGGTGGTGCCCCGGGCGCGCGGCACGGTATCGCTGCCGGGCGAGGGGCCGGCACCGGAGAAGGAGCTGACCGAGCTGGAGGGCCAGCTCCCGGCGCCGCTTCCCGCGGCGTACCGGGAGTTCCTGGCCGCCACGAACGGCGGCCGCCCGGCGACCCCGGCGGTGCATCCGCGGTTCGGCTTCGTGGTCGACCAGACGTTCTTCGGGTTCGGCCGGCGGGACTGGTTCGGCAACCTGAGCCACGTACGGCAGTGGCTGAAGGACAAGTTCACCGCCGACTTCCTGCCGATCGGGCACGTCCAGGGCGGCACCCTGGCGGTGCGGCTGACCGGTGAGGACGCCGGCTCGGTGTGGTACTACGACGACGACGATCCGCGCGACGACGACTCGTACGACGCCGACGAGGTCGCCGAGCGGCTGCTGCGGCGCTGCGCGGACAGCTTCGACCGGTTCGTCGGCGCGCTGGTGCCGGTGCCGGACACGCTGATCCAGGCCGCCCAGACGTTGGTACGCGACGGCGGTGCCCGGCAGCTGCCCGAGCCCGGTCTCGGGCTGGGCCTGCCGACCGACAAGCGCCCGCCCGCGCCGTCGACGGGCAACGAGCCGGGCAACGAGGGGGGCCGATGACCGAGCCGCAGTCCACGCCGATCCCGCCGTCGGCGGAGGCCGCGTACCTGGCCGCGAAACAGCAGAACGACCTGGTGGGATGCGTACGAGCGCTGCTCGGGATGACCGTGCAGCTGGCGCAGACCGCCGAGGGCCAGAACGCGGTGGGCGGCGGTGGCGACGAGCGGTACGTGCTGGTCTACACCTCGCCGGCGTGGCTGGAGCGGGCCGGTGACCGGCCGGGCGCCGGCCGTACGGTGGAGCGCTCGTTCCTGCAGCTGCTGCGGAGCTGGCCCTACCCGGAGCTCGGGATCGGCGTCAACGCGTTCACCGAATCCGAGGTCAGGATCCCGGTACGGCTGATCCCGAAGGTGCTCGCGCTGCCGGAGGCCAAGGCCGCGATCGCGGCCGCCGACGCGGCGGTGACGACGACCGCCGGCCCGGTGACCGAGGCGGTGCCGATCGAGGCGCCCCGGGAGATCCACGGCTACCGGTTCGTACGGGTGGTGGACGAGATCGTCGACGGTGCCCCGGTGCTGGCGCCCGAGCGCGGCACCGTGACCGATCCGGCGGAGCAGGAGCGGATCCTGGGCTACCTGTGCGCCGGCGCCCCGCTGATGGGGATGACCGGCAAGGTCAGCGACATGTTCGACGCCGGCAAGGGGCAGGTGGTCGAGGGCGGCACCCGTACCGACGGCCGGTTCGTGTGGTCGGAGAGCGTCGGCTACTACCTGAAGACGTACGGGATCGCGCCGGAGCCGGATTTCTACCGTGCCATCGTCGCGGCCGGCTACGTGTGCCCGGACGTGCCGCGTGCCGTACTCAAGGGCGCGGTGAACGCACTGCAGGAGCGGCACCGCCAGGCCGGCGAGCTGGTACGCGCCTGGCGCGACCAGGACAGCTAGCGCCTCCACCGGGAGCGGTGCTGCCGGTGGAGGCGCGGTGAGCTAGTGCCCTGCGCCAGAGATTCGCTTGCGAATTCCGGCGCCCAGCCGGCGCTCCGGCGGCATCAGCTCGTGGAACACGAGCACCCCGAACGC
>JBOGDF010000358.1:0-5496 GCA_050701635.1 Micromonosporaceae bacterium | reverse complement strand
CAGCGCGGTCAGTACGCCCACCGGCAGCTCCCCGTACCCCGCCGACGGGGGCTGCAGCAGCTGGGCGGCCGTATCCGCGGACAGCACCAGCGCGGCGCCGAGACCGCCCGCCAGCGGCAGCCGTACCGCGTGCCGGCTGCCCGCCGAGCGTGCCAGCATCGGCGCCACCAGGCCCACGAACCCGATCGGCCCGGCCACCGTCACCGCCGCCGCGGTAAGCAGGACGGCCAGCACCAGCACCAACGGGCGGGTACGCGCGACGCGTACCCCCATGGATTCCGCGGTCTCGTCACCGAGCGCCATCAGGTCCAGCGGGCGGGCCGCCAGCAGCGCCAGCGGGGCCGCGACCGCGACCACCACGCCGAGCGTGAGCGGGCGGTCCAGCCCGCTCTGCAGCAGGCTGCCCGCGCCCCAGAAGAACAGCCCGCGGGTACGGTGCTCGTCCAGGATCTGCAGGAACTCGGCCGTCGCCATCCCGGCCAGCGCGACTGCGGCGCCCGCCAGCAGCACCCGCCCCGGAGTGAGCAGCCCGCCGGAGCTGAGCAGATACACCAGGCCGGCCGCGAGCAGCCCCCCGGCGAAGGCCGCCGCCCCGGACGGCAGCAACCCCAGGTCGAGCCCCAGGTACGCCGTCGCGACCACCCCGAGGTACGCCCCGGCGTTGACCCCGAGCGTGTCCGGCGCGGCGAGCGGGTTACGGGTGGCGCCCTGGATCAGCGCGCCGGCGACCCCGAGCGCCGTACCGGCCACCAGCCCGGCGACCGTACGCGGCAGCCGGCTGCCCTCCATCACGGCGCCCACCGTCGCGTCGGCGCCGCCGGTCAGGTAGCGCAGGACGTCGAGCACACCGACGTCGGCGGCGCCGAGCCCGAGATGGACCAGCGCCACCGACACCAGCAATACGAGCGTGGCGGCACCCAGCAGGGGGCGCCGCCACGGCGTACCAACCATCAGACCTTCAGGGCCTTACCGGTCTCCTCCAGCAGCTGTACGCAGGACAGCGGCCCACCGAAGACCCAGGTGCCCGAGTCGAGCGGGTACACCCGCTTGCCCTTGACGAACTCCAGCCCGTTCCACACCTGGTTCTTCGCGAGCGCCCCGGTGAACGGGTTGTCCTTCTCGCTGGCGACGTACAGGAACGACGCGCCCTTGCCGACTCCGGTGAGCCCCTCGACGCCGACGGTGGTCATCCCCCAGGCGTCCGGCTTGCCGGTCCAGGCGTTCTTCAGCCCGGCCAGGTTGAGCACCTGCGCGGCGAGCGACTGGTCGGTGAACATCCGGATCGAGGCCGCACCCTCGGCGGTGAAACCCTGCCCGAGGGCGTACGTGGTGCCCTGCTTGCCGGCCTTCTGCAGCTTGTCGGAGAGGTCGGCCGCGGCGGTGTCGATCTTCTTCATCAGCTCGTCGGCCTCGTCGGTCTTGCCGACGGCGACACCGATCTGCTTCACGGTCTTGCCGAGGTTCTCCAGCTGCGGCGACGCGGTGTACTGGAACGCCAGCACCGGCGCGATGTCGTTGAGCGCGTCGAAGTTCTCGGTGAGCCGGTCCACGTCGGAGATGATCACGTCCGGCTTCAGGTTCTTGATCGTCTCCAGGCTGGGCGCCTGGCGGGTGCCGACGTCGGCGACGCCCTTCGGCAGCTCCGCGCCCCCCGCGGTCACCCAGGTGCCGTAGCCGGCGTTGTCGGCGTTGCCCACCGGCGTCACGCCGAGCGCCAGCAACTCCTCGGTGTACGACCATTCCAGGCTGACCACCTTGGTGGCCGCCTTCGGCAGCGTCACCTTGCCGCGTGCGGTCTCGACGGTGACCTTGCCGGATTTGGCGCCGGCCTCCTTGCCCGAGGGGTTGTCGACGGTGCCGCCACATGCACTGGCGAGAGCCAGGGTTGTGACAGCCACCGCGACGCCGCGGAGCAGCTTCTGCATGGTTTCTCCTAACTGGTTGAGGGATTTTCGGGGGTACGCCGGGGAAAGCACGCCAGGTGGCCGGTGTCGGGGTCGCGTACCACGCTGACCGCCAGCCCGAAGGCGCGTTCGATGGTCTCGGGGGTGAGTACGTCGTGCGGCGCCCCGACCGCCTGCACCGCACCCTCGGCGACCACCAGCACCTGGTCGCCGTACGCCGCCGCCTGCATCAGGTCGTGCAGCACCACGCCGCACGCGATGCCGTGGTCGCGGGCGAGCACCCGGATCAGCTCCAGCACCTCGAACTGGTGCCGCAGGTCCAGGTACGTGGTCGGCTCGTCCAGCAGCAGGATGCCGGCCCGCTGGGCGAGCACCGTGGCGAGCCAGGCGCGCTGCCGTTCGCCACCGGAGAGCTCGTCGAGCCGCCGGTCGGCCAGCTCGTGCGCGTCGGTGACCTGGAGCGCCCAGTCGATCGCGTCGGTGTCCTCGCGGGTGTGCCGGGCGAAGGCGCCGCGGTGGGCGTACCGGCCGTGCCGCACCAGCTCCCGTACGGTGACCCCGGCCGGCACCAGCGGCGCCTGCGGCAGGAACGCCAGCCGCTGCGAGAGCGTACGCCGCGACAGCGACCCGAGCGGCTCGCCGCCGATGGTGACGGTGCCGCCCAGCGGCGGCAGCAGCCCGGCGACCGTACGCAGCAGCGTGGACTTGCCGCAGCCGTTCGGCCCGACCAGTACGGTGACCGCTCCGGGCTCCGGCGCCAGCTCGACCCCGCGCAGCACCCGGCGTACGCCGTGCCCCACGTCGAGCCGCTCCGCCACCAGGCGCAGATCGTCGCTGGTCAACGGCACCTCCCTGTCGGTCCGGTAGAACCTAACAGATTAGGTAAGGCAACCCTAATTTGCCTGGTAGGGAGCCTGACGCGCCCGGTGGCGAGCCCGGCGCGCCCGCGCTGTCCGGCGGAACCAGCAGCGGCGCTGCGGGTTTCGTCGGGAAACCAACAGGCGTGGGTGCTCGCCCGCGACCCCGCCACGCACGTACCGTGGAGGCATGTACACCGTCGAGCTCAGCTACGACGAGTTGCGGATCGCGCGCAGCGCTCTGCGCTCGTACCTCAACGACTTCGGCCACGACGAGGTGGATGTGCTCCGCGTGGTGAAACGGCTGCTCGCCAAGATCAACGATGTCGAGGCCGCCGGCGACCCGGAAGCTTCCGACGCCGAGTCGGCGTAGCTCGGGCCCACGCCACCTCGCTGCGGCGGTCAGTCGTCGAGCAGGTGCTCCAGGCCCAGCGTGAGTCCGGGCCGCCGCAGCACCTGCCGTACGGCGAGCAGCACCCCCGGCATGAACGACGCCCGGTCGTACGAGTCGTGCCGGATCGTCAGCGTCTCCCCCGCCGCGCCGAACAGCACCTCCTGGTGCGCCACCAGCCCGCGGGCCCGTACCGAGTGCACCGGCACCCCGGCGACCTGCGCGCCGCGCGCCCCGTCCAGCGACTCCTTGGTGGCGTCCGGCATCGCGGGCAGCCCCGCCGCCTGGCGCGCCTCACCGATCAACTCGGCGGTACGCGACGCCGTACCGCTGGGAGCGTCCAGCTTCCCCGGGTGGTGCAGCTCGATGATCTCGGCGGACTCGAAGTGGCGGGCGGCGCGCGCCGCGAACTGCATCGACAGCACCGCGCCGATCGCGAAGTTCGGCGCGATCACGACTCCGACCTCGGGCTTGTGCTCCAGCCAGCCCTGCACCCGGGCCACCCGCTCGGGGGTGAAGCCGGAGGTGCCGATCACCGCCGAGATGCCCTGCTCGACGCACCAGTGCAGGTTGTCCATCACCACGTCGGGCTGGGTGAAGTCGACCACCACCTGCGCCCCGGCGTCGGAGAGGTTGGCCAGCCACTCGCCGGCGTCGATCATCGCCACCAGCTCCATGTCCTCGGCGGCGTCGACGGTACGGCAGACCTCGCTGCCCATCCGTCCCTGTGCCCCGAGCACCCCTACCCGGATCGGCTCTGCCTCGGTCACGACGGGCCTCCTTTGGCGGCTCTGCGCCAAGTCGTTACGCGATAGCGGCGGAGAAGTCGTGATCGGAGAACGGCCCGACCACCGCCAGCGACATGTCCTGGGTCAACAGCTCAGACGCTACCGACTGCACCTGGTCGACGGTCACCCCGTCCACCCGCGCCAGCAGCTCGTCGACGCTGAGCGGTGCGCCGTACAGCAGCTCGCCCTTGCCGAGCTGGGTCATCCGGGATCCGGTGTCCTCCAGTCCGAGCACCAGCGAGCCCTTCAGCATCCCCTTGCCGCGCAGGATCTCCTGCTCGGTCAACGCGCCGCCGGACACCGCGGCGAGCTGCTCGCGTACCAGCTTGAGCACCTCGTCGGCCTTGCCGGGCGCGCAGCCGGCGTACACCCCGAAGACCCCGGCGTCGGCGTACTGGCTGGTGTACGAGTAGACCGAGTACGCCAGCCCGCGCTTCTCCCGGATCTCCTGGAACAGCCGGCTGGACATCCCGCCGCCCAGCGCGTTGTTGAGTACGCCGAGCGCGAACCGGCGCTCGTCCAGCCGGGCCGGCGCCGGGCAGCCGAGCACCAGGTTGGCCTGCTCGGTGTCCTTGGTGTGCACCTTGACGCCGTGTCCGGTGGCGACCCGCCGGCGGGTGTGCCGCAGCCCGGACGGCTCACCCGGGTCGGCGTACCGGCCGACCTGGCCGAAGGCGTCCCGTACCGCCGCCACCACGGTGCCGTGGTCGAGGTTGCCGGCGGCGGTGACCACCAGCTGCGGGGCGGTGTACCGGCGCTGGTAGAAGCTGAGCAGCTGCCGCCGGGTCATCGCCGAGATGCTCGCCACGGTGCCCGAGATCGGGCGCCCCAGCGGATGATCGCCGAAGATCGCTTCGTAGAACAGGTCGTGCGCCGCGTCGGCCGGCTCGTCGTCGTGCATGGCGATCTCCTCCAGGATCACGCCACGCTCGGTCTCCACGTCCGCCTCATGCAGTACGGACGCCGCCACCAGGTCGCACACCACGTCGACCGCGAGCGGCAGGTCTGCGTCGAGCACCCGCGCGTAGTAGCAGGTGTACTCCTTGGTGGTGAACGCGTTGGTCTCGCCGCCCACCGCCTCCAGCTGCGCGGAGATGTCCAGGGCGGTACGCCGCTCGGTGCCCTTGAACAGCAGGTGCTCCAGGAAGTGCGAGACCCCGCCGAGCGACGGCGTCTCGTCCCGGGAGCCGACCCCGACCCACACCCCGAACGACACGCTGCGCATCGCCGGGATCGCCTCGGTGAGGATCCGCATCCCGTTCGGCAGCACCGTACGGCGTACCGTGCCGCGCAGCGGGTCCGCGGCCAACGTACGGGTCTGGGCCCGCGCCGCACTAACGTGTGGCGCGGGCCCAGAGCCGGTGGATCGGGTCATCCTCCGGGTCACCGGCGACGCCGGCGACGCCGGTGCAGGTCACCGTCGTCAGCGGAGTCCGAGTCTCCCTCGTCCGAGCTCTCCGGAGCGTCGCCCGCGGCGGCCGGGCCCTCGCCCGACGCCTCGACCGGCGCGTCGCTCGCGGTGTCGCCGCCCTCGGCGGCGTGCCGCGGCCCGGACT
>JBOGDF010000357.1:0-5497 GCA_050701635.1 Micromonosporaceae bacterium | reverse complement strand
GGCGCGGGCCGCGGGCGGGCGCGGGCCGCGGGCGGTCAGCGGAGGGTGAGTTGGCGGCCGAGCAGGCCCTGGCGGGAGCGGCGTTCCTCGGCGGTCAGCGGGGCGTCGACGGTCAGCGCGTCGGTGTACCGCTTGGCGAAGTCGGCGAGCGGGTGCTCCCAGGACGTCGCCTCGGCTTCCCGGGGCAGGTCCCAGACCGGCACCAGCAGGCCGTGGGCGCGGAACATGCCGGCGAACTTCGTACCGTCGCCGAGGGTGAGCGGGCCGGCGCCGGCCATCCGGGCCAGCGCGGTGAGCGCGGTGTCCTCCGGCTCCGGCAGCACCCACCTCACGTGCGCCCGGTCCGGCACCTGGCACCAGTACGCCGCCCGCGCGGCCGCCAGCCGTACGGTCGGGTAGACCGACTCGTTGGCGCGCTCCATGCTGGCCTGCACGTTGGGGTCGTCGGCGGCGCCCTCGTCGAGCCAGAAGTCGAAGCCCTCGTGCAGCGTGATGTCGAGCGCGCCGTCGGCGAGCACGTCCTGCAGCCGCGGCCCGGGTCCGGCCAGCGACGGCACGTCCACGGTCTTGCCCGGCTCGGTGTCCAGCGCGGACAGCAGCGCCGCGGCCAGGTCACGGCTGACGTCGCCGGAGTTGAACTGCCGCTGCAGCCCGACGAAGATCCGCCCGTCCGGCTTGGTCATCGCCGGCCACGCCAATGGCAGTACGGTCGCCAGGATCACCTCCCGGTCCGGGTGCTGCTCGGCGTACTCGGGGGCGAGTCGTAACGGCGCGGTCGCCGCGGGGACGAGCTCCCGCAACGCGATCCACTCCACCTCGTCGACCAGCCCCTCGTACGGGCGAGCCACGAAGACGTCGCGTACTTTCTGCTTCTTCTCGGACGGCCGGCGTGCGGCCTTGCCTCGGCGCTTGCTCACGGCGACAGAGCATAGACCCTACGTGTACGCCGCCTCGCGTACACCCGGTGCGCATCACGCAGCGCAACCGTCCACAAGGGACTGCTACGAGGCGACCCGCGAGAGGTGGCCGAGCCAGGCCCAGACGCAACGACCGCGGGTGTCCGGCGCGACGCCCCACTGGGCGGCCAGCGTCGACACGATCACCAGCCCGCGACCGTTGACCGACTCGGGCGGCATCCGGCGCAGCATGGGAGCCTGCGGGGAACCCCCGTCGATGACCCGGATCTCCAACCCGTCCGGGGCGGTACGCCAGCTGACCGCCAGCTCGCCGCCGGGCAGCGGACGGGCATGCCGTACGGCGTTGCCGACCAGCTCGCTGGCGACCACGGCGGCGTCGTCGGCGAACTCTGTCCGGCATCCGGAGGTGGTGAGATCGGAGATCAACTGCCGGCGGACCAGCGCGGCGCTGCTCGGGTGATGGGGCACGGCGACGCTGCGTGCCGGCTCGCGTCGACGCGCGTCGGTAATCCACTCTCCCCGTGCCGGCCGCATGGCCCTCCTGCGATGCTTACCAGCGATCTCTACCAACAGACCTCAAAACGACCGTACCCCGACACGGGTGCCCCTGCAGCTTGCACCAGGCATTGCGGACTTTCGGCCCTAGGGTCTGCCCAAGGGTCTTCCCTAGATGATCTCGGGCGTGGTGGACTGTCGGCGCTAGATGATCTCGGGCCCGGCGGGGCCGTCGTTCGCCAGGGGACGGCCGGAGTCGGCCCAGGCGCGCATCCCGCCGTCGAGGTTGAGCACGTTGTCGCGGCCCTGCGACCGCAGGAAGTTGACCACCTGAGCGGAGCGGCCGCCCATCCGGCAGACCACCACCACCTCACCGTCGACCGGCACCTCGTCCAGCCGCGCCGGGATCTCCTGCATCGGTACGTGGTGCGCGCCCGGCGCCCGTCCCGCGTCCCACTCGTCGGGCTCCCGTACGTCCAGCAGGTAGGCGCCGTCGGGCACCTGATCGACGCTCACACTCGGCACTCGCACCTGAAACACGACGACTCCTCCTGTTTCGCGCCGTTCTGGCGCACTCCCGAACGATAACGCGCACTACGTCAGCGAGTTGACGTGCTCCGGGTGCTCCCAGACCCAGTACTCGAGCCGGTCTTGGCGTACCGCCTCGAACAGCGACGGGGCGGGGTCGACCAGCTCGGCGTACCAGCCGTTGCCCTGCCGGCCTTCCGTCGGCACCTGGATCGCGGTCAGGTCCTCCGGCCCGATGTCACGCAGTGTGTACGCCAGATCGGCCACCGGCAGGCTCCGGTCGATGGTGAGCGACTCGCCGCCGGCCCGGATCAGCGCGTCCAGCTTGCCAAGATCCTTGTGTACGCCCTGCTCCCGCGCTTCGGCCAGCAGCGCCTTGAGGAACTGCTGCTGATGCCGCATCCGGGCGCTGTCGCCGTCTTCGAACTGCTTGCGCTGCCGTACGTAGTCCAGCGCGGCGTGGCCGTCGTAGTGGTCGCAGCCCTTCTTGAACGTCCGGTGCGGCGGGTGGATCGAGGTGAACTTGTCGGTGCCCTTCGGCGTCTCGATGCACAGGTCGACGCCGCCCAGCACCTCGACCACCTTCACGAAGCCGTAGAAGTCGATCACGGCGCCGCTGTCGAACTGCACATCCATCACGTCGGAGAGCGTCGCCGCCAGCAACCGGTAACCACCGGGCCCGTTGCCGCCGTGTACGAACGCCGCGTTGAGCTTGTCCTGCCCGCCGGCCCACGTACCGTCCTCGGACGGTGGGATGTCCACCCAGGTGTCCCGGGAGAACGAGATCAGGTAAGCCCTGGAGTGGTCGGCGGGTACGTGCAGCACCATCACGGTGTCGGCCCGCCACAGCGAGCCCTTCAATTCCGGGTCGTCGCGATAGTCGGAGCCGACCATCAGGATGTTCAGCGGGCCCTCGACGCTGG
This sequence comes from Micromonosporaceae bacterium, assembly GCA_050701635.1. GTDB lineage: Bacteria > Actinomycetota > Actinomycetes > Mycobacteriales > Micromonosporaceae > WHSM01. The sequence continues at coordinate 2,634 of JBOGDF010000357.1, read as the reverse complement.
CCCGGCCCGCGTTGTCCTTGCGGGCGTCGCCGAGCAGGTCGTCGGTGGCGACCCCGCTGCTGTAGCGGTTGACCAGCACATTCACCCCGGCCAGCGCGCCTCCGGAGGCCACGACCAGCAGCACCCCGACGACCAGGCACAGCCATGCCCACCACGGTCCACGAGGGCGGCGGGTGCGTACGGGGCGGTCCGTGTGGCCGGACGGCACAGTACCTCCTACCGGCAGATCCGACGACGATCGTCGATGGCCGGCACCGCTTCAACTGTACGAGCGCCACCTCACCGCGGCGACCCGACTATCGGCAAGGACGACAGCCCGAGGGCCCGGCGGAGGTCACATCGGGTTGACGAACTGCGGGTTCTTCAGCACCCAGCCGTCGATCTTGTCTTCCCGGATCGCCTGGAACAGCGACCCGGCCTTGTCGTCGACCAGCTGCTGGTACGAGATCCCGCCCGAGTTGAGCTCCTGCACCGGGACCTTGATGCCGGTCAGGTTGGCGGGCGTGATGTTGCGGAGCGCGAACGCCAGGTCGGGCAGCGGGATCGTGTTGTCCATCAGCAGCGACTTGCCGGCGGCCTTCGCCAGCTGCGGCAGCTTGGTCGGCTCGTCGAAGCCCTTCGCCAGGGTCTGGCCCAGGATCGCCTTGATCACCTGCTGCTGGTGCCGCATCCGCGCGAAGTCGCCGCCGCCCGGCTCGGAGTCGAACTGCTTGCGCTGCCGGGTGTAGTCGAGCACCGCGTGCGAGTTGTAGTGCTGGCAGCCCTTGTGGAACGTCCGGTACGGCTTGTGGATCGACTTGAAGCTGTTGCGGCCCTTGGGGGTCTCGATGCAGACCCGTACGCCGCCCAACACGTCCACGATCTTGATGAACCCCTGGAAGTCGATCACCGCGCCGGTGTCGAACGCGATCTGGGTGGTCTCCCGCAGCGTCGCCGCCATCAGACCGAAGCCGCCGGCGACGCTGAACTTGCCGTTCTCGCGGCGCCCCCCGTACGCGAAGGCGGAGTTGAGCTTGTCCTGCCCGCCGTCGTAGTTGGCCTCTTCGTCGGCGGGGATGTCGACCAGGGTGTCGCGCTGGAACGAGATCAGGTACGCCCGGTCGTGCTCCTTGGGGACGTGGACCATGATGATCGTGTCCGACTGCCAGGTCGACCAGCCGTCGCGCCGGTCGGTGCCGAGCAGCAGCATGTTGAGCGGGCCGTCGAGTGAGGCCCTGCCGGCGTTGGCCTTGCGGGCGCCGCCGAGCAGATCCTGGGTGTCGATGTTGCCGGCGAGGTTGCCCAGCAGCAGGTTGCCGCCGATCAACACGCCCCCCGACAACAGCATCAGGGCAGCGCCGAACCAGACACACAAACGCGCCCACCATGGGGTGTGGGCAGCGCGGTGTGGTCGGTGTCTGCCGGCCACCAGGCCTCCTCCGACGGGGTGCGGGTCAGGGGCTGCGGACCCACTGTACGGATCTCGCCCGCCTCGCGCGACTCCCCCTCGTACGCGCCGCTACTGCGAGGAGTGGGTCAGTAGCGGCGGGTCAAATGTGCACGTACAAATGAGGTGTTTCTACTTCTTCTTGGGCGGATTCTTCTTGAGCCATTCGGCGACCTGGTCGTTCGTCACAGCCTCGTACAGCGACACCGCCTTCTCCTTGTCGGAGACGATCACGCTCTGTCCGTCGATCGTGTCGGTGCCCAGGTGCGGGCTGGTCATGAACATCAGGTCCTCGCTGCGCAGGCTCCTGAACTGGATCGCCATATCCAACAACGAGAAATCCTGGTCAACGGTCACCGCCTGGGTCACCGATTCCATGAAACTCTTCATCGCGGTGGGGCTGGTGAACACCTGCCGCGAGGTCGCCTGATCCATCAGCGCCTTGAGGAACTCCTGCTGGTGCCGCATCCGGGCGAAGTCACCCTCGGGGAACTGCTTGCGCTGCCGGATGTAGTCCAGCGCCGCGTCGCCCTTGTAGACCTGGCAGCCCGGCTTGAACTCCCGGTGCGGTGGGTGCACCGAGGTGAGGACCTTCTTGCCCGGCGGGATCTCCGGGCACAGCTTCACCCCGCCGACCGCGTTGACCACCTTCTGGAAGCCCCAGAAGTCGACGATCGCCAGGTGGTCGATCAGTACGCCGGTGAACTGCTCCACGGTCTGCACCATCAGCGGCGGGCCGCCCCAGGAGTAAGCGGCGTTCAGCTTCGCCATGTGGCCGCCGTTCTGGCCGTCCGGGCTCTCCGGCACATCCACCCACAGGTCACGGGGCAGCGAGATCAGGTAGGCCTTGTCGTGGCTGGCCGGCACGTGCAACAGGATGATCGTGTCGGTACGCCACTCGCCCGCGGCCTGCTTCGCCGACGGGTCCCGCGAGTCGGTCCCCAGGATCAGGATGTTCAGCGTGCCGTCGACCTTCTTCGCCGGCCGGTCCCCGGTCAGGGCGCCGAACGCGTCGGTGCGCTTCATGTCGTCGTTCAGCGAGGAGACGTACGCCCAGGCGCCCGCCGCGGCGGCGAGCGCGAGCACCGCGATCACGCCGGTGGTGACCAGGAAGATCCGGCCCCAGCGCGGTCTTACCTTGCGGCCGCCGCCTCCGTACTGGCCACGACCGCCGCCGCCTCCGGGGCCACGCCCGCCCGGGCCGCGGC
>JBOGDF010000356.1:0-5518 GCA_050701635.1 Micromonosporaceae bacterium | reverse complement strand
GGCACCGCCACCCCGCCCGTGACCGGCGCCGCCACGCCGCCCGTGACCGAGCGCCGGGCAGGGTTGACGGGATCGGGGTGGGCCGTGCTCGCGGGCGGTGCCTTGCTCGTCGCCGGCGGGCTGCTGCTGGGCTACCCGACGCTGATCGGCATCGGCGTCGCGGCCGGCGTCGCGCTGCTGCTCGCGGTGGCGTTTGTGCTGGTCAGCGCCCGGTTGGCGGTGACCCGTACGGTGACTCCGGACCGGGTGACGGTGGGCGAGGCGGCGCACGCCCGGATCGAGGTGACCAACGCCGGACGGCTCACCACCCCCCGGGTCGACGCGGTGGACCACCTCGACGGAGCGCCGATGCCGGTGCCCGTACCCCCGGTGAAGGCCAAGGGGCGGCAGGCGCTGGAGTATCCGATCACCGCGACGTACCGCGGCCTGGTCAGGGTCGGGCCGGTGATCCTGGACCGGCGCGACCCGCTCGGCCTGCTGCGGCGCAGCGCCCGCCTGGCCGGCGAGGCGTCGCTCTGGGTGCACCCCCGCGTGCACCGGGTACGCGCGCTGCCGATCGGCGTGGTGCCCGACTTCGAAGGCCGGCTCACCGAGCAGGCGCCGCGCGGGTCGATGGCGTTCTCGTCGCTGCGGGAGTACGCCCCCGGCGACGACCCGCGGCAGATCCACTGGCGCTCCACCGCCCGGCTCGGCAAGCTCGTCGTACGCGAGCACGTGGACACCAACGAGCCGGCACTGTCGATCGTGCTCGACACCCGTACCGCCGCGCTCGGGGCGGACGCCTTCGAGGTGGCGGTGGAGCTGGCCGCGTCGGTCGCGCTGGCCTCGCAGCGGCAGGGCCACGCGGTCCACCTGGACGCCGTCGGCGAAGACCTCGCCACCGTACGCCAGGCCGGCGGTTACGGCATCCTCGACCGGCTGGCGGCGGTGCGGCAGAGCTCCGGGGACGCCACCGGGCTGCTGCGGCTGCTGGAGCGGGTCACCGGCGGCGGCGCCCTGGTGGTGCTCTCCGGCGACGCGCCCAGCCTGGTCGCCCGGGTCGCGGCGCAGCGCCGCCGCTTCACCCGCGTAGTCCTCCTCCTACTCGCCCCCGTACCCGCGGCAACGGTCACCCGCCGCCCCGGCCTAGCCGTGATCCGCGCCCCCACCGCGGCGGACGCCCTCAGAACCTGGAACCAGATCGCCCACCGCCAGGGCGCCGCGCACTTGGGAGGCTGACGGCAGCTCGACACGCCGTAGCGGTCGGCGTGTCGACCTGTCCTCACCCACCCACGTGGGGCTGGTCCCTTTGCAAAGGGGTGTTTGCAAAGGAAGCTTTGCGAAGCTACCCTCGAACGCGTGAGCGATCCGAGCGTGCGGCGGGTTACCGATGTGGCGAGTTTGAAGGCGGTGGCGCATCCGTTGCGGGTGCGGCTGCTCGGCGCGCTGCGGATGGAGGGTCCGGCGACCGCGTCCGAGCTGGGGCGGCGGTTCGGGGAGAGCTCCGGCGCCACCAGCTACCACCTGCGCCAGCTCGCCCGGTACGGCTTCATCGAAGAGGACGCCGAGCAGACCAACGCCCGCGACCGGCGGTGGCGTGCCGTACACCGCTACACCTCGTGGCAGGAGTCCGACTTCGCCGACCACCCGGAGGGCCGCGAGGCGACCCGGGCGCTGCGGGAGCGGCAGCGCGCGTACACCAGCCGGGTCGCCGAACAGTTCGAGGACGCCGACTGGGGTCGCGAGTGGCTCGGCGTGGCCGGCCAGCACGACGACATCGTCCGGCTCACCCCCGGCGCGCTGCGGGAGCTGACCGAGAAGATCAACACCACCATCCGGGAGTACGCCGCCCGCGCCGCCGACACCCCCGGCGCCGAGCAGGTCGCGATCTTCTACTCCGCGTTCCCGATCCGCGGGTACCCGGAATGAGCCCCGCTACCGCGCGCCGTACGTTTGCGCTGGTCAGCGCCCTGACGTGGCTGCCGACCGCGCTCGGCATCGCGACCATGGTGCTGCTGATGCAGGTACGCGGCCTCAGCCTGGCCGGAGTCGGCGTCGCGTTCGCGGCGTACGGCATCACCGTGGCGATCCTGGAGCTGCCCACCGGCGGGCTGGCCGACGTGATCGGCCGGCGCACCGTGCTGGCGGTCTCGGCCGGGGTCGGGATCGCCGCGATGCTCGGGATGGCGTTCGCCACCTCGCTGTGGCAGTTCGTCGCGCTGTCGATGCTCAAGGGCGTCTCCCGCGCGCTGTCCTCGGGCCCGGCCGAAGCCTGGTACGTCGATACCGTGAGCCGACCGCGAGTGAGCATCGCAGCGAGCGCCAGCGAGCGAGGAGCGGAGCGAGCGCGAAGGCGAACCACCGACACCGCTGGGAGCGCGGACGAGACGGCGCTGCGGCAAGGCCTCGCCGCCGGGCACACCGCCGGGGCGGCGGCGCTCGCGATCGGCACCATCGCTGGCGGCGTACTGCCGTTGCTGGTGCCGAAGGGGCACGGCGTGCTGGTGCCGCTGTCGGTGCCGATGCTGCTCGCCGCGGTCGCCGCCGGGCTGCAGCTGGCGGTGGTGCTCGCCCGGATGCCGGAGCCACCGCGGGCGCACCGACCCGGCTTCGGCGAGGTGCTGCGCGGCGTACCGGCCACGATCGGGCGCGGCCTGCGGCTGGGCGTACGCGACCACATGCTGGCCCGGGTGATGCTCTCCGGCGCCGCCCTCGGGTTCTCGTTGAACGCGATCGAGATGCTCACTCCGGGCCGGCTCGCCCAGCTCACTGGGGACGCCGCCGCGGGCAGCACCGCGTACGCCGTGGTCGCCGCCATCGGGTTCGGCGCGGTGGCGGTGGGGTCGGCGCTCGGCGGGGTCGTGGCCCGGCTGATCGGGGGACCGGCGCGTACCGCCGCGCTCGGGCTGGCCGTGGCCGCGGTGTCGCTTGGTGGGCTCGCCGCGTCGGCGGGGCTGACCGGGCTGGCCGGCATCGTGGCTGCCGCGGCGGCGTACACCGGAATGTTCCTGGGTTTGGGAATCACCAACCCGGTACGTTCCGAGCTGATGCACCAGCGGGTCACCGGCGCTGAGCGGGCCACCGTGCTGTCGGTGTTCTCGTTCGTGCTGATGGTCGGCGGCACCGGCTCGGTGCCACTCGGCGCGCTCGCGGCCCGCTGGTCGGTGGCGCCCGCCTGGTGGATCGCCGCCGCCGTACTGCTCGGCAGCGCCGCGCTCTACCTCGGCCGGCCCGCGCGGTCAGCGGGTGACGCGGTGTTCGCCGGCGTACAGGTTCATCCGGCCGGGTCGCAGGAAGCCGACCAGGGTCATCCCGAGCTCGCCGGCCAGGTCCACGGCGAGGGTGCTGGGCGCTGACACCGCGGCCAGCACCGGGATGCCGGCCATCGACGCCTTCTGGGTCAGCTCGAAACTGGCCCGCCCGCTGACCAGCAGCAGGTGTCCGGTGACCGGCACCCGGCCGGCCCGCAGCGCCCAGCCGATCACCTTGTCGACGGCGTTGTGCCGGCCCACGTCCTCGCGCAGGCAGACCAGCTCGCCGCCGGCGGTGAACAGCCCGGCCGCGTGCAGCCCACCGGTGCGTTCGAAGACCCTCTGGTCGGTACGCAGCCGCTCCGGCAGCCCGACCAGCGTCTCCGCGTCCACGGTCACCGGGTCGTCCGCCACCGGATACCGGGACAGCGTCTTCACCGCGTCGATGCTGGCCTTGCCGCAGACGCCGCAGGAGCTCGTGGTGTAGAAGTTGCGCGTCGGGTCGACCGCCGGCGCCGGCACCCCGGGCGCCAGCGTCACCTCCAGCACGTTGAAGTCGCTGTCGGTGCAGTGCCGGGCGGTGGACACGTCGGCCGCGTCGCGGATCAGCCCCTCGGTCAGCAGGAAGCCCAGAGCAAGATCAACATCGTCTCCGGGGGTACGCATGGTGACGGCGAGCGCCCGTCCGTCCACCCGGATCTCCAGCGGCTCCTCGGCGACCAGGGTGTCCGGCCGGCTCACCTCACGCCCGTCCACCACCCGTACGACGATCCGCCGGTCCGTCACGCTCCCCATGCCGGCCACGGTACGCCACCGCGCGTCGTACCCGCGGGATAGCGTGACCGTCATGGAGCTCGCCGCCGCCCTGGCCCGGATCGGGCACACCGGACCCGTCGCCCCCGACCTCGCGACACTGCGCGCGCTGCACCGCGCCTGGCTCGCGTCGGTGCCGTACGAGAATCTCGACATCCAGCTGGAGCGCGGGATCTCGCTGGAGCCGTCCGCGCTGGTCGACAAGCTGATCACCCGGCGCCGGGGCGGCTACTGCTACGAGATGAACGGCGCCCTCGGCCTGCTGCTGGAAGCGGCCGGGTTCACGGTCACCCGGGTGAAGGCCGGGGTCTACCGGGAGACCCGCGGCGACGAGGTGTGGGGCAACCACCTGGCGCTGCTGGTGGCGCTCGACGGGGAGACCTGGCTGGCCGACGTGGGGCTGGGCGACGGCGCGCTGGAGCCGCTGCCGCTGCGCGCCGGCCACCACACCGTCGGGCCGCTCGGCTACCGGATCGCGCGGATCGAGGAGCAGATCTGGCGGATCTCTACCGACCACCCTGACTACTCGGTGCCGTCGTTCGACATCGACACCACGCCGCGCCGGCTCGCCGACTTCGCCGAGCGCAACAGCTGGCAGTCCACGTCGCCGGACTCCTCGTTCGTGAAGACCCTGGCGCTGCTACGCCCGCACCACGACCACGCGGCGGCGTTGCGCGGCCGTACCGTCACCCGGTACGGGCCGGCCGTGCCCGGCGGCAAGCAGACGCCGCGAGCTGTCCACTGTGGAGGAGTTCGCGGCGGCGCTGGACAGCGAGTTCGGGGTGCCGGTGGCCGAGCTGGGCGACGGGCTGGCCACGCTGTGGCAGAAGGCGAGCGTGCAGCACGAAGCCTGGCTCGCCAGCCAGGCGGCCAGATGAGCGGGCTCTTGCAGGAGGCCGGGACCGAGGGCGCGGCGATCGTGCAGGTGGCCGGGACCGCGGGCGCGGCGATCATGCAGGTGGCCGGATGAGCGGGTTCGGCGCGATCGTGCTGGCGGGCGGGGGCGCGCGGCGGCTCGGGGGCGCCGACAAGCCTGGGCTCTCGCTCGGCGGCCGGCCGCTGCTGCACCGGGTGCTGGACGCGGTCGCGGACGCGTACCCCCGGATCGTGGTGGGGCCGCCGCGGCCGGTGCCGGAAGGGGTGCTCACCACCCGTGAGGAGCCGCCCGGCGGCGGTCCGGTCGCCGCGCTGGCCGCCGGCCTCGCGCTACTCGACAGCGTCGCGCCGGGGCCGGACGGAGACGTGGCGCTGGTGGCCGTACTCGCCGGGGATCTGCCGTTTCTGAGGCCCGAAGCGGTGGGCGCGCTGCGGGCCGCGGCCACCGGGGACGCCGCGCTCTACACCGACGGGGAGCGCCGGCAGCGGGCGAAGCCGAAGCGCGAGCGCGCGTCCAAGCGTAAGCCCATCACGCGGCTCCCCAAGCCCGAGGGCGAGCGCGGCCGGCGCAAGGAGCGCCGGGGCGTCGTCGTCTCGGC
>JBOGDF010000355.1:0-5519 GCA_050701635.1 Micromonosporaceae bacterium | reverse complement strand
GCCTGCGGGAGGCGGCGCACGTGGCCCGTGCCGCACTGCGGCTCCCGGCGCCCGCCGCGCGCGAGTTCCACCAGCTCTCGGACGTACGGCTGCGCGGGCTGCTGCATCTGCTGCGCGACGACGAACGGCTGGCGGCGTACGTGGCCCGCGAGCTGGGGCCGCTGCTGTCGGGGAACGCGCCGCAGGCCGAGCGGCTGCTGGAGGTGCTGCGCGGGTTCTGCGAACACGGCGGCAACAAGTCGGCGGCGGCCGCGGCGGCGCACACCTCGCGGACGGCGTACTACCAGCAGCTGGCCCGGATCCAGCAGATCCTCGGAGTACGGCTGGACGACCCGGAGTCGGTGCTGTCGCTGCACGTCGCGCTGCTGGCCCACGAGGCGAAGAGCGCGTTGAGCTGAGGCCGCCGCGCACGACCGGACACTGTGTCCATCCAGGAAGGTGATCCTGGACAGTCTGACACTGCCGGGGCCGTACGCCGCCCGCCCACGATGCCGTATGGCACTCGAGCAGCCGGCCCTGGGGGCCGAAGCGCAGCGGACGCACGACGACGGACGCGTGGAGCTGATCGACCGGACCGGCATCGCGGACAGCCCGTACTACAACGAGGAACTGGCGCCGACACCGATGGCGCGACGGACCTGGACCACGTACAACTACGCCGCGCTGTGGATCGGCATGGCGTTCTGCATCCCCAGCTATCTGCTCGCGTCGGGGCTGATCGCGATCGGGATGAACTGGCTCCAGGCCTTCATCACCATCACGCTCGGCAACCTGATCGTGCTGGTCCCGATGCTGTTGAACAGCCACGTCGGCACCAAGTACGGGATCCCGTACCCGGTGTTCGCGCGGGCGTTCTTCGGGATCCGGGGGGCCAACCTCGCGGCGCTGCTGCGCGCGTTCATCGCTTGTGGATGGTTCGGCATCCAGACGTGGATCGGGGGACAGGCGACGTACGCGATCGTCGGCAGCCTCGCGGGGGACGGCTGGCTCAAGGCGGCCCCGATCGCGGGCCAGCCGTCGACGCTGTGGCTGTCGTTCGCGGTGTTCTGGGTGGTCCAGATGGCGATCATCTGGCGTGGCATGGACGCGGTGAAGTGGTTCGAGAACTGGGCCGCGCCGCTGATGGTGGTCGCGCTGATCGGGCTGCTGGCCTGGATGATGACGGCGGCGGGCGGCCTCGGGCCAATCCTGGCGCAGCCGTCGCAGCTCGGCTGGGGCCCGGACTTCTGGCTGGTGTTCGCGCCGTCGCTGATGGGGATGATCGCGTTCTGGGCGACGCTGTCGCTGAACATGCCGGACTTCACCCGCTTCGGGGCGGGTCAGCGTACCCAGGCGATCGGCCAGATCATCGGGCTGCCCGCCTCGATGTCGCTGATCGCACTGCTGTCGATCCTGATCACCTCCGGCAGCGCCGTGGTGTACGGGGCACCGATCTGGGACCCGGTGACGCTGACGACGAAGTTCTCCAGCCCGGTGGCGGTGTTCATCGGCCTGGTGATCCTGATCATCGCGACCATCTCCACCAACCTGGCCGCGAACGTGGTGAGCCCGTCGTACGACTTCTCCAACGCGCTGCCGAAGCTGATCAGCTTCCGTACCGGCGGGCTGATCACCGGCGTACTCGGCGTGGTGATCATGCCGTGGGAGCTGCTGTCCGACCCGAACATCTACATCTTCGCGTGGCTGCAGTTCTACGGCGGCGTACTGGCGGCGGTCGCCGGCGTGCTGATCGCCGGTTACTGGCTGATCGATCGAACCCGGCTGCGGCTCACCGAGCTGTACCGTGAGGGCGGGGCGTACTGGTTCAGCGCGGGATGGAGCTGGCAGGCGCTGGTCGCCACCGTGGTGGGCGCGGTGCTCGCCGTCGGCGGCGCCCACTCGGCTCCCGGCAAGGGTCCGTTCCCGGAGGCGGGGCTGATCCCGTTCCTGCGCGGACTGTACGACTACAGCTGGGTGGTCGGGATCGTCGCCGCGTTCCTGGTCTATCTGGTGCTCACCCGGGTGGCGTCCGCGCCGGTCCCGGTGATCGCGGCGGAGGGAGAAGCCAGTGCCTGAGGTGGTACGCGCCGGTCTGGTGCAGCAGAAGTGGACCGGCGACAAGGAATCCATGATCAAGAACGCGGTGGCCGCGATCGGTACCGCCGCCTCGCAGGGCGCGCAGGTGGTGTGCCTGCAGGAGCTGTTCTACGGCCCGTACTTCTGCCAGGTGCAGGACGCGGACTACTACTCCTACACCGAGGCGATCCCGGACGGGCCGACCACGAAGCTGATGCAGGACGTGGCGCGCGAGCACCAGACCGTCCTGATCGTCCCGATGTACGAGCAGGAACAGCCCGGCGTCTACTACAACACCGCCGCGGTGATCGACGCCGACGGCTCGTACCTCGGCAAGTACCGCAAGCAGCACATCCCGCAGGTGAAGGGGTTCTGGGAGAAGTTCTACTTCAAGCCAGGCAACCTGGGTTACCCGGTGTTCGACACCGCGGTGGGCCGGATCGGCGTCTACATCTGCTACGAGCGGCACTTCCCGGAGGGTTGGCGCGCGCTCGGGCTGGCCGGCGCGAAGATCGTGTTCAATCCCTCGGCCACCAGCCGCAGCCTCTCGGAGTACCTGTGGAAGCTGGAGCAGCCCGCGGCGGCGGTCGCCAACGAGTACTTCATCGGCGCCATCAACCGGGTCGGAGTGGAGCCGCTGGGCGACAACGAGTTCTACGGCCAGACGTACTTCGTCGACCCGCGCGGGCAGCTGGTCGGTGACGCGGCCTCCGACACCGAGGAGGAGGTCGTGGTCCGCGACCTCGACATGGGGCTGTTGGCGCAGGTACGCGACGTGTGGGCGTTCTACCGGGACCGCCGCCCCGACACCTACGGCCCGCTCGCCCAACCATGATCGGAGGCCAACCCGCATGAGCATCCTGATCCGAGGCGGGACAGTGTTGTCCGCCACCGGTGCGCATAACGCGGACGTCCTGGTGTCCGGCGAGAAGATCGCCGCGGTCGCCGCCACCGACGCCGGGCTCAGCGACTCCTGGGCGGCCAGCGCGGACTCCGTGATCGACGCCGCCGGGAAGTACGTACTGCCGGGCGGGATCGACGTACACACCCATATGGAAATGCCTTTCGGGGGTACGCACTCCCACGACACCTTCAGCACCGGCACCACCGCGGCGGCGTGGGGCGGCACCACCACGATCATCGACTTCGCGGTGCAGCCGAAGGGATCCACGCTGCTGTCCACACTGGACAAGTGGCACGAGAAGGCCGACGGCAACTGCGCCATCGACTACGGCTTCCACATGATCGTCTCGGACGTGAACGAGGGCACGCTCAAGGAGATGGACGCGTGCGTGGAAGCCGGGGTGAACAGCTTCAAGATGTTCATGGCGTACCCGGGGGTCTTCTACGCCACCGACGGGGAGATCCTGCTGGCGATGCAGCGCGCCGCCGAGAACGGCTCGCTGATCATGATGCACGCCGAGAACGGGATCGCGATCGACCAGCTGGTGGCCCAGGCGCTGGCTGCCGGGCGTACCGACCCGGTGTATCACGGGCTGACCCGGCCGGCGGAGCTGGAAGGCGAGGCGACGCACCGGGCGGGCGTACTGGCGAAGGTCACCGGGGCGCCGCTCTACATCGTGCACCTGTCCTCGGAGCCGGCGCTGGCCGCGGTACGGACAGCGCGCGACGCCGGGCAGAACATGTTCGCCGAGACCTGCCCGCAATACCTCTACCTGTCGCTGGAGAACATGCGCGAGCCGGACTTCGAAGGCTCCAAGTACGTCTGCTCGCCACCGGTACGCCCCGCCGAGGAGCAGGACACGCTGTGGCGCGGGCTGCGTACCAACGACCTGTCGGTGGTCTCCACCGACCACTGCCCGTTCTGCTTCAAGGACCAGAAGGAGATGGGGCGCGGCGACTTCTCCAAGATCCCCAACGGGTTGCCGGGCGTGGAGCACCGGATGGACCTGCTGCACCAGGGCGTGGTGAGCGGCGAGATCTCGCTCGCCCGCTGGGTGGAGGTCAGCGCCACCACGCCGGCCCGGATGTTCGGGCTGTATCCGCGCAAGGGCGTGATCGCGCCCGGCTCGGACGCCGACATCGTGGTCTACGACCCGACAGCGACCCAGACGCTGTCCGCGCAGACTCATCACATGAACGTCGACTACTCGGCGTACGAGGGGCTGCAGATCACCGGCAAGGTCTCCACCGTGCTGTCGCGGGGGCGCGTCGTGATCGGAGACGACACGTTCCAGGGCACGACGTCGCACGGTCGGTTCCTGGAGCGCGGGCTCAGCCAGTACCTGCTCTGACTCGGGAGATCAGATGGACTTCGGTGTGGTGTTGCAGACCGACCCGCCGGCGCGGGCCGTGATCGCCGGGCTGAAGGCAGCGGAGGACTGCGGCTTCTCGTACGGCTGGACCTTCGACTCCTGTGTGCTGTGGCAGGAGCCGTTCGTGATCTATTCACAGGTGCTCGCCGCCACGAAGACGCTGCGCGTCGGGCCCATGGTGACCAACCCGTCGACCCGGGACTGGTCGGTCACCGCGTCGCTGTTCGCCACTCTCAACGAGATGTACGGCAACCGTACGGTCTGCGGCATCGGGCGCGGCGACTCCGCCAACCGGGTTATCGGCAACAAGCCCGCCACGCTGGCGTACCTGGGCGAGGCGATGAAGGTGATCAAGGACCTCGCCGAGGGCCGCGAGGCCAGCATGAACGGCACCACGATCAAGATTCCGTGGGTACGCGACGGCCAGCTCGAGATCTGGATGGCGGCGTACGGGCCGAAGGCGCTGAAGCTGGTGGGGGAGCGGGCCGACGGCTTCATCCTGCAGACCGCCGACCCCGACATCGCCAAGTGGACGATCGAGTCGGTGCGGGCGGCCGCGACGACGGCCGGACGGGATCCGTCGAAGCTGACCATCTGCGTCGCCGCGCCCGCGTACGTGGGAGAGGACCTGCCGCACCAGCGCGAGCAGCTGCGCTGGTTCGGCGGGATGGTGGGCAACCACGTCGCGGACCTGGTGGCCCGGTACGGCAAGGATGGTCCGGTGCCACATGCGCTGGTTGACTACATCGAGGGACGCAAGGGGTATGACTACAGGCACCACGGCAAGGCGGGCAATCCGTCGACGGACTTCGTACCGGACGCGATCGTGGACCGGTTCTGCCTGCTCGGGCCGGCGTCCGCGCATGTCGACCGGCTGCAGCAGCTACGCGAGCTGGGCGTGGACAACTTCTCGATCTACCTGATGCACGACCAGAAGGACAAGACGCTCTCGGCGTACGGCAGCGACGTCATCAGCCGCGTCGGCTGAGCGCTGTCGACCGGCCGCGCAGCGCGCCGCCCGGCAGCGCGGCGATCCCGACCGCGACCAGGGTGAGCGCGGCGCCGATCAGGGTCGCCTGCTGCAGCGGGGCGCCCTCCGCGGGCACCACCAGGTCGAGCACGACAGCTCCGACCAGCTGCCCGGCGATGGTGGCCAGCCCGAACAGCAGTACGCCGGTCCAGCGCACC
>JBOGDF010000354.1:0-5536 GCA_050701635.1 Micromonosporaceae bacterium | reverse complement strand
CTGGAGATACTGGGCGACGCCCCCGAGCACCTGGCCGCCGCCGGCCGGCTGCGGGTCGAGCACAAGCAGGCCTCGCTGGAGGAGCTGGGCTCGCTGGCCAGCCCGCCGCTGACCAAGGACGCGATCGCGGGCCGGATCCGCCGCCTGCTGGCGCTGGCCGACAAGCGCGCCCAGGAGCTGGGCCTGCCCGACACCGAATCCGCCGTCACCCCGGAGATGCTCGCCCAGTAGTTACCCGTCAGTTCCATGGGACGGGCGCCGCCCTCTCCGAGCCGGACGGTCGTGGCTTGGGTAGGGTCGCTGGTGATCGGCGACGGGGCCGAGAGGCAGTCGTCCGCGCACCAGCGGACAGTCCACGAAAGAAGGGCTCGACGTGACCATCCGGGTAGGGATCAACGGCTTCGGCCGGATCGGCCGTAACTTCTTCCGCGCGGCGCTGGCCCGCGACGCGGATATCGAGCTGGTGGCGTTCAACGACCTCGGCGACACGGCGACGATCGCGCATCTGCTGAAGTACGACTCGATCCTGGGCCGGCTGCCGTACGAGGTGAAGGCGACCGCCGACGAGATCACCGTCAACGGCAAGTCGATCAAGGGCTTCGCCGAGCGCGACCCCGGCAAGCTGCCGTGGGGCGACGTCGGCGCCGACGTGGTGATCGAGTCCACCGGGTTCTTCACCGACGCCACCAAGGCGAAGGCCCACGTCGACGGCGGCGCCAAGAAGGTGATCATCTCGGCGCCCGCGAAGAACGAGGACCTCACCATCGTGCTCGGCGTCAACGACGACCAGTACGACGCGGCGAAGCACACCATCGTCTCCAACGCGTCCTGCACCACCAACTGCCTGGCGCCGATGGCGAAGGTGCTGCACGACACGTTCACCATCGAGCGTGGCCTGATGACCACGATCCACGCGTACACCCAGGACCAGAACCTGCAGGACGGCCCGCACTCCGACCTGCGCCGGGCGCGCGCCGCCGCGATCAACATCGTGCCCACCTCCACCGGTGCGGCGAAGGCGATCGGCCTGGTGCTGCCGGACCTCAAGGGCAAGCTCGACGGGTACGCGCTGCGGGTCCCGATCCCGACCGGCTCGGCCACCGACCTGACCGTCACGGTCTCCCGCGACACCTCGGTGGAAGAGGTCAACGCGGCGATGAAGGCGGCGGCGGACGGTCCGCTGAAGGGCATCCTGACCTACACCGAGGACCCGATCGTGTCGGCTGACATCGTCACCGACCCGGCGTCGTGCATCTTCGACTCCGGGCTCACCAAGGTGATCGGCGACCAGGTCAAGATCGTCGGCTGGTACGACAACGAGTGGGGCTACTCCAACCGCCTCGTCGACCTGGTGGCGCTGGTCGGGGCGTGACATGCGTACCCTCGACGATCTTCTCGCCGAGGGCGTGAAGGGTCGGCGCGTGCTGGTACGCGCCGACCTGAACGTCCCGCTGGACGGCACCGCGATCACGGACGACGGGCGGATCCGGGCGGTGCTGCCGACGTTGACGGCGCTGCGCGACGGCGGCGCCCGGGTGGTGGTGTGTGCGCACCTGGGCCGGCCGAAGGGGGCGCCCGAGCCGGCGTACTCGCTGGCGCCGGTGGCGGCCCGGCTCAGCGCACTGCTGGGCGACGAGGTGGCGTTCGCGACCGACACGGTCGGTGAGTCCGCGCAGCGGATCGCCGGCGGGCTCGGCGACGGGCAGGTCGCGCTGCTGGAGAACCTGCGGTTCCACCCCGGGGAGACCAGCAAGGACGACGCCGCGCGGAGAGCGTTCGCCGAGCAGCTGGCGGGCTTCGCCGACGCGTACGTGGACGACGCGTTCGGCGCCGTACACCGCAAGCACGCCTCCGTGTATGACGTTGCCGCACTGTGCCCCTCGTATGCCGGCGGGCTGGTGCTGCGCGAGGTCGAGGTGCTGCGGCAGCTCACCACCGACCCGAAACGCCCGTACGTGGTGGTGCTCGGCGGCGCGAAGGTCTCCGACAAGCTGGCGGTGATCGACAACCTGCTGCCGCAGGTGGACCGGCTGCTGATCGGCGGCGGGATGTGCTTCACGCTGCTCGCCGCGCAGGGCCACCAGGTGGGCGACTCGCTGCTGGAAGCCGACCAGATCGAGACCTGCAAGGGGTTGCTGGCGCAGGCCGGCGACAAGATCGTGCTGCCCACCGACGTGGTGGTGGCGCAGGAGATCGCCGACGACGCGCAGACCCGGGTGGTGCCGGCCGACGGCATCCAGGCCGGGTACAAGGGCCTGGACATCGGTCCCGAGTCGGTGGCCGCCTTCGCGCGCCACCTCGACGGCGCCGCCACGGTGTTCTGGAACGGCCCGATGGGCGTGTTCGAGGTGGCGCCGTTCGCGGCCGGCACCAAGGGCGTCGCGGAGGCGGTCTCGGCGATCGAGGGGCTTTCGGTGGTCGGCGGCGGCGACTCCGCGGCGGCGGTACGCGCGCTCGGCCTGGACGAGGCGGCGTTCGGACACATCTCGACCGGCGGCGGCGCGTCGCTGGAGTATCTGGAGGGCAAGACCCTGCCGGGTCTGGCCGCCCTGGAGGCGTAATGGCGAAGAAGTCCGAGCGGCGACCCCTGATCGCCGGCAACTGGAAGATGCACCTGAGCCACTTCGAGGCGATCCACCTGGTGCAGCGGCTGGCGTTCACGCTCACCGAGAAGCACCTGGAGTTCGTGGACGTGGCGGTGCTGCCGCCGTTCACGTCGCTGCGTAGCGTGCAGACCCTGATCGACGGCGACAAGCTGCTGCTCGGGTACGGCGCGCAGGACCTCTCGCCGTACCAGAAGGGCGCCTACACCGGGGACATCTCGGGGGAGATGCTGGCGAAGCTGGGCTGCTCGTACGTGGTGGTCGGCCACTCCGAGCGCCGGCAGTACCACCGCGAGGACGACGCGCTGGTCAACGCGAAGGTGAAGGCCGCCCTGAAGCACGAGATCACCCCGATCCTGTGCGTCGGCGAAGGGCTGGAGGTACGCGAGGCGGGTGAGCACGTACCGCACACGGTGGCCCAGCTCGACGCCGCGCTCGCCGGGATCAAGCAACCCGACACGGTGGTGATCGCGTACGAGCCGGTGTGGGCGATCGGCACCGGCAAGACGGCAACGCCCGCCGACGCCCAGGAAGTGATCGGTGCGCTGCGTGCCCGGCTGGCGGAGCGGTACGGCGCCGAAGCCGCCGAGAAGGTCCGGATCCTGTACGGCGGCTCGGTGAAGAGCGGCAACATCGCCAGCATCATGGCCGAGCGGGACATCGACGGTGCCCTGGTGGGCGGCGCCAGCCTGGACCCGGACGAGTTCGCGTTGATCTGCTGCTACCGGGAACACTTCGTCACCAAGTAGCGCCACGGCGAAGGCGCCCGTGACAAGCGCCCGTGACAACGGGTGCGAGTGGTACCCGTACCCCCGGATCACTGCATAGGGTATGCCGCATGCCGCTACGGAACCTGCGTCATCTGATGGTCGGCCTGCTGGTCGCCGGCCTCGCCGTAGCGGGCTGCACCGCCAGCCCGAAGCTGCACGCCGAGGTGGCCGCTCCGCCCGCCCCCGGCGGCACCCTGTACGTGCTGGTCGAGGGCGAGGACTTCCCGCACATCGATCCGCAGCGTACGTACTACGTGCCCGCCACGAACGTCACGCGGCTGTTCGCGCGCACCCTGACCACGTACCGTCCGGCGCCGGGCAGTCAGGGCAGCGAGCTGGTGCCGGACCTGGCCACCGACCTGGGCCGCCCCACCGAGCGCAACACCGTCTGGCAGTTCACCCTCAAGCCCGGGGTGAAGTGGGAGGACGGCTCGCCGGTCACCTGTCTGGACATCAAGCACGGAGTCGAACGCAGCTTCGCGGCTGAGATCGACGGGGGAGCGTCGATCTACCCGAAGGCGTACCTGCGGGGCGCCAAGGGCTACCGCGGGCCGTACCTGGACGGCAACAACCACGGCGAAGGACTCGACTCGATCCGGTGCGTGGATCAACGTACCGTCGAGTTCCATCTCAGCCGGGCGGTGGGCGACTTCAGCTACGTGGCGGCGCTGCCCGTGTTCGCGCCGGCCCGGGCGGCGAAGGACACGCGTGACGCCTATGACCGCAAGCCGTTCTCCAACGGCCCGTACCGGGTGACCTCGTACGCCCCCGGCGCCGACAAGCGGATGCAGCTGATGCTGGAGCGCAACCCGCATTGGGACGGCCGTACCGACCCGGCGCGCAAGCAGTACCCCGACAAGATCGTGGTCCGCTTCGGGCTCAACGCCGACCGGATGACGTACGACATGATCGCCGACCGGGACGAGTACAAGAACGCGGTCATGCTCGACACCAAGGTGCCGCCGCGGTTCGTACAGCAGGTGATCAACGATGCCCGGCTGTCCGGGCGTACCGTCACCGGCACCACGTCGGGCGTACGGTATCTGGCGATCAACACCCGCAAGGTCACCGATCTGGCGTGCCGGCAGGCGCTGGTGCACGGCTTCAACAAGCGGGCGGTACGCACCGCGCTGGGCGGCTCCCCGTACGGGGACTACGCCGCCACCATGCTGCCGCCGACCATGAAGGCGCACCAGGACTTCGACGTGTACGGCAGCAACGCCAGGCCGGACGGCGACCGGGTCAAGGCGCTGAAGCTGATGGAGGGCAAGGACTGCCCGACCAAGCTCACCCTCGACTTCATGAACACCCCGCTGTACGAGCAGGTGGCGGACGTGATCCAGGATTCGTACCGGCGGATCGGGATCGAGATCGTCAAGCACCCGATCCCGAAGGACAAGTTCTTCGACGTGGTGAGCATGCCGGCGAAGCAGCACGACCTGGTGCTGGCCGGCTGGGTGCCGGACTTCCCGAACGGCTCCGGCACGATCCCGGCGCTGTTCGACGGGCGCGCGATCGCCGACGGGGGCAACGTCAACTACTCGCTGGTCAACGACGCCGAGCTGAACAAGTTGATCGACGAGGCGAACGCCGAGGCCGACCTGAGCCGGCAGTACCAGCTGTGGGGCGCGCTGGACCGCAAGATCTCCGAGAAGGCGCTGGTGGTACCGATCGTGTACGACCGTTCGCTGCAGATGCTCGGCAGCGGCGTACGCGGCAGCTACCTGCACCCCGCGTTGCTCGGTGTCGACCTGTGCACGCTGGGCGTAGGCTGACACCGCGCGAGCCCTGCCGCGCGGCGACCGGCGATGGCGGCTATCCTTTGGGGTCGCTGCGGCTATCTGAGAGGACCACCACGAGATGTTCGCGTACATCCTGACCGGCGGGCTCGGCGTGACCAGCGTCCTGCTGGTGTTGCTGATCCTGCTGCACCGGGGCAAGGGCGGCGGCCTGTCGAGCATGTTCGGCGGCGGCGTGTCGTCCAGCCTCGCGGGCTCGTCCGTGGCCGAGCGCAACCTCGACCGCTACACGGTGCTGGTGGGCATTCTCTGGCTCGCCTGCATCATCGGCCTGGGCCTGCTCCTCAAGGCGGCACAAGGTGGAGGTTCCTGAGCGTCCCGGTTTCGGCCTACGGCCGTTAGACTCATGCGCGCGGCTCGGTGA
>JBOGDF010000353.1:0-5549 GCA_050701635.1 Micromonosporaceae bacterium | reverse complement strand
GCCAGCCCCAGGTGTGCTCGCCGCCGCGGTGGGCAGTACGGGCGTGCCGGCGCCGGTGGTCGCGGTGGTGGCCGCGGCGGTGCTGGTGGTGGGGCTGGTGCCGCGTACCTTCCTGGCCGCCGTCGCGGGGCTGGTGTTCGGGCCGGTCACGGGGGCGGCGTACGTCGTGCTCGGCGCCACCGCCGGGGCGCTGGTCGCGTTCGGGCTGGGGCGCTGGCTGGGGCGGGACTTCGTGGCCGTACAGCGCCGGCTGGCGCGGCTGGACGGCTGGCTCAGCAATCGCGGGCTGCTCGGCGTGGTGACCGTACGGCTGTTGCCGATCGCGCCCTTCGGGCTCACCAGCTACGCCTTCGGCACCAGCGGGGTAGCGCTCGGCGCGTACCTGCTGGGGACGGTGCTCGGCATGCTCCCCACCACCGTGGTGTACGCGTACCTCGGGGCCAGCTCGAGCCGTCCCGGCAGCGCCGCGTTCTGGGTGTCGGCGGCCTGCGCGGTCGGGCTCTGGGTGGGCACGCTGGGCCTGTCGATGTGGCTGGGCCGGCGCCGCAGGCCGCTCCTGACCGGTGCGGTGAGTGCCGCGGAGGCCGGTGCGCAGCCGGGGGCGCCGGGCGGTGCGAAGCCGGGCGAGGTTTCCCGTATTTCGGGAGTGGCTTCCGAATCGTGAGCGATCGGGTAGGCTTCGGCTCGTGACACGACGTTTCCGGCTGCTCGTCAGCGGCCTGATTATTCGCACCTAGCGCGCACGTAGCTTCACACGTGTGCGCAGACCTCCCGCGATCAGCGGGGGGTCTTCTTGTTTTCCGAACCCAGCCCCGACTGATTCCAGCCAGCCTCGACCCTGCTGCCCGCGGAAGGACCCGCACCATGACCACCGACGAGTTCCACGTCTTCGACACCACGCTGCGCGACGGGGCACAGCGCGAGGGGATCACCTACTCGGTCACCGACAAGCTCGCGGTGGCCCGGCTGCTGGACGAGGTGGGCGTCCGCTTCATCGAGGGTGGCTGGCCCGGCGCGATGCCGAAAGACACCGAGTTCTTCCGCCGCGCCCAGACTGAGCTGCCGTTGAAGCATGCGCAGCTCGTCGCCTTCGGCGCCACCCGCAAGGCCGGCGTCGCGGTCTCCGACGATCCGCAGGTACGCGCGCTGGTCGACTCCGGCGCGCCGGTGCTCTGCCTGGTCGCCAAGTCCGACGTACGGCACGTGAAGAAGGCGCTGCGGACGTCGTACCAGGAGAACCTGGCGATGGTGGCCGACACCGTGCGGTACGGCGTCGCCCAGGGCCGCCGGGTGTTCCTGGACTGCGAACACTTCTTCGACGGCTTCCGGGTCGACCCGGACTACGCCACAGAGGTGGTGCGTACCGGCTTCGAGGCGGGCGCGGACGTAGTCGTGCTGTGCGACACCAACGGCGGGATGCTGCCGAGCTGGGTCGGGGAGACCGTCACCGAGCTGCGGGAACGGCTCGCGGCGGCCGGTGTCGAGGCCCCGCGGCTGGGGATGCACGCACAGAACGACACCGGCTGCGCGGTGGCGAACACGATCGCCGCGGTGCAGGCCGGCGTGATGCACGTACAGGGGACGGCCAACGGGTACGGCGAGCGGCCCGGCAACGCCGACATCTTCACGGTGATCGGCAACCTCGCCCTCAAGCTGGGCATGCCCGTCCTACCGGACGGCTGCCTGGAACAGATGGCGCGCGTGTCGCACGCCATCGCAGAGATCGCGAACCTCGCACCCGACACCCACCAGGCTTACGTCGGGCACTCGGCATTCGCTCACAAGGCGGGGCTGCATGCGAGCGCGATCAAGGTGGACCCGGAGCTCTACAACCACGTGGACCCGGCCACCGTCGGTAACGAGATGCGCATCCTGGTGACCGAAATGGCCGGCCGGGCCAGCGTCGAGCTGAAGAGTCGTGAGCTCGGCGTGGACCTGGCCGGACACCCGGAAGCGCTGTCGCGGGTCACCTCCCAGGTGAAGGACCTGGAGGCGGCCGGCTGGTCGTTCGAGGCCGCCGACGCCTCCTTCGAGCTGTTGGTACGCGGCGAGCTGAACGGCGGGGTGACCCGGCCGTTTACGCTGGAGTCCTACCGGGTGATCGTGGAGCACCGGGAAGACGGCGCCGTGGTCAGCGAGGCCACGGTGAAGGTACGCGTCCGCGGCCAGCGCGTGATCGCCACCGCCGAGGGCAACGGCCCGGTCAACGCGCTGGACTCCGCGCTCCGCCAGGCCCTGGTACGCCACTACCCGGTCCTCGCCAACGTGGAGCTGATCGACTACAAGGTACGGATTCTGGAAGGCTCCCACGGCACCGGCGCCATCACGCGGGTGCTCGTGGAGTCGTCGGACAAGCAGCGCGAGTGGACCACGGTCGGCGTACACGAGAACGTCGTGGAAGCCTCCTGGGTCGCCCTGGTCGACGCCCTTACCTTCGCCACCACCACAGAATCCGCCCCCGCGTAGAGCCTGGCGAGGCAGTGTCCACTGTGCGGTCGGGATATCGGTTCCCGCGACTGCACAGTGGACACTGCCTCGCGAACCGTTCAGGTTGCGGCGGTGAGGGTGGGGAGGACGTCGCTGATGGGGTCGGTGATCACGGCGGTGGCGATCTGGTCGTACGGGGTGGGTTGGGCATTGACGATCACGACGCGGGCGCCGGCGCGGGCCGCGAGCTCCACCAGGCCGGCGGCCGGCTGGACCGTGAGGGACGTGCCGACCGCTAGGAACACGTCGCAGCCGGAGGACGCCGCCATGGCCTGCCGCAGCACGGCGGGATCCAGCGCCTGGCCGAACGAGATCGTGGCCGACTTCAGGATGCCTCCACAGTGGACACAGGCGGGGTCGGGCTCGCCGGCGGCGACCCGGTCCAGCGCCTGACGCATCGGGTGGCGATCCCCGCAGCTCAGGCAGACCACGTCGTGGATGGTGCCGTGCAGCTCGATCACGGAGGTCGAGCCGGCCCGTTGGTGCAGCCCGTCGATGTTCTGCGTGACGAGCGCCCGGAGCCGGCCGGCCCGCTCCAGGGTGGCCAGCGCGCGGTGGCCGGCGTTCGGCGTCGCCTGCCAGGCGGGGTGGTCGCGCCGGGAGAGCCAGGCGCGGCGGCGTACGCCGGGGTCGGAGACGTACGCGTCCAGGGTGACCAGCTTCGCCGCCTCGGGATCGCGGGTCCAGACACCGGACGGGCCGCGGAAATCGGGGATCCCGGAGTCGGTGGATATCCCGGCGCCGGTCAGCACGGTCACGGCGCCGGAGTCGGCCAGCCAGCTGGCGACGGTGGACAGCATGCTCCCAGTCGTACCACGTTCAGCCACCAAGCCGACTCGGCGACCGGGCGCGGCTCCAGTGACTTACAGACCGAGGTAGCGCGTCACGGCGTGCTCGACCTCGGTCAGCTCGTCGCGATCGAGATAGTGGACCGGGTCGCCGCTGATGAAAGTCACGTCAATGGTGCGCAGCTGGTCGACGAGGAAGCGGGTGGGGACGCCGTCGATCTCCAGCTCGGGCCGGAAGATCGCCGGCTGGGCGCTGCGGGAGCTGGGGATGATCGTGGCGACGCTCCAGGGCATGTCACTGGGGCTCAAGACCAAGCCGTACCGCCGGCCGCGCTGTTCGTGGCCGCGTCTCGCGTCGCCCAGGTCGACCCGGTAGACCGCTCCCCGGATCACCAGGCGTCCTGCTCGCCGCCGAGGTCTTCGGCTGACAGTCGCTCGGCATCCTGGCGCGCCCGGCTGAGCCACACCTCGCGCTCGAGCAGGCGCAGGGCACGGCGGATCACGTCACTGGTGCGTTCATCGCCCCGCGTCGCGGCCTGGATGATCCTTTCGTCTTCCTCGGTCGGCCGGAAGCCAATCGTTCTCGCCATATGTCGAGGATAGCCAGGCGTCTAACAAGTGTCACGCAAAAGTGCAACAAAGGAACTCAGTAGCCGCGGGTACGCCGTGCGGCCGGCCGGTTCGCGGGGCTGGTGCCGACGGTGCCGTTGCCGCGCAGGGTGCGTACCAGTTCGCCGCCGACGCTGATCCCGACGGCGAGCGCCAACGCCACCGCGATCGCCTGCGACAGGTTGAGCAACCCCTCGTTGACCTCGCCCAGGTTCAGCTCCAGCAGGCCGCGGTAGAGCAGCGTGCCGGGCAGCAGCGGCCCGATCACCGGGACCACGTACGGCAGGGCCGGGCTGCGCTGCAGCCGCGCGAACAGGTGCGCCAGCAGCCCGACCAGCGCGGCGGCCACGCCCGCGGCCATCACCGGCGGCACCTCGTGGGTACGCAGCAGCACGTACGTCAGCCAGATCAGCCCGCCGCCGATCGCGGAGGTGAACACCGCACCCAGCGGCGCCAGCAGCGACATCGCGAACGTCACCGAGATCCCGACCGCGCCGAGCAGCTGCGCCGGACCCGACGACAGCTCGGTGGACGGCAGCGAGCCGAGCGGCATGGTGACGCCGAGCCGGGTGGCGGCGTACACGCTGAGTCCGACTCCGGAGACGATCGCGGCGACGGTGTAGAAGACCTCGAGGAGGCGGGCGGCGGAGCTCACGTACGCCCCGGTGATGCCGTCCTGCACGCTGGCCACCAGCGGCCGGCCGGGCAGCAGCGCCATGATCGCCCCGGTGGTCACGGCGGAGGCGGGCAGCGAGATCCCGCTGGCGATCAGCCCGATCCCGGTCGCGGAGCCGATCGTCGCGGCGGCGGCGTACTGGTAGAACTCGGCGATACCGCGGCGGGCCAGCAGCGCGGTGGTGCGCTCGGCCAGCACGGTGGACAGGAACGCCAGCCCCGCCACCAGCGCGCCGCCGCCGGCCAGCACGCTCGCCGAGGCCGCCAGCAACGGCAGCGAGAGCGCGACCAGCCAGCCCGGATACCGGGACGGGCCGTGCTTGATGGTGTGCAGCCGCTCGAACGCCTCGTCCAGGTCGAGCAGCCCGAGCGCCGCGTGCTCGATCAGCTGGTGGGTGGCGACCAGCCGGGAGTAGTCGGGGGAGCGGCGGCGTACCACCCGCTCGCCGGTGATCGGCGCGGCGCCGCCGCCGGGCTGGCAGGACAGCGAGATCGCGGTGAAGGTGACGGTCGCCTCCGAACGCGGCAGCCCGTACGCCACGGACAGACTGCGCATCGCCTCGCCGACGGTCTCGGTGGCCTCGCCGCTGGCCAGCAGCAGCTCGCCGACCCGCAACGCCAGCTCCATCCCGCGGTACGTGGCCGGATCCTCCGGCTCCTCCTCGACGGCGTACGGGCCGGCGGCGCGCCGGCTGGCCTGTGCCCGCAGCTTCGCCCAGGCGGTGCGGGCCAGCCGCATCCGCCGGCGCGCGCTGGGCGTGTCGAGCTGCGTCATCGAAGTCAGGAGATCCCGTCGGGGTCGATGGTGAAGGTCCGCTTCGAGGCTACGTGCGACTACCCGCGGATCGCCCGTCGCAGCGGCGTGACCTGCGACAACTCCCGTACGGTCAGCTCCCGGCGAGGGTCATCAGGGCGGCCGCGGCGGCGTCGGCGTGCTCCACCCGCCAAGGACGCCCGACGCGGGGTCCGAGCGCCGCCACGGTCTCGGCC
>JBOGDF010000352.1:0-5549 GCA_050701635.1 Micromonosporaceae bacterium | reverse complement strand
GCGCGGCACGGCTCGGCGCTGCCGGAGGCGCAGGCCCGCACTCTGGTCTCGCTGGCCCCGGTGATGCTGCGCGGCGACGGCGCCACCATCTACGCCCCGGACGGCCGGCTGCTCGGCGGCGGCGACCTGCTCTACCACCCCGGCATGGACCAGGCGCTGGCGCTGCTCGCCGACCACGGCCCCGCCAGCTTCTACACCGGCGCGCTCGCCGAGTCGCTCGTCACGGCGGTACGCCACACCGGCGGCGCGCTCTGCGACACCGATCTGGCGGCGTACCGGGTGCTGGCGGTGCCGGCCACGTCGGCCGAGTTCGCCGGCTGCCAGGTGTACGGGCGCACCGACCTCAACCGCACCATCGAGACCATCGCCGCGGTGCCGCCGCTGGCCGAGCGGTCGCCGCCGGAACGCGCGGTGCACCTGGCCGACGCGCTGCGCGACGTGTCCCGGCACCGGGTCGGCGACACCACCAACATCTGCGTGGTCGACTCCGACGGCGACGCCTGCGTGGTCACCACCACGCTCGGGCTCGGCGCCGGGGTCTGGTTGCCGGGGCTCGGCGTACACCTGAATTCGATGTTGGGCGAAGAGGAGCTGCTCCACGGGCCGCTGGCGCCCGGCGACCGGATGTCGAGCATGATGTGCCCGCTGGTCGTCACCGAGAACGGGTTGCTGCGGCTGGCCGCCGGTGCCGCCGGCGCGTCCCGGATCCGTACCGCCCTGCTGCACACCCTGGTCGGGGTGCTGGTGGACAAGCTGCCCCCGGAGCCGGCGATCGCCAAACCCCGATTCCACGTGTACGACGGCGTGGTGCACACCGAGCCCGGCGTACCCGACGACGAGCTGGCGGCGCTGGCGAAGGCCGGCTACCCGATCCACCGCTGGGAGAGCCTCAACCACTACTTCGGCGGCGTCAGCGCGGTCGGCCCGGACGGCGCCGGCGGCGACCTCCGCCGCGGCGGCATCGGCCTGCTGCTGTAGCCCCGCCGCCGACTTTCAAGATCGCTGTTTCGGGTACGAATCGGCCGCCGGAACAGCCGATCCGTTCCCGAGACCGCGATCTTGGTGGTACGGGCAGCAGGCTACGCCGGGTGCCAGGCGGCGTGGGGCATGTCGACCTTGTCGCCGCGCAGTGGGGTGGCTTCGGCGACGTGGCGCTGGCGGGACTCGATCTCGTGGCCCGGCTGCAGCCGGCCGTCGGCGGCGACCACCCGATGCCACGGCACCGGGCCGCCGTACCTGGCCATCACGTTGCCGACGGAACGAGCGGAGCCGCGCCCGGTGAGCTCGCGTACCCAGGCGGCGACCGCCCCGTACGACATCACGCGCCCGGGCGGGATCCGCTCCACCAGGGACAGCACCGCCTCGACGTACTCCTCGTCGGCCACGCCGCCACCGTCAGTACACCGGGAGCGAGGGGTCGACCTGCTTCACCCACGCGACCACGCCACCCTGTACGTGCACCGCGTCCCGGAAGCCGGCGGCCTTCACCGCGGCGAGCGCCTCGGCGGACCGTACGCCGGTCTTGCAGTGCAGTACCAGCTGCTTGTCCTGCGGCAGCCGCGCCAGCGCCTCACCGGAGAGAATGTCGCCCTTCGGGATCAGCGTCGCGCCTGGGATCTTCACGATCTCGTACTCGGCCGGCTCGCGGACGTCGACCAGGTAGAAGTCCTTGCCGGCGTCCATCCACTCCTTGAGCTCGGGCGCGGTGATGGTGGCGCCCTGGGTGGCCTCGGCCGCGTCGGTGGAGATGGCGCCGCAGAAGTCGTCGTAGTCGATCAGCTCGGTGACGGTGGGATTCTCGCCGCAGACCGCGCACTGCGGGTCTTTGCGGACCTTGATCGTGCGGTACGACATCTCCAGCGCGTCGTACACCATGAGCCGCCCGAGCAGCGGGTCACCGAAGCCGGCGAGCAGCTTGATCGCCTCGTTCACCTGGATCGAGCCGATGCTGGCGCACAGCACACCGAGCACGCCACCCTCGGCGCACGAGGGCACCATGCCGGGCGGCGGCGGCTCCGGGTAGAGGCAGCGGTAGCAGGGGCCGTGCTCGGCCCAGAACACGCTCGCCTGACCGTCGAACCGGTAGATCGAGCCCCACACGTACGGCTTGCCGAGCAGCACCGCGGCGTCGTTGACCATGTAGCGGGTGGCGAAGTTGTCGGTGCCGTCCACGATCAGGTCGTACTGGCCGAAGATCTCCATCACGTTGTCGTTGGAGAGCGCCTCGTTGTGGATCACGACCTGCACCAGCGGGTTGATCTCCGCGATGCTCGCCGCCGCCGACTCCGCCTTGGAGCGGCCGATGTCGGAGACGCCGTGGATGATCTGGCGCTGCAGGTTGGACTCGTCCACCACGTCGAAGTCGATCACGCCGAGCGTGCCCACCCCGGCCGCGGCCAGGTACATCAACGCGGGCGAGCCGAGCCCACCGGCGCCCACGCACAGCACCTTGGCGTTCTTGAGTCGCTTCTGACCTTCCACCCCGACGTCCGGGATGATCAGGTGTCGCGAGTAGCGGCGTACCTCGTCGACGGTCAACTCGGCTGCTGGCTCGACCAGCGGTGGCAGTGACACGATGCTGCCTTTCGTACGACTCATGCGGTTGTCACCATTCTTGCGCGCTCCGGTGGGAAACCGCGGGTGAGGTCGGCCACGCGCACGATCAGGAATATTGCCCGGGCGGGCCGGTGTGGAGCTTGCCGTCCACGTACGGCCAGGCGTTGCCCGTGCAGCCGGCCAGCTTGAGGGTCTGCTGCTGCATCACCGGCGCGGGATCGCCCTGTCCCGAGCACAGCTCGTGCCCGTGGCCGAGCCGGTGCCCCACCTCGTGGTTGACCACGTACCGGCGGTAGCTCTCCAGGTCGCCGTCCCAATGCGGTACGCCCAACACCCAGCGGGCCAGGTTGACCACCACGTTGTCGCCCTGCCGGCACGAGGTGTAGCCGCTGGTGGGCAGCGGAGCGCACAGCCGGTCGGTAGTGGTCGGGGTGGCCAGGTAGACGGTGAAGTCGTACGGCCCCGAGGCGGCGCGCTGGAACCGTACGTCCCCGCCGGCGATCCAGCTCCGGTTGTCGGCGAGCGTGCTGTCCACGTACCCGGCGAACTCTCCGGGGTCCTGCCCGATCCCCTGCTCGACCTGGACCCGGTACCGCAACGTGGCACCGCCCCGCCCCACCAGGTCGCTCTGACCGCCGGCGGTGTCGAACTTCCCCGACCCGCTGTACGGCACGCTCGGCCGCTGCGATTTCGACGGCGACGGCGACGGGCTGGCCGAGGCCGGCGCGCTGCTCGGGGGCGCCGCCGGCGCGCTACGGGTGGCCTGCGCACGTACGTCGGTCGGGTCGGTGATCCCGCCCCGGGCGAAGTCGAAGCCGGCGACCAGCGCCGTCACCAGCAACAGCGAGAACACCGCCGTACGGCGTCGGCGCCGCACCATCCGGCGCCGCGCGACCACCTTCCGCTCCAGGCGGGTGGGGCGCGTCGGCCGCGGATCCGGTGGGCTCATCGGAGTACAGCTTGCCACGCACCGGACCCGGACGCGGCCTGCTCCTGCGCACCGCGACCCTGGTCACGGCCGTACGAACAAGCTGGTCAGGCGCCCCGCGCGGCGGAATCCGCTATCGCGGCGCGTACCGCGGCGGTGGCAGGGCTGTCGCTTACTGCGACGTCGCCGGTCGCAGCCCCGGCGTCGATTATCGTCGCGACGCCGGTCGCGGTCCCGGCCGCGACCTCTTCCAGCAGCGCCAGTACGGCGCGCGCCACCGGCCGCGGCTGCTCCATCTGCGCGACGTGGCCCACTTTGTCGATGATCAGCAGCCGGCTGTCCGGGATCGCGCCCGCCACCCGGGGCGCCAACCCGATGTCGACCAGCCGATCCTGGCGACCCCAGATCACCAGCGTCGGCGCGGTCACGTTCTGCGCCAGCCGCCACAGCGACCCCGCCCCCGGCAGGTACGCCCGCAGGAAACTGGTCACCAGGCCGCGGAAGGTACGGACATAGGCGTCGGCGTACCACGGAACGCTGATCCGGCGGCCGGCCTCCTCGATCGCCTCCGCGCGGCGCTGCGGGTGCAGGTCGCCGGGACGCGCCCAGCAGATGTCGATCACCTGGCTGGCCAGGCTCTCGCCGTCCATGTCGGCGAGCCGCCGCGCCGCCAGCCGCTCCACCCGCGGGATCAGCAGCATCGGCACGAACCGCCCCTGCGCCGACCGGCGCGGGTCCATGAACGGCATCGCCGGCGAGATCAGGGTCAGGCTGCGCACCAGATCGGGCCGGGCGGCGGCGACCCTGACCGACACCGCGCCGCCCAACGAGTTGCCGAACAGGTGCACCGGTCCGCGGCCGAGGTGCTCGATCACGCGTACCACCCGGTCGGCCATCGCGGCGAGGGTGTAGCGCCGGGCGGGCTCGCTGCGACCGAAGCCCGGCAGGTCGACGGCGTGCCCGTCGAGACGGTCGGAGAGCAGGTCGGCGAGGTCGGTCCAGTTGGCCGACGAGCCGCCCAGCCCGTGCACGTACAGGGCGGGTTCGGCGTCCGGGGCGGTCGCCGGGGTGTGGCGCAGATAGCTGGTACGCCCGTCGAGCAGCACCGCCCGTCCGGGCCACGGCGGGTGCAGCTGGTCACGCTGCGGTACGGCGGTATCGGGTGCCAGCTGCGCGCGCTTCACGCCTCAAGTGTGCCCGGCGCCGTGCTTATCTACGCTTAGTGACCGCCGCGTGTCGCAATCCGGACGCCCACGGCACCGCCGGCCGGACGCCCACGGCATCGCTCGCCTCGGGGCGGTCCGCGGCCGATCCTGGCGTGGTGGGGCGAGCTGGCTGGCGGCCGTCAGCGGCCGATTCCGGCGTCGCTCAGCAGGTCGGGCAGCCGGTGCCGGATCGCGGCGATGGTGGCCTGTACCGCGGCGTCAGGCGCCTCGCCGGTCACCGGGGCGGCCCCGGCGACCCGCTCGGTGCCGGAGCCGGACAGCAGCAACAGCGACACCACCGCGACCCGCGAGGGGCCGGCGGTGACCAGTTCGGCGTACTCCAGCGCGAGCCGGCCGCGCCCGGCCAGCAGCATGCCGAGCGCTTCCGTGGTGGCGGTGACGGCGGCCCGCAGCACATGCCAGTCCAGCGCGGGCCCGGACGCCCGGCCGGCGACCCGTACCCCCTCGACGGCCAGCCCCACCTCAACCGCGGCCTCCAGGCCCGCGGTGACCACCTGCACCTGCTCCACCGACACCGCGACGCCCGGCTCGCCGGCGCGCCGGGACTGCCGTTCGTCGCGGCGCCGGCTGCGGGGCGGGGTCTCGCTGTCGGGCTGGGTACGCGCGCGTACCGCCGCGTGTACGCCGAGCCGGTCCCGCAGCAGGTCAGCGGCCTGCAGTCCGACCGTGTGCGGGTCCACTGAGGCCACCAGGTCGAGTCGCAGCACCTGCTGCCGGCCCGGTTCGCCGACCAGCTCCGCGCCGCGTACGCCGGGCAGCTCGCGTACCGCGGTGAGCACCGTGTCCGGGTCGGTCGGGCGCTCCGTGCCGGACGGTGCCGGCGGCGCGCTCTGCGGGGG
>JBOGDF010000351.1:0-5567 GCA_050701635.1 Micromonosporaceae bacterium | reverse complement strand
CAACACACCAGGTCGCAGACGCCAGAATCTCGTGCCGTACAAGGAGAAGCGCGCCAGCACGGCAACCACCTGGCGGCGCGATCTCGACGACGCTCAGCTCATCGTTGTGCGGAAAATGTGGCTAGCGAGCCGACACAGACGGTGTGCTTGTCCGGGCAGCGCCAGATCGGCAGCGGAGTGCCCCAGTAGCGGCTGCGCGACAACGCCCAGTCGACGTTGTTGGTAAGCCAGTCCCCGTATCGGCCGTGCTTGATCCCGGCGGGGTGCCAGTTGGTCTTCTCGTTCTGGGCGACCAGGTCGTCTTTGATCGCGGTGGTGCGGATGTACCAGGAGGGCATCGCGTAGTACAGCAGCGCCTGGTGGCAGCGCCAGCAGTGCGGGTAGGCGTGGCTGTAGGGCTGGTGGCGGTAGAGCAGGCCCCGGTTGCGCAGGTCGGCCACGAGGGTCTCGTCGGCGTCCTTGAACAGGTGGTCGCCCACCAGTGGAACCGCGTTGTCGAAGTGGCCCTGCCGGTTGATCGGGTTGACTACGGGCAGACCGTAGCGGCGGCAGGCCGCGAGGTCGTCGGCGCCGAACGCGGGCGCGAGGTGCACCAGCCCGGTGCCGTCCTCGGTGGTGACGAAGTCGGCCACCACCACGTAGTGGGCGTCGGGCACGTCGATCAACTCGAACGGGCGGCTGTAGCCGATGCGCTCCAGCTCCCGGCCGGCGCGGCGCTCAACTGGCTGCCACCCGTCGCCAAGTACGGCATCGAGCAGTGGCTCAGCAACCACGATGGCGCGTTCGTGGTCCGGGTGACGGGCGAGGACGTACGTCACGTCGGGGTGTACGGCTACGGCGGTGTTGCTCACCAGCGTCCACGGCGTGGTCGTCCACACCAGCAGGTCAGCCGTACTGGCCCACTCTCCCGTGGTCACCGGGAACCGCACGTACGCCGAGGGGCTGACGATGTCGGTGTAGACACCGGGCTGTCCCAGCTCGTGGCTGGACAGCGCGGTCTGGCACCGAGGGCAGTACGGCGCGACGCGGTGGTCCTGCACCAGCAGGCCACGGTCGTGGATCTGCTTGAGCGCCCACCACAGGCTCTCGATATAGGCCGGCTCCATAGTCTTGTACGCGTTGGCGAAGTCGACCCAGTAGCCCATGCGTTCGCTCATGCGTTCCCAGGCACCGACGTAGGCGAGGACCGACTCCCGGCAACGGGCGTTGAACTCGGCGATGCCGAACCGCTCGATGTCCTGCTTGCTCTCTAGCCCGAGGGCTTTCTCCACTTCCAGCTCGACCGGCAGTCCGTGGCAGTCCCAGCCGGCCCGTCGCGGTACGTGGAATCCCTTCATGGTCTTGAAGCGCGGGAAGGCGTCCTTGAACGCGCGAGCCTCGACGTGGTGGATGCCGGGCATGCCATTGGCGGTTGGTGGTCCCTCGTAGAAGTTCCACTGCGGACCATCGGCGGTCTGCGCCAGGCTGCGCCCGAACGGGTCCGTTTCACGCCAGACGTCGAGCATCTCCCGGTCGAGAGCGGGGAGATCCACACCGGTCTCCAGCGGCTCGTACATGCAAGATCCTCCGATGGCGTGTTCAGGGAATGGCGCAGCGAGGATGTTACATTCGCTCACTTCCCGCTCGCCGTGTAGTTACCCATCATGACGGCCCCGAGGGGCGGGAGCGCTCCGAGGGTCGCCGTCGTCTCGAATACCAACGACACATCGCCGTCGTGGGCGTGTTTGGCGTGGAACGCGGTGATCGCCCTCAGCAGCGCCTGTCGTCGGCGGGGCTGCGACTCGCCCGGCGCGTACCCCGAGGAGAGGGCGAACTGGCATAGCCGGGTGCGGTCGTACCGGTGCCGCTCCGTACGACGAAACCGGGCAGTCGGGCGCAGGAAGGCTGGCACCATCAGGTTCTCGATGTCCCAGGGTTCCGGTCCCAGGTGCGGTCCCATATGACGATGCCACAGGCGATCCCATTCGTACGTCGCGCAGTCGATGACCACGCGGTGGTTCCACATCAACAGAATCCGACCAGTCGGGCGCAGCACCCGCCGGAACTCCCGTGCCGCTCTTCGGTGGTCGAACCACTCGAAGCAGGACGCGGCGACCAGCAGATCGACCGAGCTGTCTGGCAACCCGGTCGACTCTGCTGAGCCGTCGACAATCTCAACGCCTGTGCCGGACAGCCGCTCGGCGGCCATCGCTCGCAT
Organism: Micromonosporaceae bacterium; assembly: GCA_050701635.1. GTDB lineage: Bacteria > Actinomycetota > Actinomycetes > Mycobacteriales > Micromonosporaceae > WHSM01. Next base: position 3,370 of record JBOGDF010000351.1, on the reverse strand, counting down.
ACCGGCGTCCGGCTCAACTCCGACCACGTGCTCGGCGATGCCCAAGAACGGGGCCGTGGAGAGTCCGGTGCCGCACCCAATGTCAGCGACGACGCCAAGGCCGCCCTCCGGCCGACGATCGGCCACGAGCTTCAGGATGTCCGGCGCGTACGGCGGGCGGGAACGTTGATAGAACCCGGCGCGGTCGACACCGGCGAGGGCGGCTGGCACCGCTACCGCCGGGACCCGGTACGCCCGAACGCCGCCATGTAGATCGGGCCGAGGTCGACGTCCTCGACACCGAGCAGATCGCAGAAGGCGGCGTCATCGATCGCGGGTGTCTGGAACGCGCTCACCCCAAGCCCGGTGGCGACGGTCAGCGCGGTCTGCATGAAAGCACCGCACTCGACGAACGCGAACCGGTAGGCGCGGGCGATGCGGTACTTCCACATGAACTGCTTCCACACACCACCAGCAGCATCGGCGCCCCGTCCGCGTAGTCCTGCCGCCACAACAGCTCCGACCACGCCGCGACCTCAGCCGACTTCCGGTATACCAACTGCCTGCCGATCGGGTCGTACTGGTACGCGGCGAAATCGCGGCGCACCTGCGCGGGAGCGCCCTCCCCGGCGAAGAGTGCGTATGCCACGAACGGCGCCCCCCGGCTGTACGTCTGTGTGGCGTGGTACTCGGGGGCGTCGGCCGGCCAGCGCGGCGCGAAGGTCCAGTTCCAGGATCGTGGCGACATCGGCCAGGTCCAGCGTGGCGTTCCGGAAGTTGCGGCCGGTACGCCGCCGCGCCTGGACGGCGTCGAACTGTTCAGACAGCGGCTTGACCGGCGGCAGTTGCACCGTCTCGCCGGACGGAACCGGGTAGCGCGGTGGCGGCGGCGTTTCTGGCTGCACGTTGCGGTCCACGAAGTACCGCGTCATGACCTTCGGGTTGCCCGAGTAGTCGTGCACCCAGATGGAGTCGCGCGTAGCCGTGTGTAGGTCGAGAGCGTCGGCCCATGCGACGTCGAGCCACCGTTCCTCGGCGGCGGTCAGGTCGTCCGGCTCGGTTCGGTACAGGCCGTAGTCGCGCAGACCGGCCACCAGCTCCTCCGCGTCCGCAGCCTCCATGTCCAGGACGCCCGCCAGCCGCTTCACCTCGTGGTCACACGGCGCCTCGGACGGGGCGGTCGCCAACGCGGAGGCGAGTGCGGCCGACGCGGTGACAAAGGACTCCCGGCGGCGACCCTCACCCCATGCGATTTCGAAGGTGGACGGGTCGTCGTGATGCGGCCTTACGCAGACGTTCTTGGCCAGGTACAGAGTGTCTTGCGACATCAGCGAACTCCTCCGTGTCCGGGGCCGAGCGCGTACACCGGGCCTTCCGTGCAGTCGTCATCGATGGCGAGGATCGCCCGGATCACGCTGTCGTGAATCGACGGGCAGTGATAGACCTGAACGCCGTGCCGGATCATCGCGAGGTAGATGGCCTGCACCGCGTGGCCCGCTTCCAGCAGCAGCATCCGGTACGAACGGGCGTAGCGGTACTTCCAGCTATGGCGCAGCCAGCGGCAGGTGAGAACCAGCACGGCGCTCGCGCTACGAATCCCGCCCTTGCCGAAGCAGGCCGTGTCGATCTCGGCCGCGTCTCCGTGACCGGGCACGGCGTACAGGTCGCCTTCGACGGGGTCGAAGCGGTACACGCCAACCGGCACGTCATCGATTCCCTTGGACACGAGGTACAGCTCGAACGGATGCCGTGCGCCACCTGACGGGAAGCTTCGTAGTTGGTGCTCGCCGAGCATGCCTCCCACGGTGCGCTGCGCCCCGAACCCCTGCCGGAGCGGTGATACAAGTTCCTGTCCGCGTACGGGTGGCCCGTCAAACCGGTTGATGGGCTCGGCGACACTGAGCACGTCATCGAGCGTCAGAACCGCGCTGTCGGCGGCACCGAGGGCAAGTCGTTGCCCGGCCGCCGGCACGTAGGCCGGCGGCTGCTCGCCTGCCGACTCGGTGTCCTCCACCATGGCGCCGAAGTAGTCCGCGTACGTGATTCCGTCGACCTCGTCCGGGACGAATCGCAGGCCGTAGGTGGCCAGGTGGAAATCGGCGGCGTCCCGCCAGCCGAGCTGTCCCCAGCGCGTGATCTGCTCGCGCTGCCGGTTGTCGGTCGCCGCATCCGTGAGGACGCCCACTGAGATCATGTTGTCGACCAGGTCGCGGGCGTCGGACTCGTCAAGCCCGGCGCAGTCTCGCAGGCTGCCCACGAGGGTGGACAGGTCAGCCGCCTTGTTGCACCCGAGTAGCCACTCGATCAAGGGCTGGGCAGCGTCCCCATCCAACGCGAGATGCGCCCGCTCGTCGCCGCTCCCAGTGCGCAGTGTGGCGCGACCTTCGCTGTCGAGTCGTGAGACCTTCACCAGGGGTGATAGGGCGTATTCGATCATTAGAGGAACCCTTCGGCGTGAGCGGCGCGGGGACACGGCCTCGCGCCCCCGCGCCGGACTTGTCAGTTGTTCGCCTGCATGAAGACCGGACTGGACTGTCCGGTTCGGACGATGTTGATCGCCCCTCGGCGGCTGTTGGCGCTCCACTTGAACTCACTGCGCCTGGCCGAGTCTGCCGAGGTCGCGACGCGCGCCTCGGTGCTCTTCTGCTCCGACATTTGTGCTCACCTCCTTTGTGGACTTCGGGTGACGACGGCGTCGCTCATCGTGAACGAGCGCCGCAGGCATGTCAATTGATCTATGTGTGCCATTCGGCCCGAACGCCGGAGTGTGAGTCGGCGCGCTCGGCATCATGGGCCGCCCTCCCACCACCGCTTGCCGTCGAGCGATGGCCACGCGCCGGTGCCGCACCCGGTGCTGATCCGCATGCAGACCACCCGGCAGGAAACCAGCCTGCACCGCCGCCTAGGCGACCACCCCGCCATCACCGCGACCGGGGCCGAGCCGGAGCTGGTGGTCGCCACCATGACCAGTGACCACACCACCAACCCGGCCGACGCGGTGTGGCTGCCCGCCGGTCACGACACCCGCCTACCACTGGCGTGCCTGCCGCGCCCAGGGGCAGCGCCATGACCCGCCCCAAGCCGCTCCGGGAACAGGTGGGCGACAGCCGGCTACCGCGCACGGTGCCACGTCAACGGCGGCGCGGCTCCCCGCCGCACCATGCGACCCCAGCCGGCCGCAGCGAACGCGGGACCCTGGCGATGGCCCGCTGTCTCACCGATCCCCGCATCGAAGCCGCCATCCAACGCCTCGCCGCCTCCGCGCCACCACTGACCGAGGAGCTACGCGCCCGCCTGGCCCCGATGCTGCGGCTCGGCCGGCACAACGGCGGGTCTGTCACCCGCGACGCGGACAACAGGCGCGGCGAGTGCGGATCAAAGTCCCCGAACC
>JBOGDF010000350.1:0-5573 GCA_050701635.1 Micromonosporaceae bacterium | reverse complement strand
GTGACCGGCCAGCCGCCGCCGGCCACGCGGTCGTTCCGCGACCGGGGCGGCTTCGCGCGGTGAGCGGTCGACATCGCCGTTTGGTGCGATCATGGGCACAGGCGCCGCACCGGTGCGGCGGTAGGAGGCTGCCATGCTCGAGGCGCTCACCGGCAGCGGGTTGGCCGCTGCGGCGGGGCTCAACGCGTACATCCCGTTGCTGGCGGTCGGCGTACTGAGCCGGTACACCGACTGGATCAACCTGCCGCCGCAGTGGCAGTGGCTGCAGAACGGCTGGGTGCTGCTGGTGCTCGCCGTGCTGCTGGTGGTCGAGGTCGTGGCGGACAAGATCCCCGTGGTCGACCACATCAACGACGTGCTCGGCACCGTGGTACGACCCACCGCCGGCGGGCTCGCGTTCGGCGCCACCGCCGGCGCGCCTACCCTCACCGTGCCGGACCCGTCGCTCGCCACCGACCAGCCGACCTGGGTGCCGCTGGTGGTCGGCGCGCTGATCGCGCTGCTGGTGCACGGCCTGAAAGTCACCGTACGGCCGGTGGCGAACATCGCGTCGGGTGGCACCGCCGCACCGGTGGTCAGCACCGGCGAGGACATCACCAGCGTGGTGATGTCGATCGTCGCGATCCTGCTGCCGATCCTGGTGCTGGTCGGCCTGGTGGTGATCGCGCTCGGCGGCTGGTGGCTGTGGAACCGCCGCTCCCGCCGCAAGGCCCGCCGCCACGAACGAACGTCGGACGCCACGCCGTCATGATGCTTGTCCACTCAGGTATGACCCCGTAGCCTACTGAGTATGACCAAGAAGATCACCGTCAGCCTCCCCGACGACGTGGCGGAGCGATTGGAGTACGAGAGGAACGCCTCGGCCTACGTCGCGGAGGCGATTCGCAGACGCATGCTCAGCGAGCAGGTCCGGGAACAGCTACGCGCCGTCGGCATCAACGTCACCGACGAAGACATCGCGAAGGTCGACGAGGAGATGAAGAGGCTCGAGGCGAGCATCACTCCCGAGATGCGGCGAGAGATGGTGCGCAAGGTGGAGGCACTGAAGGCCGACATCACGGCACATCGCTCGTGAGGCGACGACCGGGGCTACTCCTCGACACCAGCTCATTGCTCGCCTACGCCCACGGTGCCCTGCGCGTCGGCCTGACCGTTGCTCGCACCGCGGATTCGAACCGAAGCGTGCTAGTACCGGTCCTCTGTCTAGCGGAGGCATACCGCCAGGCTCCGGGTCAGGCAGACCTGTTGGACGTCTTTCAGGGCCTCGGCCACGTCCATGTCACGCCGGTGGAACAGGACATGGCCCCGTTCCTGGGAGGCTTCAGCAACACGCTCGGCCGGATGGATCTAGCCAACCTCGTGGTTACCGCGTCCGAGTACGCGGTCGTGCCGATCATGACCTCGGAGCGGAAGCTGATCACGCAGATCCTGCCGAGTGAGTGGCCGATCATCGACCTGTGAGCTGGGGCGCCAGACCACTGGCGCCCCAGCATCGGTCAGCCGTAGTTTCGGTCGATCGGGCCGGACGGGCCGGGCTTGGGACGGCTCGCGTCGGCTTCCGCCTTCGTCGGATGCTGGCCCTCTTCGACGCCGCGCAGCGTACCGAGCAGCTCGATCTCCGCGAGGGTGCCGCCGCCGTCGAACACCAGCCGGTAGTGGACGTACGCCGCCGGCGCCGCCACGCTGAACCCGCGGGTGTAGTTGTCGAAGGCGAACTCCTCACCGGTACGCCGATCCAGCGTCACCCAGTGCTCCCCGTCCGACGAGCCCTGCAGCTCCCACCCGGTGGGCGCCGCCGCGGCCGCGCCGCCGGTGAGCGTGTAGAGCTGCACCGCCCGCGGCTGCGGCAACCTCGCCGTGATCGCGCCCGACACCTCCGCGTAGCTGGTGGACGTGTTGTCAGCCAACGCGGCGGGGCCGCCGAACGAAGCGCCGGCGTCATCCAGCGAGTCCCGCCAGGTCTGCGGCGCCTGGCCGCGCGGGGTCAGCGACGGCGGTGCCGCGTCGGGGCCGGTGCCCCAGGTGGTCGGCGTCGCCGACATCGTGAAGTCGAGGGTGCCGCCGGCGGCGAGCACGCTGTGCGGCAGCGCGGTGGACGACCACGGCCTGCCGTTCACCGACAGGGACTTCACGTACACATTCGAGGGGTTGTTGTTGGGGGCGTTGACGACCAGGTCCTTGCCGTTCTCCAGGTGTACGGTCGCCTTCCGGAACAGCGGGGAGCCGATCGCGTACGACGGGCTGCCGACCGCGAGGGGGTAGAAGCCGAGCGCGCTGAACAGCCACCACGCCGACATCTCGCCGTTGTCCTCGTCGCCGGCGTACCCCTGGCCGATCTCGGAGCCGAGGTAGAGCCGGTCGAGCGCCTCGCGTACCGCCGCCTGGGTCTTCGAGGGTTGGCCGGCGTAGTTGTACATGTACGGGATGTGGTGTGACGGCTGGTTGGAGTGGCCGTACTGGCCCATCCGTACGTCCCGCGCCTCCAGCATCTCGTGGATGGTGCCGCCGTAGTGCCCGGGGAACGTGGCGGTCTCGGGGGTGGCGAAGAACCGGTCCAGCTTCTCCGCCAGCTCGGTACGGCCGCCGTACACCCCGCAGAGTCCTTCGCCGTCCTGCGGCACCGAGAACGCCATGTTCCAGCCGTTGGTCTCGGTGTAGTCGCCGCCCCAGACCCGCGGGTCGTACGTCTCCGGCGACTCCCGCCAGACCCCGTTGCCGTCGCGGCCCTGGAAGAAGTTGACCTTCGGGTCGTACAGGGTGACGTAGTTGCGGGCCCGGTTCAGGTAGTAGCGGTAGTTGTCGAGGTACTCCTGCTTGCGGGGGTCGTCGGGGCCGGCCTTGTCGTACAGCGCCTTCGACATGTTCGCGATGCCGAAGTCGTTGATGTAGCCGTCCATCGACCACGAGAAGCCTTCACTCGTCGCGGTGGAGGTGTAGCCGAGGAAGGGCGCGGTCTCCATGCCCTTGCGGCCGACGTTGCGGGACGGTGGGCGGGCGCCGCCGTTGCGCAGCGCCGCGTCGTACGCCGAGGCGACGTCGATCCCCGGCACCCCCTTGAGGTACGCGTCCGCGAACGCCACGTCGGAGCTGGTGCCGACCATCAGGTCGGCGTACCCGGGGGACGACCAGCGGGAGATCCAGCCGCCGTCGCGGTACTGCTGCACGAAGCCGTCCACCAGCTCCCCGGCCAGCCCCGGCGTGAAGAACGAGTACGCCGGCCACGCCGTCCGGTAGGTGTCCCAGAAGCCGTTGTTGACGTACGTCTTCCCGTCGACGACCTTCGAGCCGGTCTCGGTCGGGGTGTCGGGGCCGACCTTGGGCGAGACCGGGGAGGCGTACCGGTAGCGCGGCGACCCGGCGGTGCCGGTGTTCTCGAAGCCGCTGTTCGGGTAGAGGTGCAGCCGGTAGAGGTTGGAGTAGAGCGTGACCAGCTGGTCCCGGCTCGCTCCCTCGACCTCGATCTGCCGCAGCTTCGCGTCCCAGAGGGCCTGTGCGGTGGCTTTCACGGAGTCGAAGCTGGTGCCGGACGGCAGCTCCAGCGAGAGGTTGTGGCGGGCCTGGTCGACGCTGATCAGCGAGGTGGCGATCCGCAGGTTCACAGTGGTGTCGCCGGGGGCGAACCGGAAGTAGCCGCCGACGTTCGCCCCGCCGCCGTTGGAGAGCCGGCCCGAGGACGCCACCGGGCGGTCGACCACGCCGTACACGAAGAGCCGCCCGGCGCCGGTGGACAGTCCGCTGCGTACGTCACTGAAGCCGGTCACCACGCCGTTGTCCGCGTCGAGGGTGAGGCCGCCGGCGTTGCTGACGTTGTCGAAGACCAGCGTCGGGTTGCCGTTCGGGAAGCTGAACCGCATGATCGCGGCGTGGTCGGTCGGCGCCAGGTCGACCCGGTCTCCGTTGTCGAAGCCGACCCCGTAGTGGTACGGGCGCGCGATCTCGTTGCCGTGGTCGAAGGGCAGCGCCCGGGCGGCGCGGTTGGCGGTCGGCTCGCCGGTGGCGGACGACGGCATCACCTGGAAGGTCTGCCGGTCCCCCATCCACGGGCTCGGCTCGTGGCTCACCGAAAATGCCTGCAGCCGTGGCTTGTTGGCGGCGTCGTTGGCCTTGGCGTACTCGTACAGCCAGGAGCGGGAGCCGGCGTTGGTGACCGGGGTCCAGAAGTTGAAGCCGTGCGGCACCGCGGTCGCGGGGAAGTTGTTGCCCCGCGACAAGCCCCCGGTGGAGTTGGTGCCCCGGGTGGTCAGCGCCAGCTCCGACGGGTGGCTGGTGTCAACGTTTCCGCTGGTCGCGCCGTCGATTGTGATGTCGTCGACCCAGCCCCGGAAGTCGGTCGGGCCGTCAGGCTTGTCGTACCCGATGAGAATTCTCTTGATGGTTTTGCCGGCCGCCACGGCGCCGATCCGGGACCCGATGTGGTTCCACTGGTTGGTGGAGAGCCCCTTCGCCAGCCCCTGGCCGCGCGGGCTGAGCAGGTAGCCGTGGTGGTCGCGCGCCCCGAGCCCGGACAGGTAGCTGCCGTCGCTGAACGCCAGGTCGATCGCGGCGTAGGTGCTCGGGTAGCTCAGGTCGCCGTCGATGAACTCCGGGAAGATCCGGTAGGACAGCTGGGTCCGCTCGGTCACCCTGAGCTGGATGTCCAGGATCTTGTTGTACGAGAACCCGCGGCTGGCGCTGGTCTGGCGTCCGGCGTACCGGACGGACCGTACGCCGGTGAAGCCGGTGCGCGCCCGGGCGTTGTACGCACTCGTCGGCCCCGAGTCCAGCCGCGACTCCATGGTCGGCCCCGGCGGCGGCAACGGCGCGCCGTTGGAGAGCACGACTTCGGCCAGCTGCACGATCCCGTCACCGTGGTTCGCGGTGATGTCGAGCTTGAAGTGGGAGTACGCGGTGGAGTTGCTGAACTCGTACACCTTGGTCTGGAACCGCTGCTCGAAATCCTGGCTGGTGCGGCTGTCGAGCGCGGTCCAGTCGGTGCCGTCGGCCGAGCCGTAGAGGGTCCAGTCCTTCGGGTCCCGGCCGGGCGCGTCGTTGGCGGAGGTGAGCGCGTACTTCTTGATCGTCACCGGCTCCGACATCGTGAACCTCAGCCAGCCGGTGCGCTCGAACACCAGCCACTTGGTGAACTTGTCGCCGTCGGCCACGTTGGTCGCGATCTCGCCGGCCCCGGAGTTCTCGCCGTTCGCCTCGACCTTGGTCACCTTGCCCATCTCGTTGCCGCCGATCCCGGTCGGCGTCGGCCCCCGTACCCCGTTGGCGCGCGGCTTCCCGTTGGCGCCGGTCTCCACGGTGTCGGTCCAGTCGGGCTGGCGCTGCCCGTCCTCGAACGAGGTGGAGAAGCTGCTTTCCGCGGCGTACGCGGGGCCAGCGGCGGCGAGCACCGGCAGCATCGACGCGGCGAGCGCCAGCGCCGATACGACTACCAAGGTGGGGCGGAACGTCATAGCGACTCCCGGGGGGACGAAGTCGGCGCATTCTGTGCGGCGGGCGGGTGGTGCGGTGCGTGCGGAGCGGGCGGAGCGGGCGGAGCGGGCGGAGCGGGCGGAGCGGGCGGAGCGGGCGGAGCGGGCGGAGCG
>JBOGDF010000349.1:0-5584 GCA_050701635.1 Micromonosporaceae bacterium | reverse complement strand
GCTCGGGCCGCCGAGGCCGCCACGTCCTCCGCCCGCGCCACCCGAGCCGCGCGCGCCGGCGCCAGCCACCTCGCCGACCCCGAGATCGCGGAGCTGCACGCCGCGTACACCCATCAGGAATTGTTGCTACGACGGGAGCTGGAGTTGGGTGACGACGTCGCGGTGAATCCGACCGGCGGTGTTCTGGCTGGTCACGCGATGTTCGCGGCGGGGCTGGGGCGGATCGGCGCGGCCGCACGGCACATCCACGACGGCCGCGCGAACCGCACACTGGCGCACGCCAGCAACGGGCCGCTGCTGCAGCAGAATCTCATCTGCCGGCTGGAGTCGCGGTGAAGCGGCCGGCGGCGGTGGTCGGGTGCGGCCAGACGCACCACAAGGCGCGGCGTACGGACGTGTCGATGGCGGGGCTGTGCCGGGAGGCGATCGAGCGGGCCCTGGCCGACGCCGGGCTGGACTGGCCCGACGTGGACGCGGTGGTGGTGGGCAAGGCGCCGGACCTGTTCGAGGGCGTGATGATGCCGGAGCTGATGCTCGCCGACGCGCTCGGCGCCTCCGGCAAGCCGCTGCTGCGGGTGCACACCGCGGGATCGGTGGGCGGGTCCACCGGGATCGTGGCGGCGAGCCTGGTGCAGGCCGGCGCACACGACACGGTGCTGGCGGTGGCGTACGAGAAGCAGTCGGAGTCGAACGCGATGTGGGCGCTGTCGATCCCGGTGCCGTTCTCGATGCCGGTCGGCGCCGGCGCGGGTGGGTATTTCGCGCCGCACGTACGGTCGTACATCCGGCGGTCCGGGGCGCCGGCGCACGTCGGGGCGATGGTGGCGGCGAAGGACCGCCGCAACGGCGCCCGCAACCCGTACGCCCACCTGCGCAAACCCGAGACCACCGTCGACACCGTGCACGCCTCCCCGATGCTGTGGGACCCGATCCGGTACGACGAGACCTGCCCCTCCTCCGACGGCGCCTGCGCGGTGGTGATCGCGTCGGCGCCGGCGAGCGGACCCGCAGCCTGGATCCACGGCACCGCGATGCGTACCGAGCCGACCACGTTCGCCGGGCGCGACCACGTCAACCCGGCTGCGGGGTACGAGGCGGCGCGGGCGCTGTGGCGGCAGGCCGGGATCACCGACCCGCTGGCGCAGGTCGACGTGGCGGAGCTGTACGTACCGTTCTCGTGGTTCGAGCCGATGTGGCTGGAGAATCTCGGCTTCGCGGCGCCCGGCGACGGGTGGCGGCTGACCGAGGCGGGCGAGACCGAGCCGGGCGGGCGGCTGCCGGTCAACCCGTCCGGCGGGGTGCTCTCGTCCAACCCGATCGGCGCGTCCGGGCTGCTGCGGTTCGCCGAGGCGGCGTTGCAGGTACGCGGCCGCGCCGGCGAGCATCAGGTGGACGGGGCGCGTACGGCGGTCGGGCACGCGTACGGCGGAGGATCGCAGTTCTTCTCGCTCTGGCTGGTCGATTCCCGGAAGGAGCCCCGATGAGCGATTCCTGGAAGGAGCCCCGATGACGGTCACCTGGCAGGCGAGTGAGGCGGCGCATCCGGCGCGGGACGCGGGCCGGCGCTCCTTCGACGCGGTGTCGCGCGGGGCGAAGGACGAGTGGCTGGCGCTGTTCGCCGACGACGCCGTACTCGAGGACCCGGTCGGCCCCGGCCCGTTCGACACGGCCGGGAAGGGTCACCACGGCAAGCAGGCGATCGCGGCCTTCTGGGACGCCTCGATCGCGATGGTGGAGCGGTTCGAATTCGTGGTACGCGACTCGTACGCCTGCGGCGACGAGGTGGCGAACGTCGGCACCATCACGAGCCACCTACCCGGCGGCATGGTGATCGACGCCGACGGCGTCTTCACCTACCGCGTCAACGAAACCGGCCACATCGTGGCCCTCCGCGCCTTCTGGGAAGTCGAACGCGCCGCCGCCACCCTCCGCAAAGCCGCGCCCTAACCCCGCCGCCCCGCAAGGCACTTGGGGCCCCGGATGGTCGCTGACGCGCCCGAAATGTACGGGTCTGCGCAACCACACGAGGCCCCAAGTGGAGGGGGGCCCGGGGGTAGGGCTAGTGGTAGCGGACGGGGAGCTCCTTGATGCCGTGGAGCCAGCCGGAGCGGAGGCGGCTCGGCTCGCCGGTCTGGGTGATGTTTGGCAGGGTGTCGGCGATCGCGTTGAAGATGATCTCGATCTCCAGCCGGGCCAGGTTGGCGCCGAGGCAGAAGTGGGCGCCGGAGCCCCCGAACCCGAGGTGCGGATTCGGCGAGCGCGTCACGTCGAACCGCTCCGGCTCGTCGAAGACCTCGGTGTCGAAGTTGGCCGACGCGTAGAACAGCCCCAGCCGCTGGCCCGCCTTGATCTGCTGCCCGCCGAGCGTGGTGTCGGTCATCGCGGTGCGCTGGAACGCGTGCACCGGGGTGGCCCACCGTACGATCTCGTCCGCCGCGGTCGCCGGACGGGTCTCCTTGTACAGCTCCCACTGGTCCGGGTGCGCCAGCAGCGCCATCATGCCGTGGGTGATCGCGTTGCGGGTGGTCTCGTTGCCCGCCACCGCGAGCAGGATCACGAAGAACCCGAACTCGTCCGCGGAGAGGTGGCCGCCGTCGACGTCGGCGTGCACCAGCTGGCTGACGATGTCGTCGCGGGGGTTGTCCTTGCGATCGTCGGCCATCTTCATGAAGTAGCCGAGGATCTGGGCGGCGGCGGTCTCCGGCTCGACCTCGCACTCCGGGTCGTCGTACGCGATCATCTCGTTGGACCACTCGAAGATCTTGAGACGATCCTCCTGTGGTACGCCGAGCAGCTCCGCGATCGCCTGCAGCGGCAGCTCGCACGCCACGTCGGTGACGAAGTCGCCCTCGTCCTTGGCCGCCGCCGCGCGGACGATCCGCTGCGCCCGCTCGGTGAGCACCGTACGCAGGCTGTTGATCGCCCGAGGCGTGAAGCCGCGGGTCACGATGCCGCGCAGCTTGGTGTGGTGCGGCGGGTCGATGTTGAGCATGATGAACCGCTGCAGCTCGATCTGCTGCCGGGTGATCCCCTCCTGGAACCGCACGATCGCGGTGTTCTCGTACGACGAGAAGGTCTCGCTGTCCCGGGACACCTCCTTCACGTCGGCGTGCCGGGTCACCACCCAGTAACCGTCGTCGTCGAAGCCGGCGGAGCCGCGCCGTTGCGGGTTCCACCACACCGGTTCGGTACGTCGCAACTCCGCGAACTCGGCCATCGGCCGGCGTTTCTGGTACAGGTCCGGATCGGTGAAGTCGAAGCCTTGGGGGATCATCGGCGCTACCACGGCACCCCTCCCTCGATAACAGGTTCTAGCCGATTGAAGCACACTGTCGGAGACCGCAAAAGAGCCAATTCCCTATGTGGTACGGCGTGCGACCGCCTTTTGAGCCTTGCTCCGTGTGAGAACACGTTCTAGGTTGGTGGCATGGTCGAGCCGGTGATCGTGGAAGCCGTCCGCACCCCGATCGGGAAACGCGGCGGCTGGCTGTCCGCCCTGCACCCCGCCGAGCTGCTCGGTGCCGCCCAGCGCGGCGTGGTCGAGCGCGCCGGCATCGATCCGGGGCTGATCGAGCAGGCGATCGGCGGCTGCGTCACCCAGGCCGGCGAGCAGTCCAACAACGTCACCCGTACGGCGTGGCTGCACAGCGGCCTGCCGTACCAGACCGGCTGTACGACGATCGACGCGCAGTGCGGGTCGGCGCAGCACTCCGTACACCTGATCGCGGGTCTGATCGCCGCCGGCGCGATCGAGGCCGGCATCGGGTGCGGGGTGGAGGCGATGAGCCGGGTGCCGCTGCGCTCCAACCTCGGCGAGGTGGGGCTGCCGCGACCGGAGTCGTGGGAGATCGACCTGCCGAACCAGTTCGTCGCCGCGGAGCGGATCGCGACCCGGCGCGGCCTGTCCCGGTCCGACGTGGACAGCTTCGGCGCGGCATCCCAGGCGAAGGCGGCCGCCGCATGGGCCGAGGGCCGGTTCGCCCGGGAGGTGCTGCCGATCAAGGTCGGCGCCGAGATGGCTGACCGCGACCAGGGCCTCCGGGAAACGAGCGTCGAGGCGCTGGCGGCGCTCAAGCCGGTGGTCGACGGCGGCGTACACACCGCCGGCACGTCGTCCCAGATCTCCGACGGCGCGGCGGCGGTGCTGGTCACCTCGGCCGCGCGCGCGGCGGCCCTCGGACTACGGCCGCGGGCCCGGATCGTGGCGCAGGCGCTGATCGGCGCGGAGCCGTACTACCACCTCGACGGGCCGGTGGCGGCCACGGCGCTGGTGCTGGACCGTACCGGCATGACGATCAACGACCTCGACCTGTACGAGGTCAACGAAGCCTTCGCGTCGGTGCCGCTGTCGTGGGCCGCGGTCCACCAGGCACCGCTCGACCGGCTCAACGTCAACGGCGGCGCGATCGCGCTCGGCCACCCGGTCGGCAGCACCGGCGCCCGGCTGCTCACCACCGCCCTGCACGAGCTGGAACGCCGCGACGGGACGCGCGCACTGATCACGATGTGCGCCGGCGGCGCCATGGCCACCGCCACCATCATCGAACGGCTCTGACTCGCCCGCCGCTGAGCATTGTCCAGTCAGCAGTCCCGGCAATCGGTATCCGGGTCGCAGGCTGGACAATGCCCGGACGTGGAAGCTGCGTGGTCTTTCAAGCGCCGTAGACCGGGTCGGGTGGGGTGGCGTCGGCGAGGAGCTTGCGTACCACCGGGCCGAGTTCGGCGGGGTGCCAGCGGTCGGCCTTGTCGATGACCGGGCCGTGGCGCCAGCCGTCGGCGAGCGAGACTCTGCCGCCGTCGACTTCGAACACACGACCCGTGACACCTGCGGACTCCGTGCTGCCGAGCCAGACCACCAGCGGCGAGACGTTCTCGGGGGCCATCGCGTCGAACCCGTCCGCCGGAGCGGCCATCGCGTCGGCGAAGGTCCGCTCGGTCATCCGGGTACGCGCGGCCGGCGCGATCGCGTTCACGGTCACGCCGTACCGGTCCAGCTCGGCCGCGGCGACCAGGGTGAGCGCCGCGATCCCGGCCTTCGCCGCGCTGTAGTTGGCCTGCCCGACGCTGCCCAGCAGGCCGGCGCCGGAGCTGGTGTTGATCACCCGCGCGTGGGTCAGCTCCCCGGCCTTGCGGCGCGCCCGCCAGTGCGCCGCCGCGTGACGGAGCGGTGCGAAGTGCCCTTTCAGGTGTACGCGTACCACCGCGTCCCACTCGTCCTCGGCCAGGTTCACCAGCATCCGGTCCCGTACGAAGCCCGCGTTGTTGACCAGTACGTCCAGCCGCCCGTACGCCTCGACCGCGGTCGCGATCAGCCGGGCCGCGCCGGACCAGTCGGCTACGTCGTCGGTGTTGGCGGTCGCGGTGCCGCCGAGCGCGACGATCTCGTCCACCACCTGCTGCGCGGGCGTCGCCGACGCGCCGGTGCCGTCCGCCGCCACCCCGACGTCGTTCACCACCACCCGCGCTCCCTCGGCCGCGAACGCCAGCGCGTGCGCCCTCCCGATCCCCCGCCCGGCCCCGGTCACGATCACCACCCGGTCCCGACACAGACTCACGACTCCTCCCCCACGGCCCGGCCGAGCGC
>JBOGDF010000348.1:0-5638 GCA_050701635.1 Micromonosporaceae bacterium | reverse complement strand
GGCCCGACGCGAGGTCGAACTCGACGTCGGTGCAGCCGCTCGCCGCGGTGATCGCCGCCACCGCCGCCGCCGACAGCGGCGCCCGCCCCAGGTTGGTGTGCACTATCACCCCGGTCGCGTTGATCACGGGCCGCAGGCCGCCAGCGGTGGGCGGCAGCGCCGCCGCGGCCGCGTCAACCACCTCGGCCGGCAGCAGCTCACCTCGCCGTACCCGCTCCTGCGCCTCGGCCACCGCCGCCTTCACGGCGGTACGCCCGAGCTGCCGCGCCGCGGCCACCAGCGCCGGATCGGCCAACACCGCGTCGGTACGCGGCACCGTGCGCCGTACCTCCATCGACTCCACCTCCCGTACCGACTGGGTTCATTCTGGCCAGCGAGGGTGCCGAGGGCGAGCGCCGTGACCCGGGCCGCGCCTAGGTTGGCACCCATGCGGATCGAACCGGCGGTACGGCTGACCCAGTACGCGCACGGCGGGGGCTGTGCCTGCAAGATCCCACCCGGCGAGCTGGAGCAGCTGGTGGCGGCCCTCCCGGCGGCGGCCGGCGGTGACCTGCTGGTCGGCGCCGACACCGGAGACGACGCCGCGGTGGTACGCGGCCCGGGCGGCGCCGCGGTGATCGCCACCGCGGACTTCTTCACGCCGGTGGTGGACGACCCTTACCAGTGGGGCCGGATCGCGGCGACCAACGCGCTGTCCGATGTGTACGCCATGGGCGGCCAGCCGCTGGTGGCGGTGAACCTGCTCGGCTGGCCGCGCGGCGTACTGCCGCTGGAGCTGGCGGCCGAGGTGCTGCGCGGCGGGGCGGAGGTCGCGGCGCTGGCCCGGTGCCATCTGGGCGGCGGCCACAGCGTCGACGACCCGGAACCCAAGTACGGCATGGCGGTGACCGGGATCGCCGACCCGCAGCGGCTGCTGCGACTCGATGCCGGGCGGGCCGGCGTACCGCTGTCGCTGTCCAAACCGCTCGGGATCGGCGTGCTGAACACCCGGCACAAAGCCACCGGCGAGGTGTTCGCGCAGGCGATCGACGCGATGACGACGCTGAACGCCGGCGCCGCCGCGGCCGCGCTCGCCGCCGGCGCCGGCTGCGCCACCGACGTCACCGGGTTCGGGCTGCTCGGCCATCTCTACAAGCTGGCCCGCGCCAGCGGGGTGACCGCCGTCGTCGACACCGCCGCGGTGCCGTACCTGGACGGTGCGCGCGAGGCGGTACGCGACGGGTACGTCTCCGGCGGCACCCGGCGCAACCTGGCGTGGGTGGAGCCGTACACCGACGCCGGCTCCGTACCGGAGGCCGAGCGGCTGCTGCTCGCCGATGCCCAGACCTCCGGCGGGTTGCTGGTCGCCGGCGAGCTCCCCGGGGCGCCGGTGATCGGCGAGCTCGTGCCGCGCGGCGGCTCCGTCCTGGTACTGCGGTGACCGCCGGCCGGATCGCGGTGTCACGGCAACGGTTGTCACCGCGACGTTGGCGTAGCCGCCGCGGTTCGGGTTGAATCGGCGGCGGAGGCGTACAGGTGCCTGGTGGCCCTCCCGGTCTTCAAAACCGGTGGCGCCGGGTATCCCGGCGCGGCGGGTTCGATTCCCGTCCGCCTCCGCCATGCTGTCTCAGCCCCGGCTCACCACGAGCGGTGGCAGTAGCAGTAGAAGCCCCGGCCGGCGTAGTCGCACTTGCACTTGCAGCAGGTGTGACCGGAAGAGCGCCAGCACGCCGTTCCGGTCTCGCAGTATCCCGTGACCTTCCAGCAGTGCCGGGGGTACGCGTTGCGGCAGTCCGGGCAGTTGTTGCTGTAGCAGGCGCCGGTGCCGTACGGCCCGGTGCAGCCGCCCGCGTACGCCGGACCGCCTCCCACCGCCGCCCCGGCCAGTACACCGAACGCGGCGGCGGCGGTGTTGCGCAGCAGTCGGCGGCGGTTGACGGCGATCGCGGTGCGGTGCAGCAGCTCTTTCATGTTTCCTCCCTGTGTCTGGATTCGAGGGTCAACCGAGCGCCCAGAGCACGGCCAGCGCGACCAGGACCGCCGCTTCCACCGGCGCCAGGCGCCCCGCGAGGACATCGGCCTGGTCGAGCAGGTCGCCGGCGCTGCGGTCCTGCCGGTACGCCACCAGCGCCACCACCAGGAACGCCGCGGCACGCCCGACCGCGAACGCCGCGAACACCGACAGCACCGTGGCCCAGCCGCCGGCGATCAGTCCCCAGATCAGCAGCAGGTAGTAGCCCGGCGAGGACAGCGCGGTCATCACGCCGGTGCCCATGGTGACCCCGAACCCGAGGGCGTAGCTGACGGCACCGAACCGGTACCAGGACTGCGGCACCCGCCACAGACTCCCCCTCAGCTGTATCGGGATCACGCGTACCGCGATCAGGGCGAGCGCCACCGCGACCACCGCGAGCGGCCACAGCGGCAGCGCACCCGGCACCAGGCTGCCCAGCAGGCGCAGCGCGGCGCCCATCGCGAGCCCACCGGCCAGCAGCCCGATCGGGTACGCGAACAGCCCGCCGACCCAGGTGCGCTTGTCCAACGGCCCCCAACCTGGGGACTCCGCGATCACGTGGACCGCGTTGTTGCCTCAATCGGTACGCAACCCCTGCACACCGCTGAGCAGGGCCAGCAGCACCAGCAGCGCCACCGCCGCCTGGCCACCGGCGCCGAGCAGCAGTACGCCGGCGGCGGCACCGACGGGCAGCGCCACGGCACCGGCCGTGGCGCTACCCGTCGCGGTACGACGAAGGTCGCGCAGTCTCACCATGAACGGTGGCAGTAGCAGTAGAAGCTCCTGCCCGCGTAGTCGCACTTGCAGTCGCAGCAGGTGTGTCCCGACGACCTCCAGCACGCGGTGCCGGAAGAGCAGAACCCGGTGACCTTCCAGCAGTGCCGGGGGTACGCGTTGACACACCCCGGACAGTTGTTGCTGTAGCAGGCCCCGGTGCCGTACGGCCCGGTGCAGCCGCCCGCGTACGCCGGCCCGGCGCCCACCGCCGCCCCGGCCAGTACGCCGAACGTGGCGGCGGCGGTGTTCCGGAGCAGACGCCGGCGGTTGACCCGGATCGCGGTGCTCTGAAGTAGCCTCTTCATCGACTTCTCCCCTTCATTCCGGCGTGCCGGTCTCTTCGAGCACCGGGAGCGGGTTTGCCTCGTAGACCAGTCCCTCGAGGCCTTGCAGATCGTTGACGATGCCTCGGGCCCGTACGATTCCGTTCGCGTCGATCGCGATACCGAACGGCGTGGCGTCGATGCCGTACATCGCCGCGATCCGGTCCTTCGGATCGGCCACCACCATGGCGACGTCCACGAGCGGACCGGCCCAGGCGCGTACCGCCTGCGGGCGTCCGGCACAGAAGACCACCACTGCGGTCTCCGGATGGTTCTGCGCCACCGTCACCAGCGCCTCCCGCATCGCCGCACACAGCTGGCAGTCCGGCGAGGTGAAGATCGCGAGGAACGGCCGCTGGAAGAGCGGCAGTGCGATCGTGGTGCCATCCAGGGTCTCGGCCTGCAACGGCCGGTAGGGCTTGCCGTTGTCCGGTCCCTGGTTCGCCCGTCCCTCGTCGCTGTTGACGTACATCTGTCCGAAGTGGTGGTAGAGGGCGAACACCGCCACCACGAGGACGGCCACCAGCACCCAGAGCAGGGCGTAGCTCGTCCAGAAGATTCCGCTCATTCCAGCTTCCCTTCCGCCGTACGTTGCGCTCGGATCTGTCCTTGCACTCGGGCGCGGTCGCGCTCGAAGCCCTGAACCCGGGCCAGCAGCGAGAACGTCGTGAGGTAGACCGCGGCCGCCAACACGCCCATTCCCAACGTCGCGGTGAGCTCCAGCGGCTGCTGCGGATCGAGCCGCCCACTCGCCGGGTTGTCGAGTTGTACGCCGAGCAGCACCAGAGCAGCGAGCGCCAGGGTGATCGCCCGAGCGGCGGTGACCGAGGTGGTCTGACCCCGGTCAAGCGAACCGAAACAACGGCACCCGACGGTCACGCCTCCCCGCAACGCCGTCACCAGCGCCACCGCGAACCCCGCCGAAAGGACAACCGCGCCGGCCGCCGCCCACGGACTGATCGAGAGCAGCAGGCCGACGCCGCACGCGCCCTCGGCGATCGGGAGCGCCCCGTTGAGAAAGCGGCCGAGCTGCGGAGCAACGCCGAGTGCGTTGAGGAACGGACGCACCGAGCTGCCGCCGGTGGTCTTCGTCAGCGCCGCAGCGATGAGTACGATGCCGACGCCCGCCTGCAGTACGGCCTGCCAGTGCATGGATTCACCGCACGATGGGTAGCGAGCGGGCGACCTCGACCAGCTGTTCCCTGCTGACACTCGCCGGCGCCCGTACCGCCACGGTGTGGTGTGAGGTCCAGACCGTCACGGAGTGGGCCGCACCGGTACGCCACGTCAGCGCGGTCTCCCCGTCCGGAAGCTCGGCGGCGACTGCGGCGTCAACCTCCCACATCCCGTCGTGGTACGCGGCGGTCACGCCGTCCACGCCGAATTCCACCTGGCTGCCGGCTTGGCCTTCCGTGCCGTCCAGCTCCTGGCGGGCGCGCGGCGACGCGTGGATCACCAGTGGATTCGTCGCGTCAGAGTGCTCCAGCCCGCGGGTGTAGACCAAGGTCGACTGGTCGCCGCGATCGCGACGGAATCCGGCAGCCCCGGCGCCGTCGAAGCGCCGCCGGAACTGGTACCGCTCGGGCACGTACGTGGGTCTGATCTCGGTCGTCGCGAAGTGTCCCACGATCCCCTCCTCAGGGAGAACGGCCGGGCCAGCTGCGCCTCAGCCGATCGACGAAAATGTTGCAACTCCCTGGCAGGGTAGAAGAAAAATTCCTTCACGCATAGATCACTGTCAATTATCTCCGCACAACCGGCACCGCGCGTGCACCTTTTGGCGTCACCTGTCTCGGTACGCGCTCACCCGGTTGCGGTGCCCTGGTCCGTGATGCGGCGCAGCCCCTGGCTGTCGAGCCGCTCGGTGAACCCGCGTTCGTCGAGACACTCCAGCAGCGGGACCACGACCCGCCTGCTGGTCGCCAGGGCCGCCCGCGCCTCACCGACGGTGAACGGCTGCGGCAACAGCCTCAGCGCGGCGGCAGCCCGGCGTACCGCGTCGGGTGCCAGGCACACCAGCTCCCCCAGCCGCAGGATCGCACCCGTACGCGCCGCGACCGCCAACGCCTTCGCATCGAGCCCCAACTCCCGCAGCCGCTCCGCGGTCGGCGCCGCGTACGGGTTTTCGGCGAGCTCCGCCAGCACCGCGTCCACCGCGGTCCGGAGCCGGGCCGGCAGTACGTCACGAGCCCCGGTCAGCGCCACCCGGCCGCCGTGCACGGCGAGCGGCGGCACGGCGAGCGCGTTGACCAGCACCGGATCCGGCAGATCCAGCACCCGCCTCGCCTCCTCCACCGGGAGTCCGGGCAGCTCGGGTCGCCGACTGGCATGCTCGTCGACCACCGCCCGTAGCCGCTCCTGGAGCGCCGCCCAATGGTCCGGGTCGGCGACCCAGTCCCCCACCACCGGGGGGTACGGCGTGGCAACCCCGAGCGCGGCCAACTCACCGGTGCGTACCAGTCCGCGCATCCGTACCTGTGCCACCGGCGGGGGCAGCTCGGCGACCGCCCGCAGCTGCCGCGCGCGGCCGGCCGCCGCACCCCGC
>JBOGDF010000347.1:0-5677 GCA_050701635.1 Micromonosporaceae bacterium | reverse complement strand
GCCGGGGGTGACAATGCCCCGGCACCGCGTCGCCCATCCTGGAGCGAGCACAAGAGGCGGCGAAGGCGCTGGATTGAAAGAAGCAACCTCGCCGGCGCACCGCTCCTGCCGTACCCGTGACGGTCGGCGGTCGGTGTGGCTGGTGATTTGCTGTCGGTACGGCATCGGCGCGGCGTACGAAGCTCGCGCCGCCGTCAGGTCAGGCGACCTGCTTCGACAACTCGAGTCCGTACCCGGGTCGGGGCCCGGTGTGGCTGGACATGCCGACGATCATGCCGGGGTACGCGTACCCCGGCAATCGCTTTTCCTCGCGGCCAACCGGCTACAGGTCGTACGTGACGCCGGTGAGCTTTTCGGAGACCTCCCAGAGGCGGCGGGCGGTCTCGGGGTCGCGGGCGGCGCGGGTGGACTTCACGGTCGTGGGGTGGCCGCGCAGCTCCAGCCAGCCGTCCGGGCCGACGTACGTGCCGGAGGGGATGTCGGCGGTGGCGGCGTACAAGGTGGGCAGGGCGCCCTTCTCGTCGGACTGCGCGATCGCCACGTTGCCGACCTTCATGAACGCGCCGCTGACCGTGGCGAGCAGCCAGTTGCTCTGCATCCGGGGGCCGACGGACTGCAGGTTGGTGGCGGCGTACCCGGGGTGGGCGGCCACAGAGCGCAGCGGGGAGCCGGCAGCCTGCAGCCGGCGGTGCAGCTCGTACATGAAGAGCAGGTTGGCGAGCTTCGACTGCATGTACGCGTCCCAGGTGCGGTAGCCGCGCTCGCCCTGCAGGTCCTCGAAGTTGATCTTGCCGCCGCGGTGCGCGCCGCTGCTGATGGTCACCACCCGATCCTTGACCCGTGGTAACAGCAGGCCGGTGAGCGCGAAGTGCCCGAGGTGGTTGGTGCCGAACTGCATCTCGAACCCGTCGGCGGTCTTCTGGTACGGGATCGCCATCACGCCGGCGTTGTTGACCAGGATGTCCACGTCGCCGGTCAGGTCGGTGGCGAATGCGCGTACCGAGGAAAGGTCGGCCAGGTCCAGGGCAGCGACCGTGACGTCCGCGTCCGGGGCGGCGGCGCGGATCTGGTCGGCGGCGGCGGCGCCCTTCTCCTGGTTGCGGACCGCCAGGACGGTACGCGCGCCGGCCCGGGCCAGCTCACGCGCCGCGATCAGCCCGATGCCGCTGTTGGCGCCGGTCACCACCGCCGTCCTGGCGTCCAGTCGCGGGATGTCGGCAGCGGTCCAGCGGGTCATCGATCCTCCAACGTCGCGGCGCGGCGGTTACTCGGCCGAGCCTACGCGCGCCGCGGGGCCGGGCCGACCGGCTCGACCCGCGCGGAGAGATCACTGCGAGTCGGGGACGTACGTCAGGTTGAGCACGCCGGTGTCGAAGGTCTCCTGGCTCACCAGCCGCAGCGGCTGGGTCGACGGGTCTTCGAACACCCGCTGCCCGTGGCCGACCAGGATCGGGTGCACCATGAGCCGCAGCTCGTCCAGCAGCCCTTCGGAGAGCAGCCAGCGCACCGTGGTGGCGCTGCCCGACATCTCGATGCTGCCGTCGGTGCTCTCCTTGAGCTTGCGCACCTGCGCGGCGACGTCGCCGCTGATCACAGTGGTGTTGTTCCAGTCGGCGGTCTGCAAGCTGCTCGACACCACGTACTTAGGGACGTTGTTGATGTGCGAGGCGAACGGCACGTCGTCGCCCTGCTCCGGCCAGTACGCCGACCACTCGTCGTACAGCTTGCGGCCCATCAGGAACCCCTGGCTGTCGGACACCGCGCCGATCGCGGCGCCCATCTGGTCGTTGAATTACGGGAAGTGCCACTTGTCCGGCGCCTCCACGACGCCGTCGAGCGACATGAAGAAGTTGGCTGCGATCTTGCCCATGGAAGTCTCCTGTCGGACGGCTCAGAAACGCTGGCGCAGCGTACGGGCGACCTCGACCGCCCAGTACGTCAGGATGATCTGCGCGCCGGCACGGCGGATCGACGTCAGCGACTCCAGGATCGCGCGCTCCCGGTCCACCCAGCCGTTCGCGGCGGCGGCTTCCAGCATCGCGTACTCCCCGGAGACCTGGTACGCCGCGACCGGAACGTCGACGGCTTCGCGTACCGCCCGGATCACATCCAGGTACGGGCCGGCCGGCTTCACCATCACCAGGTCGGCGCCTTCGGCGAGGTCGAGCGAGACCTCGCGCAGCGCCTCGGTCAGGTTTGGCGGATCCTGCTGGTACGTCTTCCTGTCGCCCTGCAGCGTCGACTCCACCGCCTCGCGGAACGGGCCGTAGAACGCCGAGGCGTACTTCGCGGAGTACGCCAGCAGCGACGTGTCGGTGAACCCGGCCTCGTCCAGCGCCGCGCGCACCGCGCCGACCTGACCGTCCATCATCCCGCTGGGGCCGAGCACGTGCGCGCCGGCCGAGGCCTGGGCGACCGCCATCTCGGCGTACCGCTGCAGGGTTTTGTCGTTGTCGACGGTGCCGTCGGGCGCGAGCACACCGCAGTGGCCGTGGTCGGTGAATTCGTCCAGGCACAGGTCGCTCATCAGCACCGTGGCGTCGCCCAGCTCGGACGACAGGTCGCGCAGTGCCACGTTCAGGATGCCGTCCGGGTCGGTGCCGCCGGAGCCGACCGCGTCCCGGCGCGCCGGCACGCCGAAGATCATCAGCCCACCGACGCCGGCCGCCACCGCCTCGGTCGCCGCCTTCCGCAGCGACTCCCGCGAATGCTGCATCACGCCGGGCAGGCTGGTCACCTCGCGCGGCTCGGTGAGCCCCTCCCGCACGAACATCGGCAACACCAGATCAGCCGGGTGTACGCGGGTCTCCTCGACCAGCCGCCGCAGCGCCGCGCTCCGGCGCAGCCGCCGGGGCCGTACCGCCGGAAAGGTCATGCCTTTCTCCTCACGAAACCGCTGTGCTACCTGAAACGGCTACCTGAAACGCAGTGCTGTCGGGCCCTGCACCTTGGAGCCGCGGCGCTGCTTGGGCGGCATCTCCGCCAGCTTCTCGCGCAGCTCGACGGCGTACGCCGCGACCGCCTCGACCAAGTCTGGCACGCTCGCGTGCTCGGGCTGTACGTCGACCCGCAGCCCGAACTCCCGCGCCGTCTCCGCCGTCTTCGGCCCGATGCAGGCCACCACAGTACGGGCGTGCGGCTTGCCCGCGATCCCGACCAGGTTCCTTACCGTCGACGACGAGGTGAAGAGCACAGAGTCGAAGCCACCGCTCTTGATGGCGTCGCGGATCTCGGCCGGCGGCGGGGCGGCGCGTACGGTGCGGTACGCCGTGACGTCGTCGACCTCCCAGCCCTTGGTCGTGAGCCCGGCGGCCAGGGTCTCGGTGGCGATGTCGGCGCGCGGCAGCAGCACCCGGCTCACCGGGTCGAGCACCCCGTCGTGCGGCGCGAAGTCGGCAAGCAGCCCCTCGCTGGACTGTTCGCCGCTCGGCACCAGCTCGGGCTGGATCCCGAAGGCACGTACCGCCGAGGCGGTGGCCTCGCCGATGCAGGCGATCTTGACGCCGCCGAAGTGCCGGGCGTCCAGGCCGTGCTCGGTGAACTTCTCCCAGACCGCGCGTACCGCGTTGGTGGAGGTGAAGACGACCCAGGCGTACCGGCCGTCGACCAGGCCCTTGATCGCCCGCTCCATCTGGGCCGGGGTACGCGGCGGCTCCACCGCGATGGTCGGCACCTCGCTGGCGATCGCGCCGTGCACCCGCAGCCGGGCGCTCATCGCACCGGCCTGTTCCTTGGTACGCGGCACCAGCACCTTCCAGCCGTACAGCGGGCGGTTCTCCCACCAGCCCAGCTTCGGCTTCAGGTTGACGCCGGAGCCGACGGTGACCACCACCCGGCCGGCGAATCCGAGCGCCGCCTCCACGAAACTGTCCACAGTGGAGCTGATGGTGTACTGGGTGTCCCCGGTGCCGTCCCCGGTGATCGCGATCGGCGTACCGGCGGCGACCCCCGCGGCGAGCAGCGCGTCGCGTACGGTGCCCAGGCCGCCGGAGTCGACGGTGACCGTGAGGCCCGAGTGCTGCACCGCGCCGGCCAGCCCCTCGAAGTCCAGCTCGACCAGGTCCTCGGCGGTGACCTCGATCCGTACCCCACTCAGCGGCATCCCGGCGTAGCTGGTCACCGCGCCGGCGTGGCTCACCCCCGGCACCACCTCGAAGGGCACCGCGGTACGCGCGACCGCCTGCACCTCTTTCACCACCGACCCGAAGCTGTACACGTCACCCGCGATCAGGCGCACCGCGTGCAGCCCGGAGCGGGCCGCGGACAGCAGCACCTTGGCGATGTCGCCGGGCGCGCCTTCGGCGGGTTCGAATTCGGCCTGCTCCGGGGCGGCGTCCCGGGCGGCGTCCAGCAGCGGCGCCGGGAGCGTGCGATCGTGCACCAACCGGTCCGCGGCGGCGATCGCCTCGTACCCCCGGCTGGTGAGCAGGGTCGGGTCTCCCGGACCGGCACCGATGAAGCTGATCCGGCCGACGGCCTTACGACGGGTCATTCGTTACTCCCCAACAGTGAATCCGCGCCGGCGTCGAGCAGCGTGGCGGCGAGCCGCCTGCCGATCGCTTCGGCGTCGGAGGGCGTACCGGTGTCGGACAGGCGTACGGCGTGCGAGCCGTCCGCCGCTATCACGGCACCGCGCAGGTAAATTTCCTGGTCTTCGGTTACCTCGGCCAGGGCGCCCACAGGGGCGCTGCAGCCGGCTTCCAGCGCGGCGAGCAGGGCTCGCTCGGCGCGTACCGCGGCGTGGGTGGCCGGGTGGTCGATGGCGGCGAGGCTCTCGGCCAGCGCCGCGTCGTCGGAGCGGATCTCCACCGCCAGCGCGCCCTGGGCCGGGGCCGGCAGCATCAGCATCGGGTCCAGCAGCTCGGTGACCTCGTCGCTGCGCCCCAGCCGGGCCAGCCCGGCGGCCGCCAACACCACCGCGTCCAGCGACCCGTCGGCAACCTTGCGGAGCCGGGTGTCGACGTTGCCCCGCAGCGGTACGCACTCCAGGCCGTACCCGAGGGCGTACAGCTGGGCGATCCTGCGGGGCGCGCCGGTGCCGACACGGGCACCGGACGGCAGCGAAGCGAGCGCGAGCCCGTCGCGGGCGATCAGCGCGTCCCGCGGGTCTGCCCGCTCCGGCACCGCGATGATCGTCAGCCCGTCGGCGGGCGCGGTCGGCAGGTCCTTGTACGAGTGCACCGCGATGTCGATCTCGCCGGCCAGCAGCGCGTCGCGCAGCGCGGAGACGAACACGCCGACGCCGAGCTGCGCCACCGGCGCGGACGACCGGTCGCCGGTGGTGACGATCTCGACCAGCTCGACCGTACGGCCGGTGGCCTTCTCGACCAGGGTCGCCACGTCGGTGGCCTGTGCCATCGCCAACGCGCTGCCGCGGGTGCCCAGCCGCAGGCTTGTGCTCACTGGTCCTCCACCGGATCCACGGACAGCGCCTCGGTGGTGGCGTCCATGTCCAGCCCGAACAGCTCCCGCAGCGCCTGGGCGTACCGGGTGCCGCCGGGCTCGTTGGCCAGCTCGCGCACCCGTACGCTCGGCTGGTGCAGCAACCGCTGCACGATCCTGTGTACGGTGTGCGCCACCTCGGCCCGCTGGGTGTCGGTGAGCTCCGGCCGCCGCTGCCGCAGCCGCCGCAGCTCCCCGCCGACCAGCTCGTCGGCGCGGGCCCGCAGCGCCGCCA
>JBOGDF010000346.1:0-5707 GCA_050701635.1 Micromonosporaceae bacterium | reverse complement strand
GCCCCGCACGCGGCGCCCCGCACGCGGCCCCCACGCGCCGCCACCCGGGCGCCGCCAGCTCCGGGTCACAGCGCGCGGGTGACGGGCGGCACAGCCGGTTATCGCTGAGAGCGAACACCAGCGGAAACAAACCGCGGCCGCCAGCGGTTGAGTCGGGGTAACTCAACTGTGAACAGAGGTGTGACCCGATGAGCGAGACCCTGAATCTGCCCGTGTTGCCCCTGGATGACCTGGTCGTGCTGCCCGGCATGGTGGTGCCGGTGAAGCTGGACGACGCGGAGTCCCGCGCCGCGATCGACGCCGCCCAGGTCGCCGACGGCGACCGGGTCCTACTGGTACCGCGGCTGGACGGCGCGTACGGCTCGGCCGGCGTACTGGGGGTGATCGAGGAGGTCGGACGCTTCCCCGGCGGCGGCCGCGGGGCGGTGGTACGCGCCACCGCCCGCGTCAAGATCGGCGCCGGTACGACCGGCCCCGGCGCGGCGCTGTGGGTGAACGCCACCGTGCTCGACGAAACCCCGATCACCGACCGCACCCGGGAGTTGGCCCGCGAGTACCGGACCCTGATCACCACCATCCTGCAGCGCCGCGGCGCCTGGCAGCTGATCGACTCGGTGCAGCAGGTGACCGGCGCGTCCGCCCTCGCCGACCTGGCCGGGTACGCCCCCTACCTGACCGATCAGCAGAAGCTGACGCTGCTGGAGAACCCGGACGTGACCGCCCGGCTGGAGCAGCTGATCGAGTGGACCGGCGAGCACCTGGCCGAGCTGGATGTCGCGGAGACCATCAACAAGGATGTCCAGGAGGGGATGGAGAAGCAGCAGCGGGAGTTCCTGCTGCGCCGGCAGCTCGCCGCGATCCGCAAGGAGCTGGCCGATCTGGACGGCAAGCCCGGCTCCGAGGAGGAGGACTACCGCTCCCGGGTGGAGGCCGCCGAACTCCCCGAGAAGGTACGCGAAGCCGCACTGTCCGAAGTGGACAAGTTGGAGCGTACGTCCGAGCAGTCGCCCGAGGTGGGCTGGATCCGCACCTGGCTGGACACGATCCTGGAACTGCCGTGGGACACCCGTACCGAAGACACCTACGACATCGCCGGGGCACGGGAGGTGCTCGACGCCGACCACGCCGGGCTCGATGACGTGAAAGAGAGAATCATCGAGCATCTGGCGGTACGCATGCGTCGCAACGAGCGTGGTCTGGGTGTCGTGGGCGGCCGCCGCAGCGGCGCGGTGCTGGCGCTGGTCGGCCCGCCCGGCGTGGGCAAGACCTCGCTCGGCGAGTCGGTGGCCCGCGCCATGGGCCGCAAGTTCGTACGCGTCGCCCTCGGCGGCGTACGCGACGAGGCCGAGATCCGCGGTCACCGGCGTACCTACGTCGGCGCCCTGCCGGGCCGGATCGTCCGTGCCGTCAAGGAGGCCGGGTCGATGAACCCGGTGGTGCTGCTCGACGAGGTGGACAAGCTCGGCTCGGACTACCGGGGCGACCCGACCGCGGCGCTGCTCGAGGTGCTCGACCCGGCGCAGAACCACACCTTCCGGGACCACTACCTGGAGGTCGAGCTGGACCTCTCCGACGTGGTGTTCCTGGCGACGGCGAACGTGCTGGAGTCGATCCCGGCGCCGCTGCTGGACCGGATGGAGCTGGTACGCCTCGACGGCTACACCGAGGACGAGAAGGTCACCATCGCCGCCGACCACCTGCTGCCGCGCCAGCTCGAACGGGCCGGCCTGACCAGCGACGACGTCACCATCACCGACGGAGCGCTGCGCCGGCTCGCCGCGCAGTACACCCGGGAAGCGGGGGTACGCGATCTGGAGCGCTCCGTCGGCCGGATCCTGCGCAAGGTGGCCGCCCGGCTCGCGACCGGCGAGTCCGAGACACCGTTGCGGGTCGGGGAAGGCGAGCTGCGCGACTACCTCGGCCGGCCCAGGCACACTCCGGAGACCGCGGACCGTACCGGGGTGCCCGGGGTGGCGACCGGGCTCGCCGTCACGGGTGCCGGGGGAGAGGTGCTGTTCGTGGAGGCGTCGCTGTCGGACAAGGAGACCGGCTCCACCGGCGTCACGCTCACCGGCCAGCTCGGCGACGTGATGAAGGAGTCGGCGCAGATCGCGCTGTCGTACCTGCGTTCGCACGGCGTCGAGCTGGAGCTGCCGGTCGGCGACTTGGCCAGCCGCGGCGTGCACCTGCACGTACCGGCGGGCGCGGTGCCGAAGGACGGCCCGAGCGCGGGCATCACGATGACCACCGCGCTGGCGTCGCTGCTGTCCGGACGGCGGGTACGCCCCGACGTGGCGATGACCGGCGAGGTCTCGCTCACCGGGCGGGTGCTCCCGATCGGCGGTGTGAAGCAGAAGCTGCTCGCCGCCCACCGGGCCGGGATCACCACCGTGGTGCTCCCGCAGCGCAACGAACCCGACCTGGACGATGTGCCGGAGTCGGTACGCGACGAGCTGGAGATCCACCTGGCCAGCGACGTACGAGAAGTGCTCGACATCGCACTGCAGCCTGCCCAACTCCCGGCCTCGCAGGCCGCCTGACGAACAGCCCGAGGCCGCCACGTTTCCAGCCCGGCGACGCATCGCCAGACTGGCCCGGAAAGCCAACGTGGCGGCCTCAGGCTGCACGGTTCCCCGGTGGTACCTCTCGCGAGCCGTGCCGGGTGACGACGTGCAGGCCGAGCAGCCGGATGCCGGCCCGAGCACAGACCCGCATCGCCGCCTGCTGCCAGGCGCGATCTTCGGCGGTGACCTCCAGCCCGTCGGGGCGGGCGAGCGCAACCAGCACGGCACCGTTCGGCTCGTGTGTTGCCAGCGCCTCCACGAATGGTCGGAACATCTGTTCGCGGGTGTCGTTGTCGCACGCAGCGGGAGGGCCGTCGACGGCGCACGGCTGCAGCATGCGGTCTTGAGAGTCGCAGAGAACGACATAGATCGCGCCAAGGGCGCGGCTCGCGTCGGTCACCAACAGGTCGAGCACGTCGGCGACATGTGTCGGCTCGGTCAGGGGCGTCTGCGGCCAGTCGTCGGCCAGGTCTTCGAAGCTCATGGCTCCAGGCTGCGGGTCCGCGGTCGACGATCACCACGTTGTCCACAGGCTGTATCGCGCTGCAGATTTCTGTCGAAAAGCCTTGACAATGCCGGCGCCGGTCAGCGCGGCCACCAGGGATCCACGATGTCGAACGCGTTCGGGAGCCCGAGCCGGTAGTTCTCCTCATCAGCCCGCTTCGGCGCCTCGAACTCCGGGGGCCGGAACAGCGTCTTGAGGGTGCACCGAGGCTGGGTCGACGCCGCCGCGTCCAGCAGCGCGTTCACCGCCTGCCGGGCGCCTTCGTTGGCGCCTTCCATGGTGGTGACGTTGATGTCGGTACGTACCCAGTCGCCGGCCAGGAACAGGTTCCCGATCCCGGTCTTCGACTCCGGACGGTCTTTCCACGAGTCCCCGTTCTGGATGAACAGCGGTTCGTCGTTGGTCACCTGCGGCGTACCGGGGGCGATGATCGCGGGGTCCAGGAACCACGAGTGCAGCATCTCGTCGGTGAGTACGGCGTCGCCGGTGTCGTTGAGGTGCGCCTTGATCTGCTTCCAGGTCTCCGCGGCGATCTCCGCCGGGGTGCAGTCCTTCGCCGCCTTTCCGTTGAAGGTGCCGGCCGAGACCCAGTCGGACAGGATCGTGGAGAAGCAGTCGGCGACGGTGCCGTCCCCGTACGTGGCGAAATCCCGCTTCCAGAACTGCGCCTGGCTGATCGAGGTGATCGCCCACGGCGAGTCCACGTAGTTGACATGGCCCGGTGTCAGCGGCAGCTCCTGCTTCAGGAAGAACATCAACCCGTTCATCCAGTCGGTACGCAGCCGCAGCACCCCCGCCAGCTCCGGATCCCGCCAGTACGTCCGCCGTGACCAGCCGGGCGAACCGCTCCTGCGGCATCGCGGACAGGAACCAGTCGGCGGTCACCTCGCGGCTCTCACCAGCGGCGTTACGCAGCGTCGCGGACCGTACGGTGTCGCCGTCGAGCCGCAGTGCTGCCGCCGCCCAGCCGACCTCGAAGCGCACCCCGAGCCGGCGCAGATGCGCGATCCACGGGTCCAGCCAGACCTCGCTGGTGGAGCCGTTCAGCACCCGGTCGACCGACGCGCCGGGCTCGTTGCCGCGTCCCAGCGCGCTCCACAGCGTCACCTGGCCGACCAGCCCGATCGAGTGCGCGCTGGCGTCGGCCGACTTCATCGCCGCCAGGTTGCGGATCATGCCGTCGCCGAGCATCCGCTGGTACTCGTACGACATCTGGTCGGCGCGTACGTAGTCGTTCCAGCTCATCCGCTCCCACTGTCCGAGCCGGCGCGCGTCGCAGCTGGTCTGGTAGACCACCGGCTTGCGCGCGAAGTACGCCGCCTCGTGGGGCGGCAGCCGCATCCCGGTCTCCAGCCCGGCCGCGATCGTCGCCATCATCGAGTCCGGGGTGAACGGCGCCGGGTGCGGTGGCAGCGGGAACAGGAACGGCAACGTCAGGTCCGCCCGGCCACCCGAACGTGACCCCAGGTACGTGGTCGCCCGCACCAGATTGCCCCAGCAGCCGTCGGAGTTGCCCGGGTACGGCGTACGCCGCATGTTGTCGGTGAGGTTCTGGTAGAAGCCGGGGAAGAACCGGAATCCGTGCTCGCCCGGCAACGGCAGCCGATCGCCGCTGGCGGAATCCGGTACGGAGATGCTGCGCGCCTTGCCGCCCAGCGCCTTGCGCTCGTACACCGTGACGGCGAAGCCGCGTTCGATCAGCTCGTGCGCGGCGGAGAGCCCGGCGACGCCGCCCCCGAGGATCGCCACCGTCGGGCCGGCGGCCGACGCGGGGGAGGAGTGGCCGGCCAGCGCGGCGGCTCCCGCGGTGGCGGCGGTGGCGCGCAGCAACGTACGCCGGGACAGGTGTGGTTGTTCGGTCGCCATCGGAACCTCCGGGTCAGTCCTCCGCGGCCGCCAGCACCTTCGGCAGCGTCTCGCGGATCAGCGTCAGCAACGTGGTTTCCAGCAGTACGTGCGCCTGCCGCCGGCTCAGCCGACCGCCGCGCAGCCACTCCCTGGTGGTGGTCTCCGCCATCCCGGAGAAGCCCCGCAGCACCCCCCGCACCTCCGGATGTACGCGCGCTAGCGGACCGAGCCCGGTCACCTCGACGATCCGGGCGACCGCCTTCTCCCGGGCCGTGTCCAGCAGAGACTCCAGCTCCGGGTCCCGGCCGGAGCCGGCGGCCTCCACCGCGGTCAACCAGGTGTGGGCGTTGCGCTGCAGCGGCTCCAGCCACCCGTCGACGCTCTGGTGTACGCGTTCCTCGACCGTGGAGCCCTCGACGTACTCGGGGACCGGGACCGGCGGCACCGCCATCAGCTCCCGCATCACCTCGAGGTAGAGGTCGCGCTTGGTGCCGAAGTAGTGGTTGAGCAGCCCGCGGCTGACCCCGGCGGCCGTGGCGATCTCGCTACTCGAGACCGCCTGGTAGTCACGCTCGCTGAACAGCGCGCGGGCGGCGGACAGGATCTGGGTACGCCGCTCGTCATGCTCCAGGCGGGTCCGTACCCGCGGCGGGGGTTTCGGGGTGTGAGGGGGCATCGGGACTCCGGGGCTCGGCGTACCGAGCACCGTAGCGAGGCTGTTGGCGCACAGTCAATAGCTATTGGCAGGCCGCCAACAGTGACTCACCGGAGACGACGGACCGGCTGGTGG
>JBOGDF010000345.1:0-5717 GCA_050701635.1 Micromonosporaceae bacterium | reverse complement strand
GCTCCTGCGCGGTGGCGGGCGCGCCGGCGAACAGCGGTCCGAACCCGTGCAGGTCGGTACGCAGTCGCCGGCACGCGGCGCGGTACGCGTCCAGCGCGGCCGGATCGGTGGGGGACAGCCGTACCGCGGGGTCGTACGCCAGCAGCCGGCCGGTCTCCGTACGCAGCTCCTCCAGCAGCACGTCGGCCACCGCCGGGGCCTTGCCGAGCGGCTGCGGTGCCGGCAGGTCCGGCGGCTCCGCGGCGAGCGGGCCGAGCGCCCGTACGCTCTTCGGCGTGAACCCGCCGGCCGTGGCGCCGGAGCCGACCAGCACCCGCTCGATGCGGTCCAGTACGTCCCTGCCGCCGGCCTTGCGTTCCACCTCCAGCTCGCGGAACCGGGACACCACCCGGCGGCCTTCCAGCACCGCGACCGTGTCGTCGACCAGCTCGGCGAGCACCGTGCCGGCGGCGTCGGCCACCAGGTACGTACGCCGGATGGTGCGCAGCGTCGTCACCGGCGCCAACGGCGCGCCCCGGGTGTACGCCGTCACCAGCGACACCAGCTGCTCCGGGATCCGGCTGGCCAGCCCGCGCGCGGTGATCTCGTCGCGGATGTTCGTCTCGCCGGTCGGCAGCTTCACCGTCCACGGTGGACCCGTCTCGCCGCGCCGGTGCCGCAGCGACGCGCCGTGCCGCGCCAGCCGCAGATCGCCGGTGTCGTAGTACGTGGCGCGCAGCGTCAGCGGCGGCTGCTCGGTGATCCGGCCGCCACGCGGGGTCGCCGCGCGCAGGTCCGGTAGCGCGAACAACGGGCCGACTTCGTACTTCCGCTCCTCTTCGCGCACGAATGGAGCGTAACGGGCGCGCTGACCGATGTGCAGAGCGCGGGGGTCATCCCCCTTGCGTGGTGCCGGACGTGTGGTCCAGCCAGACCCGGCGCAAAGCGTCGAGCCCGCCCTTGGTGCCGATCAGGTCAGCCATCAGCGGCTGGTCTTTGTGCTCCCAGTAGATTGCCGGCCGATCTTCCGGCGCCCGCCACTCGCGGTAGTTGCCGACGTAGTCCGCAGATCCCTTCGGCTCGCTGTACTGGGCGTCGGAGTGGCTAGGCCGAGGTGCGGGCGTGCCGTATCTGATACGGCTCACGCTGTTGTCGGTGCTCGCCCCGTAGAAGTACACGATCCAGCCATCGCCCTCACACCGCACCAGCTCCACGACGTCCGGTAACCGCTTGCCTCCAACCTCCTCGGCGTACTGAGTCGCGTCGGTCGCGGGTGCGCAGGTGTTCGGCTCCGCGGCGAACTTCCCAGCGAACTTCAGCAGCTCATCGCTTCCGAATGCGTCGTCGGGAGTGTCGATCCAGCTCCACACCACCAACCCGAGCACCAGCACGCCGACCAACCCGGCCGCGACGAGGGCCAGCAGCTTGTTGCGGGCGACCATCCGCAGCACCGACACGGGAGTGACCACTGGCGGCCGCAGACCGCCGGGCGGCACCGCGCCGGAGCGCAGCGGCATCCCCAGCGGCCCCGGCGGCGGACCAAACGGCGACGCTGACGGTGGTGGGCCGGACGGCGGGGGTACGGGAGGTGCCGGCGTACCCACCGAAGACGTGACTCCGGTCGGGGCAGCCACCGGGGAGCCGGGAGCGGCCGCGGGTGAGGTCGGGGCGGTGGTGGGGGGGCCGTTGGCCCTGATCGCCAGCAGCGCGCCCTCCGCGACCACCAGCTCGGGCTGCTCGATCGCGGTCGCCGGTACGCCGATCCGCTGGTGCAGCAGGGTGGCGACCAGCGGGATCCGGCTCGATCCGCCGACCAGGAAGATCCCGGCCAGCTCGTGCCGCTCGATCCGGGACTGCCGCAGCGCCTCCAGCGCGACCCCGGCGGTACGGGACAGCTGTTCGCGGGCTGCCCGCTCGAACTCCTCGCGGGTGACGTGGACGTCCCGATCCAGTAGCGGGACGTGCAGCCCGACCACCGGCTGCCGCGACAGCATCTCCTTGGCGCCGCGCGCGTCGTCCCAGAGCGTACGGAAGCCGCGCCGCTCCTCTGGCGTACGCGGTGCGTTGAGCCGCCGCCAGTCGGCCGGTGCGGCGGCGGCGACCGCGGCGCCGGCCTGGTCGATCACCACCTTGTCCAGGTCCACGCCGCCGAAGTCGTCCATCCCGGCGACGGAGAGCACCTCGAACCCGGTGGGCGACCGGCGTACCACGCTGGCGTCGAAGGTGCCGGCGCCGAGGTCGTACACAAGGACCGACTGTCCGGGGCCGACCCGGGCGCCGACCAGCTCCGAGAAGTACGTGGCGGCGGCGACCGGCTCCGGCAGCAGCGTGCCGACCGGCAGACTGGCCCGGGACGCGGCGGCGTTGAGGGTGCCGCGCCGGGTGGCGCCCCAGGCCGCGGGACAGGTCAGGATCGCCCGTACGGGTGGCCCGCCGGCGGTGCGTACCGCCTCGTCGGCGACCCGACGGAGCACCGCGGCGATCAGCTCGGTGATCGGGTACGCGCGCTCGCCGAGCAGCAGCTCACCGGCGTCGATGTGGCGTTTCGGGTACGGCTCGTACCGGGCCGGGTCCAGCCCGGCGCTGCGCTGCGCGTCCCGCCCTACCGCGATCCGCCCGTCCGGGGTGGCGAACACCGCCGACGGTAGCAGCGGCGAGCCGTCGAAGAGGAGCGGCCGTACCCGGCCGTCCGGCCAGCGCAGCACGGCGACGGTGTTCGAGGTGCCGTAGTCGACGGCGAGATCGAAGGACACGCGGCTGAGTGTATGGCGCACGGGCGAGACGCGACTCCAGGAACCCATCTCCTGGCGCCGCAACATCGGCGCGCCACCCCGGCGCCACCCCGCTGCTGCCCGCCCGCTGCTGCCCCGCCCTCCGTCCGTTTCGCGGCTGATGCCCGAATCTGTAGCTAGATCTTGGTCGATTAGTGTCAGAATCGAGCACTGAACGACCAAGATCTCGGGAGCGACACATGCTATGAGCCCCGGCCAGCGATCTTCCGCTGTAGGGCGGCCTGCAGGTCGACGGGCTCGCCGCCAGGGTCGGGGGTACGCCGCCGCCAGGAGCCGTCGGGCCGGAGGTCGAAGGCGTCCACGTCGTCGGCGAGCGAGTGCGCAAACACCTCGGCCAGGTACGACTGGATCCCGGAGTCGGTGACCTCGACCAGCGCCTCGACCCGGCGGTCCAGGTTGCGGTGCATCAGGTCAGCCGACCCGATCCAGAACTGGCCCAGCTCCAGCGCTCCGTCGCCGGACCCCGGAACGCCGCCGAAGCGGAAGATCCGGGAGTGCTCCAGGAAACGCCCCAGGATCGAACGCACCCGGATGTTCTCCGACAGCCCCTCGACGCCGGGCCGCAGCGCGCAGATCCCGCGTACCACCAGATCCACCCGTACGCCGGCCTGGCTGGCGCGGTAGAGCGCGTCGATCACCTGCTCGTCGACGATCGAGTTGACCTTCATCTGCACCAGAGCGGGCTCGCCGACCACCGCCCGCGCGATCTCGGCCTCGATCCGCTCCACGATGCCGTCGCGCACCCCGTACGGGGCCACCAGCAGCCGCCGGTATCCGGTCTGCCGGCTGTAACCGGTCAGTACGTTGAACAGGTCGGTGAGATCGGCACCGACGGCGCCGTCCGCTGTGAGGATCCCGAAGTCCTCGTACATCCGGGCCGTCTTCGGGTTGTAGTTGCCGGTGCCGATGTGGCAGTAGCGGCGGATGTGGCCGGCTTCCTGGCGTACCACCAGAGCGACTTTGCAGTGGGTTTTCAACCCGACGAGTCCGTAGACCACGTGGCAGCCGGCGCGCTCCAGCTTGCGGGCCCAGGCGATGTTCGCCTGTTCGTCGAACCGCGCCTTCACCTCGACCAGCACCACCACCTGCTTGCCGGCCTCGGCGGCGGCGATCAGCGCGTCCACGATCGGGGAGTCGCCGCTGGTGCGGTAGAGGGTCTGTTTGATCGCCAGTACGTGCGGGTCCGCCGCGGCCTGCTCGATGAACCGCTGCACGCTGGTGGAGAACGAGTGGTACGGGTGGTGCACCCCGATGTCGCCCTCCCGCAGCGTGGCGAACACGCTCTTCGGGGTCTCGCCCTCGGCGAACTGCGGATGCGTCGCCGGTACGTACGGCGGGTCGGCGAGATCGGGACGGTCCACCGCGTCGTACAGCTGCCACAGCGCCGACAGGTCGAGCAGGCCGGGCACCTGGAGCACGTCCTGGCGGTCCATGTCGAGCTCGCGTACCAGCAGGTCGAGCACGTGCTCGGAGATGTCGGCGGCGACCTCCAGGCGTACCGGGGGGCCGAACCGGCGGCGGGCCAGCTCGCGTTCCAGCGACTGCAGCAGGTCCTCGTCGCGGTCCTCCTCGACCTCCAGGTCGGCGTTGCGGGTGACCCGGAAGACGTGGTGCTCGACCACCTGCATCCCGCTGAACAGCTCGGAGAGGTGGGCCGCGATCAGCTCCTCCATCGGCAGGAACGCCCAGCGCCGCCCGTCCCGGTCCACCGGCACGAACCGGGGCACGTTGTTGGGCACCTTCACCCGGGCGAACCGCTCCGGGCTCTTGGCTTCGACGTCGCGTACCAGCACCGCCAGGTTCAGCGAGAGCCCCGAGATGTACGGGAACGGGTGCGCCGGGTCCACCGCGAGCGGGGTCAGCACCGGGAACACGTAGTCGCGGAAGTAACGGCGTACCCGCTCCCGCTCGTCGTCGTTGAGCGCGTCCCAGGTGACGATCAGGATCTGCTCGTCGGCGAGCGCGGGGCGTACCTCGTCGATGAAGCAGCGGGCGTGGCCGGCGACCAGCTCGGCGGCCCGCTCGGCGATCAGGCTGAGCTGTTCGCGCGGGGTGAGCCCGTCGGCGCTCTTCACGGTCAGCCCGGTCGACATCCGGCGCTTCAGCCCGGCGACCCGCACCATGTAGAACTCGTCGAGGTTGCCGGCGAAGATCGCAAGAAACTTGGCGCGCTCCAGCAGCGGCCGGGTGGGATCCTCGGCGAGCGCCAGCACCCGGGCGTTGAAGTCCAGCCAGGACAGCTCCCGGTTGCCGAACCGGTCGTCCGGCAGCGGCGCCGGCTCCGGCTCGCGCTCCGGCGCGACCTCGCCGGTGTCCGGCCAGGCAGCCGTGGGCGCCTGACCGCTGGGGCGCAGCGTGAAGACCCGGGCTTCTTCGCGGGTACGCGCCGCGCCGCGCTGCCGGGGCGCCATGCCGTCCGCGGTCTGCGGGCGGCCTTGCGGCTCGGGCGCTTCCGCGGTCGGGTCGGGCGGTGGGCTGTTCACGTCCCCATCATGCCCCTGACCTCGGTGAACGCGCTGTTAACTCCTCTGATGTTGATCTATGCCACGCTTCCGCGGGACTGCTCCGGGTCAGGGCAGGGTGGGCAGCGTGATCCGGATCAGCTTCCCGTCCGGGTCGTGCTGCAGCGTGATCCGCTGCCCCAGGCGTAGCTGCCGCAGCGGGGAGGCGTCGAAGGCCGCGGTGTCGAAGCTCACCTCGCTGCCGTCGTCGAGCAGCGCGGTGCCGCTGCGGGTGTCGGGATCGAAGGTCGCCACGGTCGCCTGCATACCCCCATCCTGCCTGGTCCCTCACCGTTCCGGGGCGGTGAGTGCGGCGGTACGCGGGCCCAGCCCGAGCCGCGCCGCAGCGGCCAGGTGCCGGGCGGTGTCCACGTCGCGGCGCAGCGACGGCCAGTCGCCGGTCAGCTCCACCGCCCCGGCGGCCGCGTGGCTGGTTGCCGAGTCG
>JBOGDF010000344.1:0-5752 GCA_050701635.1 Micromonosporaceae bacterium | reverse complement strand
GCGTCGCCGCGCTCGGCGCCGCGGTGCTCGGCGCCATGGGCGGCGCGTTCGGCTCCTCCAACCGCAGCGAGGAGTACTTCGGGTCCGCGGCGGCGAACCAGACGCTCGTCGACCGCGCCCGTGACTTCCGTACCACGGTCGCGCCGCACCAGCCGCTGGACGAGGTACGGAAGCGGTTCACGGAGCTGTGCGAGGAGCGCGACAACACGGTCGCCCGGTCACCGCTGCGCCTCGGGGTACGCGCCACCAAGCTGTTCCGCGGCGACCGTACGCCCAGCGCCCTCGACCGGGCGCTCGGCAACCAGAAGCCGGCGGGGGACTAACTCAGGTCGCGTCGGCGTCGAAGCGGGCCGGTTTGTGGCCGTTGGACTTGGTGCCCGCGCCGGTGTCGGTGGGGCCGCTCAGGTCGGCTTCCTTCGCGACGTCCTGGACGTCGGAGTAGAGCTCGGTGAGCGGGCGCTTCAGCGCCTCCTCGTCCTCCTCGGACAGCACGTGCTTGCGCAGGAACGTCTTGGGATTCAGGTCCTCCAGCTGCACGTCGGTGCCGAGCTCGCGGCTGAGATCCGAGGTGGCGTTGCTCGCCATCTGGCGCAGCTTGCGCAGGCCCCGCAGCACGTCCCCGATCACCTTCGGCAACCGCTCCGGCCCCAGGATGAAGAGCGCGACCAGCAGCAGACCGAGGATCTCGGCCCAGCCAAGGTTGTCGAGCATCGGCGTACCTCCCACGCAATCTCATAGAGCGTACGCGGAATCGGGCCAACCTCCGACAGCCCGGATCGGTGTCCAGGTTCGGACAGTGCCGTCGCCGGCAGCGTACCGGCGGCGGGACGATGTGTGCCCCTGCGCGTACCGGGAGGCTCTTGTGCGGATCGCCGCGGCGGTCGCTTACCTGATCGGCGGCGTGCCGCTGCTGTTGACCGTGTGGGCGGCCCACGGCACCATCGCCGTACTCGGCGGCCTGGTGGTCTCCACCACGTTGTGGATCGGCATCCGGTCGACGGCCAGGCACCACCGGAGCATCCGGATGGGCCGATGGCTGGTGGACGGGATCCTCCTGGGTGTGGTCATCGCGGTGGCGGCGAGCCCGCTGGGTGACTGGCTCACCGGTGGCTGGCTGGCCGTCCCCTTCCTCCACCGGTACGCCGGGGCAGCGCTGATCGTGCTCTCCCTCACCGCGTGGGTGCTGCGCAGTCGCCGGCCCGGATGGCTGCCGACCCGGGCGCTGAACGGAATCGACTACCTGTTCCTGCGCGACGGACTGCTGGCGGCGATGCTGGCGGGAGTCTTCGCGTCCGGTAGCGCGCAGACCACAGCGTTGGCACCGGCGGCGCTCGGGCTGGCGTCGGCGCAGCTGGTGCCGCCGCTGAAGGCCTTGATCACAGGCGGCCACCACCGGGTGTGGTCGTTGGACGTCACGATGCTGATGTCGCAGCAGCCCCAGATCCGGCTCGGGCTGTGGCTGCTGTGGGCCCGCGACGCACTGGTGGCGCCGAGGCGCCCGGACGACAGCCTGCTGCGCGTGATGGTCACCCAGGCGCTGACCGGCGTCGCGGGCAACCCGGCGACCCCGGTGCCGATACCGGGCATCGCCACCCCGGATGACGGCTTCGCGGTCGACGAGCTGCTCGACATGGTCATCGAGGGGCTCTACGTGGTGGAGACGTACGTGCTGCCCACCCTGACCGAGCCCCGGCGCGGTGCCGTGGCCGACCGGGTGACCTCGATCCGGGCATACGCCCAGACCGCCCACGCCCAGCTCGCGATCCACCGCGGACAGCACGAGGAGGCGGCGGCGCTGCTCGCCGACAGCGCCACCCGGTTCCAGACGCTCGGGCTGCCGAACCTGTACGCCTTCGCCCAGCTCAGTCAGGCGCTGGGCGACGCGGACCCGGAATCCTCGTACGCCGAGGCGATTCGGATCGCGGAGGACGAGTCGCTGAGCGCCGTGATCCGGCGACTCGCGCTGTTCTCCGCGGCGTACCAGGCTTCGTTCGACGACGACAAGCAGGAGCTGGCGGCAGCGCTCTACCAGCGCGCGGACGCGGTCCGGCCGACCCGCCGAGACCGCGCGGTCATCCTGGCGGAGGCGGGACGTGACCTCGGCCGGCGCCTGTTCCCCTGGCAGTACGCCGGCGCCACCGAGAGCCTGCGACTGGTGGAGACCAACACCGCGGGCCTCGCCCGGCAACACATCTACGGCGTGCCGTTCCTGCAGAACCTGGGCGACACCGGCGTGCTCCAGACCAGCCTCGACCTCGGCCGGCACGCGGTACAGGCCGGGCTGTACGCCGAAGCCGCGGAGATCCTCTCCGGTGTCGCCAAGGAGGCGGAGGGCCGGGAGCAGCCGTTCACGCTGCTCAACGCCTGCTACTGGCTCGCCCTGGCGCAGAAGGGTCTGGACCAGCCGGCGGAGGCGTACGCCAGCCTGCGTACGGCGGTCGGGGGGTACGACCGCTACCGGGGCGGGCTGCTCGACCCGTCTACCGCCGACGAACTGGGCGCACTGACCATGGCGCACCTGCAGGCGCTGTCGCTGCTCGCCGAGCACCCCGAGATCACCGAACAGCCCGCCATCGCCGGATTCGAGCTGGCGGAGCAGGCGCGAGCGCGCGGCATGTCGGAGCTGCTCGGCTCCGAGGCGCGGCCGCCGTCCGGCGACGACGAGCTGACGGAGCGGGAGAAGCAGGCGGACATGAACCACGGCGTGGCGTCGATGCTGCTCGACATGTACGAGGGCGAGCAGCGAGTCTGGGCGCTGCGGCAGCTCCGCAGCGAGCGCGCCGCGCTGCACCAGGTGTGGCAGGAGATGATCGCGGCGGGCGGCGAGGCGGCGGAGTACGCCCAGCTGCGCAGCGCGACCCCGATCACGTACCCGGCCGCGCAGCAGTTGCTGGCGACGATGTCGGACCCGCCGGCGGTGGTGTTCGAGTACCACATGACCGGCGAGGCGGACATGGTGCTCTTCGTGGCCCGCGCCGACCTGCCGGAGCCGGTGATGGTGCACCTGCCGTACGAGCACGCCGCCATCTACCGCGCCGTACGCGACGCCGACTGGTCCGGCGACCTGGACGGCATCGACGCGGTGCTGGAGCCGTTCCTGGCGCCGGTGCTGGAGTGGTCGCAGCCGGGCGAGGTGCTGTGCTTCTCCCCGTTCAGCAGCATGCACCGGGTGCCGCTGCACGCGATGACCGTCGGCGGCGCACCGCTGATCGAACGCAACCCGGTGTGCTACGTACCGAGCCTGACGGTGCTGCGGCACTGCCAGGCCAAGCGCACCGGCCGGCGGGAACGGGCGCTGCTGCTCGCCGACTCCAGCACCGACGCGCCGCTGCCGCACGCCCGGGTGCAGGCGGCCGAGATCCAGACGCTGCTTCCGGACGGCGCGGCACCGACCCGGATCGGCGCCGACGCCAGCGCGGACGCGCTGCACGAGGGGCTGATCGGGGCGGACTCGGTGGATCTGCTGCACCTGGCGTGCCACGGCGAGTTCGACACCGACGATCCGCTGCAGTCCGGGATCGTGCTCAGCGGCGGGGAACGGCTCACCGTCGCCGAGCTGATGGGGCTGACCATGCGGGCCGACCTGGTCACCTTCAGCGCCTGCCAGAGCGGGATCAGCGAGAACGAGGCCGGCGAGGAGCTGATCGGGCTGGCCCGCGCCGCGATGTTCGCCGGCACGCCGTCCGTACTCGCCACGCTCTGGTCGGTCGACGAGATCGCCACCAGCGTGCTGATGAGCGAGTTCTACCGGCGGCTGCTCGACGGTGCCAGCAAGGTCGCGGCGCTGCGGGAAGCCCAGCTCGCCACCCGCGCCATGACCGGTACGGCGGTGATCGCGTACTGCGGGCAGGCGATGACGCACGTCGCGCCGGCGGAGCAGTGGCTGCTGCGGCAAGACATCGCGGACGTACGGTTCCGGTGCCGCGACTTCGCCGCCGCGCTGGCGGCGTACCAGGAGCTGGCGGAGGCGCCCGAGGTGCCGGGCGGCGAGCCGACCCGGGCCGCGCTGCGGTTGGCGCAGACCCGGTGCCGTCGCGCGCTGCGCAGCCCTGGCGAGATCGAATACGGTGTACGTCCCTTCGCCCACCCGTACTTCTGGGCGCCGTTCGTGCTGATCGGAGACTGGCGATGACCACCGTCGGCGAGCACGCCGTACCCGCCGCCGTGCTGGCGGCGGCCGGCGACTGGGAGAGCGGCGTCGGGGTGGTGTGCGACGACGCCGGCCCGGTCGCCGTGGTCGACACCGACGGGCGGGCGCACGAGCCGGTGCTGCTGGTCGCCCCCGGCCTGACGCTCGCCGAGCTGGCCGACTCCGCGCTGCTGACGCTGCTCGACGCGTACCCGGAGCTGCCCGGGTTCGTGGTCTGCGAGACGGACGGCACGGTGCGGGGCGTGCTGCCGGTCGAGGTGCTTGACACGTACCTGGGATCCGGGCAGTACGCGCCGGCACCGTCGGTGATGGGGCCGGGCGGCGAGGCCGGGGACGTGGACGTACCGGGCGATCCCCGGCTGCCACGGGCCCGGATCCGGTGCCGGGCCGCCGGCTGCGGGTACGTCAACACGCTGGCGTACCTGGATCCGGCGCACCCGCCGGAGTGCGGGAATCCGCGGCTCGCGACGCACCCGCTGGCGATCCGGGAGGCTCCGTGATCGGCACCGTGACCGGCGCGCTGGACCGCCGGTTCCTGCTCAACGCCGTACTCCCGAGTGCGCTTTTCGTGCTCTTGGCGGGGTTCGTCTGGCTGGCCGGGGCCGACCCCGCGGTTGCGGCCGACCGGTGGGACGACGCCGGCGGATTCGCGCTGCTGGTGCTGGTCGCCGCCACCGGGCTGCTCGCCTGCGTGGTGTCGGCCGCGACCCCCGCGCTGCTCCGCCTTTACGAGGGTTACTGGGGTACGCCGCCCGGCCGGCTGCTCGCCGCCTGGGGCCGCCGCCGGCACCAACGCCGGCTCGCGGCGCTGGCGCGGGACCCCGACGCGTACCCGCAGATCCATCTGCGTTACCCACTGCCCTCGCAGCCGGGCGAGGTGATGCCGACCCGGTTCGGCAACGTGCTGCGCAGCGCCGAGCTCTACCCGAAGGACCGGTACGGCATCGACACCGCCGTCGTCTGGCCCCGGCTCTACCAGGTGCTGCCGGAACGCCAGGTGACCCAGATCGCGGCGGCCCGAGGCGGCATCGACCTGATGGTGACCATCTCGGCGCTGGCCAGCATGTTCGCGGTCGCCGGCGGCGGATACCTGCTCGCGACCGGCGCCCCGTGGTGGCGGTTCCTGCTGTGCCTGTGGGGTGGCGCCGGCGTCGCGTGGCTGGCGTACCGGGGGGCGGTCGCCACGGCGGTCACGTACGGGCAGCACCTCCGTACGGCCTTCGACGTACACCGGGGGGAGCTGTTGCGGCAGCTCGGGCTCACCGAGGAGCCGGGGCTGTGGCGCCGGCTGGCCCAGCACTGGTATCGCAACGTCCCGCTCGACGCCGAGCTGGAGCCCGAGCTCGGGGACGACGACGCCGACGACCCGACCGGTTTCGCGGTGTCGGTCGGCGTGCTGGTCACGGCGTGCTTCCTGGTCGCCGGTATCGCTGGAGCCGTCGCCCTGGCATGACCCGACCGCCGTCCGCGGCGCGGTCGTCAGTGGGACGGCCCGGCCCGGCCCGCGTCAGTGGGACGCTTCGGCCACCGGGGCGGGGGGGCGGAGCGTCGTACTCGGGGCGCAGGCCGATGCCGACGGCGCGGGCCGCCATCGCCCGGATC
>JBOGDF010000343.1:0-5768 GCA_050701635.1 Micromonosporaceae bacterium | reverse complement strand
GTGCTCGGCGACCTGGTCGCGGTGGCCCGCAACCGCCGCACCGGCGCCCGCGCGCCGGCCGAATCCTCGTACGCGGACCTGCGGGTACGCCCGATGGGCGAGACCGTCACCCGCTACCACATCTCGCTCGACGTGGACGACAAGGCGGGCGTGCTGGCGGCCGCGGCGAACGTGTTCAACGACCACGGCGTGAGCATCCAGACCGTACGCCAGGAGGGCCGCGGCGACGACGCGCTGCTGGTCGTGGTGACCCACCAGGCGACCGATTCGGCGTTGCGCGCGACCGTCGCCGAGCTCACCACGTTGGACGTGGTACGCGAAGTGGCGAGCGTGATGCGCGTCGAGGGCGACTAGAGGGGTATGGCGATGGCCTGGCGTGGGTTGATCGAGGAATTCCGGGACCGGCTGCCGGTCACCGACACCACGCCGGTGATCACGCTGCACGAGGGCGGTACGCCGCTGCTGCCGGCGCAGACGCTGTCGGACCGTACCGGCTGCCAGGTCTACCTGAAGGTGGAGGGCGCCAACCCGACCGGCTCGTTCAAGGACCGGGGCATGACGGTGGCGATCTCCAAGGCGGTGGAGGCCGGCAACAAGGCGGTGATCTGCGCATCGACGGGGAACACCTCGGCAAGCGCCGCCGCCTACGCGGTGCGGGCGGGCCTGACCTGCGCGGTGCTCGTACCGCAGGGCAAGATCGCGCTCGGCAAGCTGGCCCAGGCGCTGGTGCACGGGGCGAAGCTGCTGCAGGTCGACGGCAACTTCGACGACTGTCTCGCGCTCGCCTCGAAGCTGTCGATCGACTACCCGGTGGCGCTGGTCAACTCGGTCAACCCGCACCGGATCGAGGGCCAGAAGACCGCCGCCTTCGAGATCGTCGCCGAGCTGGGCGACGCCCCCGACGTGCACTGCATCCCGGTCGGCAACGCGGGCAACATCACCGCGTACTGGAAGGGCTACATCGAGGACGCTGAGGCCGGCAACGCCACCCGGCGGCCGCGGATGCTCGGCTTCCAGGCCTCCGGCGCCGCCCCGATCGTCGCCGGCGAGGCGGTACGCAACCCGACCACGATCGCGACCGCGATCCGGATCGGCAATCCCGCGTCGTGGAGCAAGGCGCTCGACGCGCGCGACCAGTCCGGCGGCTCGATCACGGCGGTGACCGACCGGGAGATTCTGGCGGCGTACAAGCTGCTGGCGCGTACCGAGGGCGTGTTCGTGGAGCTGGCCAGCGCGGCGAGCGTCGCCGGGCTGCTCGCGGCGAGCGAACGCGGCGAGGTGAAGCGCGGCGAGACCGTCGTCTGCACCGTCACCGGCCACGGCCTCAAGGACCCCGACTGGGCGATCTCCCTGGCCCCCGCCCCCACCACGATCCCGATCGACCCTCAGGCCGCCGCCACCGCCCTCGACCTCGCCTAACCCCCGCCCCCTCGCCCTCACCCCCCGGCCCCTTTCGCACTTGGGGCCCCACATGGCTGTTCTGAACCAGACAAACAGGACAGAACCACGACCATGTGAGGCCCCAAGTGCGGCAGGGACGCCCGGAAGGCGGTTACGGCTGGGGCCAGGGTGGGGGAGTGAAGTGGGTGAAGCCCTGGTCGGAGGGGAAGTCGGTGGGGCGGGTGCCGGTGGTCACCCAGGAGTTCAGGGCGGTTACGCCGGTCAGTAGCTGCTGCGGGGTGAAGTTGCAGTGGCCGGTACGCGCCACCCACGCCGACGCCAGCAGGTCTGAC
Source organism: Micromonosporaceae bacterium (assembly GCA_050701635.1). Taxonomy (GTDB): domain Bacteria; phylum Actinomycetota; class Actinomycetes; order Mycobacteriales; family Micromonosporaceae; genus WHSM01. The sequence continues at coordinate 4,035 of JBOGDF010000343.1, read as the reverse complement.
CGACCGGCATCGGCCACCGTGGCGGCGTACGCGGAGATCTGCGCGGGGATCACCAGCGCGTCCACGGTCGTACCCAACGTCAGCACCGGGCCGTCGACCCGGCCGGTGTAGTCGGCGTACCGCTCGGCGTACCGGCGGGGGCCCGGCACCGCGCCGACCCGGCTCGCCGTCATGGACGCGAGCCAGCCGTCGAGCTGCGCGTCGGTGAGCCCGAGCCCGGCCAGGTACGCCCGGTCCGCGGCCGAGAGATCGTACGTGTGGTCGAGGTTCTGGGTCACCGGGCCGCCGGCGCGGCGCTCCAGCTCGGCGCGGCCCTCGGTGGCGAAGAAGCCGACAGTGAACGGCCACTCCGGCCCGCGCGGGGCGCCGATCGCCAGCCGCATGAACTCCAGCTTCGCGCCGCCGCCCGGCTTCTGCAGCTCGGCGGCGACCACCGGCACCACCTGGGACTCGAAGTCCAGGTCGTCGCGGATATCCGCCGGGGTGCCCCAGGCGGCGGGCCACCCAAAGGCCGCGTCGTACGCCGTCGCGAACGCCAGCGTGCTGTCCCAGGTACGCGACGCGCCCGCGCCCACGCCGCAGGACGGCATCACGCCGTCGTACACCCCGCCGAATTTCTCGATGCTCTCGAAGGCGACCAGCGAGCCCATCGAGAACCCGGCAAGCAACGTCACCGAAGGTTTGCCGACGTGCTCGCGGAAGAACCCCACCAGCGCTTTCGTGTCGTGGATGCCGTCGGCGACCGCCCAGCCGTTGGACGCGTACGCCGAGCCGGCGACCGCGTAGCCGGCGGCCAGCATCAGCTCCTCGACCGGGTCGGCGACGAACGCCTGCGCGCTGCGGTCGTCGGTCTCCCCGGGATGGTCGGCGGCGTCGCGGTAGCCGTGGGCATACATCACCAGGGTGCCGTTCCAGGCGGCGGGGACCCGGATCTCGTACGCCACCCCGTCCAGCTCGCCGGTCAGGTCGAGCGGACCGGCGGCGGCCGACGCGGGAGTCGACGCGGAGCCGAGCGCGGCGGTGAGCAGCACTCCGAGGATGACGCGTACCAGGGTCTTCATCAGGTCTGTCTAGCACGTCACAGGGCAGGTCGGCAGCCCCGCCGGTAAGCTCCCGATCCGTGGGTCGGGCCTTATCTCTCGTACGTCGCAATCCGGACTTCCGGCGGCTGTTCATCGCGCAGCTGGTGGTGTTCGGGGGCGGCTGGTTCCTGGTGATCCCGCTGCTCGCGCTGCTGGCGGAGCTCACCGGCGGCGGCACCCTGGGAGGGGTCGTACTGGCGGTGCAGACCAGCGTGCTGGCGCTGCTGCTGCCGTACGCGGGGACGCTCGCCGACCGGCTGGACCGCAAACGGATCCTGGTGATCGCCAACCTGCTCACGGTCGCCGCCGCGCTGTCGCTGCTGCTGGTACGTACCCCCGGCACCGCCTGGATCGCGGTGGCCGGGATCGGGGTGATCGCGGTGGCCGAGGCGCTCTACTTCCCGGCCTCCCAGGCGGCGCTGCCCAACGTGGTCGACGCGGAGGACCTGGCGGCGGCGAACACCCTCGCCGGCAGCGCCTGGGGCACCATGCTGGTGGTCGGCGCGTCGACGGGCGGGCTGGTGGCCGGCTGGCTCGGCCCGTACCCCAGCTTCCTCATCGGCGCCGGCAGCCTGACCCTGGCGGCGCTCTTCACGATCCGGGTGCACCGTCCCTTCCAGGCCGAACGTACGGCGACGCCTGCCGGGGCCACCGCCGCGCTGCGGGAGGCGTTGCGCTACATCGCGGCCCGCCCCCGGGTACGCGCCTTGGTGACCGTGAAGTCCGCGGTCGGCATGGGCAACGGCGTACTGGCGGTGTTCCCGATCCTGGCCGCCGGATTCGGGGTCGGCACGATCGGGATGGGCCTGCTGTACGGCGCCCGCGGCCTCGGCGCGCTGATCGGCCCGCTGCTGCTGCGCGCCGTACTGGCCACCCCGCGGCGGTTGATGGCGGGGCTCGCGGTGTCGATGGCCACGTACGGCATCTGCTACCTGTTGGTGGGCGTGACGCCGTGGTTCTGGCTGGTGCTGCTGCTGGTGGTGATCGCGCACATCGCCGGGGGCGGCAACTGGGTGCTGTCCAACTACGCGCTGCAGACCGAGATCCCGGACAAGCTGCGGGGCCGGGTGTTCGCCGCGGACATGATGATCGCGATGGTGGCGGTCTCGCTCAGCCAGGCGCTGGCGGGCTACTTCACCGACCTGGCCGGCCCGCAGCTGGTGATCGCCGCGTGCGGCTCGATCACCCTGCTCTACTCGGTCGCCTGGCGGCTCGCCACCGTACGGCTGCTGCGGGTCGCCGAGCAGCCCGCGGGTTAGCCTGCCGGAATGAATTTCAGCGACGGCACGGTCCGGGTGAGGGTGCCCGCCACCAGCGCCAACCTCGGCCCAGGCTACGACTCGCTCGGGCTCGCGCTCGACCTGTGCGACGAGCTGGAAGCCCGGCTGGCGCCGTCCGGCGTGACGGTCGAGGTGGCCGGCGAGGGCGCTGCCGACGTACCGCTGAATGAAGATCATCTGGTGGTACGCGCGATGCACGCGACCTTCGACGCGCTGGGGGAGCGGCCTGGTGGGTTGGCGCTGAGGTGCGTCAACCGGATCCCGCACGCCCGCGGCCTGGGGTCGTCCTCGGCGGCGATCGTGGGCGGGGTGCTGGCGGCCCGAGCGCTGTCCACCGACGGCGATGCCCGGCTCGACGACGCGGCGGTGCTGCGGTTGGCCGCCGGCATGGAAGGCCACCCGGACAATGTCGCGCCGTGCCTGCTGGGTGGCTTCACGATCGCCTGGACCGACGAGGCGGGGGCCCAGGCGGTACGCCTCGACCCGGCGCCCGGGCTGCGGCCGGTGGTGTTCGTACCGACCCAGCGTGGCGTCACCGAGGAGGCGCGCGGGCTGCTGCCCGACCGGGTGCCGCACGCCGACGCCGCCGCCAACGTGGCCCGTACCGCGTTGCTGGTGTACGCGCTGACCAGCGACCCGTCCCGGCTGCTCACCGCCACCGAGGACCGGCTGCACCAGGACTACCGCGCGCCGGCGATGGAGCCGACGATCGCGCTGGTACGCGAGCTGCGCGCGGGCGGCGTACCGGCGGTGGTCAGCGGGGCCGGCCCGACCGTACTGGCGCTGGTCGACCAGTCCCGGGACCTTGGCGGGTATGCCCACGGCGACTTCACGATGCGTACGCTCACCATTTCGGTACGTGGCGCCGAGGTGCGACACGCCGGCACCGGCGCGTCCTGACACGCCGAGACGGGGGTACTGTTGCTGCAGGTTGCCCGGTTGGCTAGGCTTGCCAAGCAGAGCAGCCGCCAAGTGCGCGCGATCTCCGCGGGGCTATGACCCCGGTTGTCTGTGGCATTCCAGCCCTCACGGGCGTTTGCACGTACCCCTAAAAGATCGCTCGTCGAGGTTGGACGCCACCTATCCACCGCGTCCCGCCGTACGGCTCAGGACCAAACACCGCGCACACGGCGCGGCAGTAACGGGGTCGGCCCCGCTCGACGGCGGCCCACCCCAGCTAGGAAGGAATCCATTGAGCGACACCACCGACCTGACGTCGGACGCCAATGACGCCGCCGCGCAGTCGGACGACTCTGGCGCCACCCCTCGACGTCGGCGTACCGGCTCTGGGCTGTCCAGCATGTTGCTGGCCGAGCTGCAGGGTCTGGCCTCGTCGTTGGGCATCACCGGCACCGGCCGGATGCGCAAGGGAGAGCTGATCGCGGCGATCCAGCTCAAGCAGGCCGAGTCGGCCGGGTCGAGCCAGGTTGGAGACGTTGCCCGCCCCCAGAAGGGTATGGATGTGGCAGATAACGACATGACCGGCGCCGCGAGCGCGCCCCAGGCCGCCACGCCCGAGGCCCGCGTGGCCGACTCGGCGCCGGCTGGCACCACTCACCCGACCGACGCGCCGGTGCAGGACGCCCTGCCGGGCACCGCCGACGCGCCGGCCGTACAGTCCGCGTCCCGGCGGGCCACCCGCCCGGCCGGCCCGCCGCCGGCCAGCACGGCTC
>JBOGDF010000342.1:0-5780 GCA_050701635.1 Micromonosporaceae bacterium | reverse complement strand
GTGCGGGGGTGCGGGGGTGCGGGAGGTGGGGTAGCTAGCCGCGGGCGGTGGTGTCGGCGGCCACTGGCGCGCCTGCGGCCGCCAGCGCCTGCCACTCGCCGTTGAACTCGTGGACCGCGATGCCGGCGGTACGTAGCCCGCCAGCCGGTCCGCCGTCCGGGTCGAGCAGCGCGCTGAGCTGCTCGATCGTCGGGTTGTGGCCGATCAGCACGAGCACGTCCACGGCGGCGTCGGTGTCGTGCACCGCGTCCAGGAGCTCGTCGGCGCTGACCGCGTCGTACGCGCGCTGGTCGTACAGGACTTCAGCGGCGCGGGGCAGCTGGGGCTTGACGCCGTGCCAGGTCTGCCTCGTGCGCTCGGAGGGCGAACAGATCACCGCGTCGGGCACGTACCCGTGCTTGGCGAGCCACTCGCCGGCGGCCCTGGCGTCGCGCGCGCCGCGCGTGGTGAGCGGGCGTTCGAAGTCCGGCACGCCCGACGGGCGGTCGGCTTTGGCATGCCGGAGCAGTACCAACTGTCGGGTCACAGCCTCAGGGTACGGCGACTTCACGTCCCGGCAAGCCGCTCGTCACTTCCCGGCCAGAGACGCGGCGGCGCGCCGTACGTCGTCCAACATGATCTCCATGTCCGCGCGTGTGGTGCGGTAGTTGAGCACGCAGCCGCGCAGCGCGAACCGGCCGTGGATCGTCGCGTTGGACAGGTACGAGCTGCCGCCGCGCTGCAGCGCCATCATGATCCGCTCGTTCAGCGCGTCCAGGTCGACGCTGGCGCCGCCGGGCGGCCGGTAGCGGAAGCAGAAGATCGACAGCTCCACCGGGGCCATCAGCTCGAAGTCGTCGCCCGCCTCGATCAGCTCGGCGGCGTACCGGGCGCAGTCCAGATTGGACTCGATCGCGCCGGCGATCCCGTCGGCGCCGACGTGACCCAGCGTCATCCACACCTTCAGCGCCCGGAACCGGCGGGACAGATCCGGCCCGTAGTCCCAGAACGCGTACGCCTCCGCCGGCTCGTCGGCGATCACCCTGGTGTAGTCGGCGTCCAGCGCGAACGCCGCCCGGGCCGCGGCCGGATCGCGGTAGATCAGGCAGCCGCAGTCCGCCGGCAGGTAGAGCCACTTGTGCGGGTCCAACGCGACCGAGTCCGCCGCCTCGATGCCGTCGAAGAGCGGGGCCGCCGACGGCGCCATCCGGGCGAAGCCGCCGTAGCAGGCGTCCACGTGCATCCACAGGCCGTACTCCCGGGCCACCGCCGCGATGTCGGCGAGCGGGTCCACCGCGCCGGTCACCACCGTCCCGGCGCTCGCCACCACGCAGAACGGGTCGGCGCCAGCGGCCCGGTCCTCGTCGATCATCCGCCGCAGCGCCGGCACGTCGAGCCGGAACCGCCTGTCGACCGGCACCTCCCGTACGTTCGCCCGTCCGATCCCGAGCAGCGCCGCCGCCTTGTGGCTGGAGTGGTGGGCCTCGGCGGACACGTACAACCGCAAAGGTTTCGGGTGTACGGCCGCACCGTCGGCGGCGACGGACGGGCCGCAGTGGCGGTGCCGGGCTGCGGCGAGCGCGGTGAAGTTCGCCATCGAGCCGCCGCTCATGAACAGCCCGCCGGCGCCGGCCGGCATGCCGAGCGCCTCCCGGATCCAGTCGATCGCGATGTGCTCCAGCTCGGTCGCGGCCGGTGCCGAACGCCACGCCGGCAGGTTGGCGTTCAGTGCGGACGCCAACAGGTCCGCGACCGACGCGACCGCGGTGCCGGGGGCGGACACGTACCCGAAGAATCGGGGGTGGCCGTTGTGCCGGCTGCCGGGCACGACCACCTCGCGGAAGATGTCCAGGAGCTGCGCGAAGTCGCGGCCCTGTCGCGGCAGCGGCTCGGCGAGTGCCTGCTTCAGCTCCGCCGCGGTGGTACGCGGCGCGACCGGCAGCTCGCGCAGCGCGGCGTGGTAGTCGACCACCCAGTCGAGGGCGGCGGTGCCCATCTCGCGGATCCGCTCGGGCGACGGATCGAGGGGGCTCTCGGGGGTACGCATGGCCCGAGCCTAGGGCCTGTCCCGGGCGTGCCCGATCGGTGAGTTCGGGCCGTTTGGTGGTTGACGCGCCGGCACCGCAGTCGTTTGGATGATCACGGAGTCTGTCGTGGATCTGCATGATCCAATCGGGGGCCCTCTCTCCGCCGTCGTGTCACCGCACCGGCGGTGCCGCGGCGTCGCATGCCATCGCGTGTGAGTCGGAAGGTGAGCCGATGAGATCCCGTACCCTCAGCCGTGTCCTGGTAGCCGGGCTGGCGGCCGTCGCCGCGGCGGCGGTGCCCAGCACGGCGCAGGCGGTAGTCAGCAGTGAATCCAAGGTCAGCGACCATAGCTACGTCCGGTACGACGGCGGCAGCGACGTCACGCTGGCCGCGTGTTCGACCAACAACCGGCAGCAGAACGAGCCGGCCGCCAGCGTGGCGCCGCACAACCCGAACCTGATCACCGCGGGGGCCAACGACTACTGCGCCACGCCCACCGCCGGCGACGCCTGGGCGGGCTTCTACTACTCCGCGGACCGCGGCGCGAGCTGGACCAACAGCCTGGTGCCGGGCTACTCCACCGACAACTCACCGGCCGGCACCGCGTCGCCGCTGCACGGGCTGGCGCTGGCCGCCGGCGACCCCGTACAGGCGTGGGACAACGACGGGCACCTCTACTACGGCGGCATCGCGTTCAACCGGTCGCGGCCCGCCAACGGCTCGATCTGGGTGGCCCGCTACTCGTGGACCAGCGGGGCCGCGCCGACGTACGAGCGGACCACGCTGGTCTCCCGCGGCACCCCGAGCCCGATCTTCCTCGGCATCTTCGAGGACAAGGTGCAGCTCGAGGTCGACCGGGGCGCCAGCAGCCCGTACCAGGGCAACGTCTACATGTGCTGGGCGCGGTTCACCGCCAGCGCGCAGAACAACGGCGTCTACTTCGCGGCGTCCTCCGACGGCGGTCGCAGCTTCAAGATCCAGAAGGTCTCGGAGTCGGTGCACGGCAGCCAGTTCTGCGACATCGCGGTCACCCGCAACGGATCGGTGTACGTGGCGTGGCGCCAGTTCACGTTCAAGGCCGGCACCGGGCAGCTGCAGGACAACGCCGTGATCGTCACCAAGTCGACCAACGGCGGCAAGAAGTTCAGCAAGCCGCGTACGGTCACCAACATCGTCGGCTGGGACCTGTCCGACCAGACCGTGAACGCCGCGGCGTACGGCCAGGCCCGGTACAACTCCTGCCTGGCCGGTGATCTGGGGCCGGGCTCGTGCGCCAGCCCCGACCCGGTGGCGACCGCCCGTAGCTGCGGCGACGGGCCGTTCGCCTGCCAGAGCGGCTACACGTTCTTCCGCGCCAACAGCCAGGTACGGATCGCCGCCGACCCGACCGCGCTCGGTCCGGCGGACGCCGCGTACGTGGTGTACGACGGCTCCGTACCGGGCTCCGAGGTCCCGACCGGCACCACGTACGGCACCGTGAGCCAGGGTGTCGGTACGCAGGCCGCGGTGTACCTCACCGCGACAAACGGCGGCGCGACCTGGTCGGCGCCGACCCGGGTGGATGCGCAGGCCAAGGGGCACCAGTTCTTCCCCGACATCGTGGCTGACTCCGGACGGCTGCACGTGACCTGGCAGGACAGCCGGGCCGACACCGCGACCGGGCCGAACGGCGGCGACTTCCGTACCGTCCCGATCGGCAACCAGTGGGTGGCATCCAACCCGCCGGGCGCGGTCTCGTCCGGTGGCGCGGTGCATACCTTCTACGCCACGGCGCCGATCGGCGGCTCGTTCACCGTCAGCCAGGTGTCCACAGTGGCGATCCAGCCGCAGTACGAGCAGTTCGGCAACCGGGACACCCCGTTCTTCGGCGACTACAACTACATCGCCGCCGCCGGGAACTCGGTGTTCATGACCTGGACCGACGAGCGGGACACGGTGCCGGGCACCGACCCGCGCTACCCGGTCGACGGCACGGACGGGTTCGACGTACACCAGTGCCGGGTGCAGAACCCGGACGGCAGCTGGGGTGCTGACACCTGCCCGGACGTGGGCGGGCTGGACCAGAACATCTACGGCGCGGTGGTGACCGGATAGCCCGCCGCGACCCGGCTGCTGTGACCGAACCTGGTGCCGGCTCACACCCCTCAGTGGGTGTGAGCCGGCACCAAACGGATATCACCCATACGGAGGTGACGTATGGGTATCGGAGGAAGCATCTTCCTGATCGCGATCGGTGCGATCGTAGCGTTCGGCGTCCAGGCCGAGCTGGGTTGGCTCGACCTGAACGTGGTGGGCTGGGTCCTGATGCTCGCCGGCGCGACCGGGTTGATCCTGACCCTGCACTTCTGGAACCGTCGCCGCCGGGCGGTGCCCGAAACGGTGCACGAGGAACGGCACTACTACAACGGCCGCTCCACCCCACCGCCGGCCGCCCCCCGCCGCTGACGCTTCCCGTGGTTGGCGCGCGGGCCTTCCCGCGGCTGGCGCGGATGCTTGCCCAGGTGTCCGATTGGTCCTGGACGGCTGCCGCCTGCACCAGACATCCTGTGTATGTCATGCTGCCCGTGCTCAGTGTGAGTGAGCCTGCCGAGCTTGGCGGGTCTCAGCGCGGCACTGGCACGGTTAGGATGATCCGGTCGGGAGGAGCACCATGGGCATCGGCGGCAGCATCTTTCTGATCGCCATCGGGGCGATCATCGCCTTCGGTGTGAAGCGTGACCTGAGCTGGCTGGATCTCGACGTGGTCGGCTGGGTGCTCATGATCAGCGGTGCCACCGGGCTCGTACTGACCATCAGTTTCTGGATGACCCGCCGGCGCCGCGGCAGCGTCGCCGAGCAGTACCAGCGCGGGGGCAACATCAAGCGTGAGCCAGAACGCCGAGACCCCCAGCAGCCGCGCGCCTAGGCTGCGTCCGGTCGGCAGCTCCGCGCTGCTGCTGGAATGTGCCGACGAGCGCGCCGTCGCCGCATGGCATGACGATTTGGTACGCCGTCGCGAAGCCGGCGAATTTGCGGCCGCCGAGCTGGTGCCCGCCGCCCGTACGGTCCTGATCGACGGGGTGCCGTCGGTGCCGTCGCTGGCCGCTCGGATCGCGCGCTGGTCTTTGCCTTTGGCTGATACGCGTGGCGCCGGGCAGCTGGTCGAGGTGCCCACCACGTACGACGGGCCCGACCTGGCCGAGGTTGCCGCGCTCTGGGGAGTGTCCAGCGACGAGGTGGTGGCACGGCATACCGGGATCGAGTTTCGGGTCGCCTTCTGCGGGTTCTCGCCCGGGTTCGGGTATCTCACCGGGCTGCCGTCGGAGTGGGCGGTGCCGCGCCGGCCGTCGCCGAGGCCGAAGATCCCCGCCGGGTCGGTCGGGCTGGCTGGGGCGTACAGCGGGGTGTATCCGTCGGAGTCGCCGGGCGGGTGGAGGCTGATCGGGCGTACCGACCTGGTGCTGTTCGACCCGGAGCGAGAGCCTCCGGCGCTGTTCGTACCGGGGACGGTGGTGAGGTTCGTTGCCCACTCTTGAGGTGGTACGCGCCGGTCCACTGTGTACGGTGCAGGACCTGGGACGGGTCGGGCTGGCGCACCTCGGGGTGCCTCGCTCGGGCGCCGTGGACGCGCCCGCGTTACGCGCCGGGAACCGCCTGGTCGGCAACCCCGACGACTCCGCCGGCCTGGAGTTGACGCTCGTCGGCGCCCGGCTGCGCGCCGACACCGACCTGACGGTGGCGGTGTGCGGCGCAGCGGCCCGGGTCACCGTCGACGGCGCGGAGCGCCCGTACGG
>JBOGDF010000341.1:0-5802 GCA_050701635.1 Micromonosporaceae bacterium | reverse complement strand
CCGTGGTCGCGGCGTACGACGAGCTGCGCGGCCGCGGGCTGGTGACCAGCCAGCGCGGCAGCGGCACCCGAGTCTCGGCCGGCGCGGCGCGCCCACGTCCGGACGGGCGGGTCGCCGGCGGCCAGGCCACCTCGATCGTGCAGCGGCTGGTGGCGGGCCCGGGCGACGTGATCTCCCTGGCGTACGCCATCGAAGCCGGCGTACCGGAGCTGGCGGACGCGCTGCGGGAGCTCGTCGACGAGGAGCTGCCGGCGCTGCTGACCGACGTCGGCTACCACCCGCGCGGGCTGCCGGCGCTGCGCGAGGCGATCGCCGTACACCTGTCGGGCCACGGGGTGCCGACCACCGCCGGCCAGGTGCTGGTCACCACCGGCGCCACCCAGGCGGTCGCCCTGGTGGCCCAGCTCTACCTGCGGCGCGGCACGACCGTGCTGGTGGAGTCGCCGGGCTGGCCCGGGTGCCTGGACGCGTTCCGCGCCGCCGGCGCGCGGCTGGTCGGCGTACCGCTGGATGACGAGGGGATCGCTCTGGAGCCGCTCGGCACGGCGTTGACCAGCGAAAACCCTTCCCTGGTGTACGTGATGCCGACGTACCACAACCCGACCGGCACCCTGATGTCGGCGCCCCGCCGCCGCCGGGTGGCGGAGTTGGCGGCACGCGCCGACGTCCCCGTGGTCGAGGACAACGCGTACGCCGCCGCCGCGACCGACGTCACCCTGCTCGCCGGGTACGCGCCCCGCGACGCCGAGGTGCTCAGCATCGGCTCGCTGGCCAAGCCGGTCTGGGGCGGCCTGCGGATCGGCTGGGTACGCGCGCCCGGCGACGTGATCGAGCGGCTCGCTCGGCACAAGGCGCTCGCCGATCTGGGCAGCCCCGTACTGGACCAGGCGCTCGCCGCCCGGCTGCTGCCCCGGCTCGGTCCTCTGACCGCCACGCGCCAGGCCACGCTGCGGCAGCGGCTGCACCGGCTGGAGACCAGCCTGCGGGCGGAGCTGCCGGACTGGCGGTGGCGTACGCCCGACGGCGGCTCGGCGCTGTGGATCGACCTCGGCACCGTGAACGCCCAGGTGTACGCGCAGGTCGCGCTGCGGCACGGCATCGAGGTGGTGCCGGGCGCCGCGATGGACGCCAGCGGCGCCCACGACGGCTTCATCCGGCTGCCGTACACCTTCCCGGAGCCGGTGCTGGACGAGCTGGTGGTACGCCTGCGCCGCGCGTGGGCCGACCTGCACCGCCACGGCCCCGCCACCCCCACCACCCACCCGATCGTCTAACCGCCCCCACCTTGCGACCTCATGATCATGGGGCCCTTCATGCAGGCATGACTACATGAAGGGCCCCATGATCATGCGCCGGGCGGCGTCACAGCACCGGCCCTATTGAGCAGTGCTCAATAGGGCGCTAGCCTGTGCGGATGGACTTCAGCCACTCCGCGAAAGCCCAGGACTACGTCGAGCGGGTCGGAGACTTCCTGCGCACCGAGATCGAGCCGCGCGAAGCGGCGTACCACCAGAAAGTCGCGGCGAAAGAGCCGGACGCCCTGGACGTGATCGAGGAGCTGAAGGCGAAAGCCCGGGCGCAGGGGCTGTGGAACATGTTCCTGCCCGCCACCGACAACCCGCTCACCGGGCAGTACGGCCCCGGCCTGTCCAACGCCGAGTACGCGCCGATCGCCGAGCTCACCGGGCGGTCGTTCATCGCGCCGGAGATCTTCAACTGCAACGCGCCCGACACCGGCAACATGGAGGTGCTGCTGCACTACGGCAGCGCCGAGCAGCAGCGACGCTGGATGGTGCCGCTGCTGGAGGGCGAGATCCGCTCCGCGTTCTGCATGACCGAGCCCGAGGTGGCCTCCTCCGACGCCACCAACATGGCGGCGACCGCGATCGTCGAAGGCGACGAGGTCGTGCTCAACGGGCGGAAGTGGTTCAGCACCGGGATCGGCCACCCGAACTGCCAGGTGATCATCTTCATGGGGCTCACCGACCCCGAGGCGCACCGGCACGCGCAGCACTCGATGGTGCTGGTCGGAAAGGACACCCCGGGCATCACGGTGCGGCGGCTGCTCCCCGTGATGGGCCGGTACGACGAGCCGTCCGGCCACGGCGAGGTGGTCTTCGACAACGTCAGACTGCCGAAGGACGCCATCATCGCCGGGCCCGGGCGCGGGTTCGAGATCGCGCAGGGGCGGCTCGGGCCGGGCCGGATCCACCACTGCATGCGCGCCATCGGGATGGCCGAGAAGGCGCTCGAGCTGGCGTGCCAGCGGGGCACCAGCCGTACCGCGTTCGGAAAGCCGATCGCCAACCTGGGGGGCAACCGGGAGCGGATCGCCGACGCCCGGATCGCGATCAACTCCGCGCGGCTGCTGGTGCTGCACACCGCCTGGCTGCTGGACACCAAGGGGATCGCGGGCGCACTCTCCGAGGTGTCCCAGATCAAGGTGGCGGTGCCGAACATGGCCGAGCGGGTGGTCGACATGGCGATGCAGCTGCACGGCGGCGCCGGGCTCACCGACGACTTCCCGCTCGCGGCGGCGTGGACCGGCGCCCGTTCGCTGCGGCTGGCCGACGGCCCCGACGAGGTGCACCGCGGCGTGATCGCGCGACTGGAGTTGGCCCGCTACGGGATGGCCCGATGACCGGTGAGGAAGCCCGTACCGTCCGGGACGAGGACGCGTTCGACGTGTCCACTGTGGACGCCTGGCTGAAGGAACACACCGAAGACCTGAAAGGCACTCCGGAGGTACGCCAGTTCCCCGGCGGCGCCTCCAACCTGACCTACCTGCTGCGCTACTCGGACCGCGACCTGATCCTGCGCCGCCCGCCGTCGGGCACCAAGGCGAAGTCCGCCCACGACATGCGGCGGGAACACCTGATCCAGTCCCGGCTCAAGCCGGTCTTCCCGTACGTGCCCGAGATGGTGGCGCTGTGCACCGACGAGTCGGTGATCGGCGGCGACTTCTACGTGATGGAGCGGGTCGACGGGGTGATCCTGCGCAAGCAGCTCCCCGACGGCATGACGCTGCCGCCGGAGCGGGCGCGGCAGCTCTGCCACGACCTGATCGACCGGCTCGTCGAGCTGCACAGTGTCGACCCCGCCGCGGTCGGCCTGGACGAGATCGGCAAGGGCTCCGGGTACGTGAAACGCCAGATCACCGGCTGGTGCGACCGCTACCGCAAAGCCCGTACCTGGAACGTACCGACCTTCGCGGGGGTGATGGACTGGCTGCAGGCCCACCAGCCCGAGGACGTACGGACCTGCGTGATCCACAACGACTACCGGCTCGACAACATGGTGCTCGACCCCGAGACGCTCGACATCCAGGGCATCCTGGACTGGGAGATGGCCACGCTCGGCGACCCGCTGATGGATCTGGGCAACACCATCGCGTACTGGACGCAGGCCGACGACGGGCGGCTGGCGTACGCCCTGGCCCGCCAGCCCACCCACCTGCCCGGCATGCTCACCCGCGACGAGGCGGTCGCCTACTACTGCGAGCGCTCCGGGCTGCGTACCGACAACTGGGCTTTCTACGAGGTGTACGGCCTGTTCCGGCTCGCCGTGATCGCGCAGCAGATCTACTTCCGCTACCACCACAAGCAGACCCGCAACCCGGCGTTCCGGTTCTTCTGGATCTGGGTGCACTGGCTGCACCGCCAGATCAACCAGCGGCTGAAGGACGTCTAGTGGCGGTCATCTACCTGGTACGCCACGGCCAGGCCTCGTGGGGCGCCAAGGTCTACGACAAACTCTCCGAGCTGGGGGTACGCCAGTCCGCCCGGCTCGGCGAGGCGCTCAAGCAGCGGCTGCCCCGCGTCGACCGGGTGGTCCGGGGATCGCTGGTCAGGCACCAGGAAACCGCCGACGCCTGCCTGGCCGCGCTCGGCACCGACGCCCCGGTCGAGGTCGACGCGCGCTGGAACGAGTACGACCACCGCGACCTGCTGGAACGCCACAAGCCCGCGTACCGCAGCAGGATCTTGATGAATTTTGATCTGGTACGCACCGGCAACCCGCGGCGGGCGTTCCAGAACGTGTTCGACCAGGCGCTGGTGCGGTGGCTGGAGGGCGGCGACGACTACCGGGAGCCGTGGGCGGCGTTCTCGCAGCGGGCGTGCGGCGCGCTCGCCGACCTGGCCGCCGGGTTGGATTCGGCGCAGACCGCGCTGGTGTTCACCTCCGGCGGGCCGATCAGCGCCGTCGCGGCGAATCTCCTGCAGGGCGGCGCGGACACCTGGTTGAGCCTCAACCGGGTCGCGATCAACACCGGGGTCACCAAGGTGGTGATCGGCCGGCGCGGCACCACGCTGGTGACGTACAACGACCACGCGCACCTCGAAGGCGCGGAGCGCGAGCTGCTCACCTACCGATAGGGGCACCTACAGATGCGGAAGAACATCCTGATCACCGGCGCCAGCTCCGGGCTCGGCGAGGGCATGGCGCGGCTGTTCGCGGCTCGCGGACGGAATCTGGCGCTGTGTGCGCGGCGTACCGACCGGTTGGAGGCGCTGGCGTCCGAGCTCACCGCGGCGTACCCGGAGATCACGGTCTCGGTGAAGGCCCTCGACGTGAACGATCACGACGCGGTGTTCAAGGTGTTCGGAGCGTTCGCCGAGGAGTTCGGCAGCATCGACCGGGTGATCGTCAACGCCGGGCTCGGAAAAGGCAAGCCGCTCGGCACCGGCTACTTCTACGCCAACAAGCAGACCGCCGAGACCAACTTCATCGGCGCGCTGGCGCAGTGCGAGGCGGCGATGGAGATCTTCCGCAAGCAGAACGCCGGCCACCTGGTGATGGTGGCGTCGGTCAGCGCCTACCGGGGGATGCCGAAGAACATCAACACGTACGCCGCCACCAAGGCGGGCGTCGCGTCGCTCGCCGAAGGGCTGCGCTCGGAGCTGCTCGGCAAGCCGATCGAAGTGACCACGCTGTTCCCCGGCTACATCCGCTCCGAGATGAACGAGCGGGTCGAGAACGCGCCGTACATGGTCGACACCGAGACCGGGTGCCGGGCGATGGTGGACGCGATCGAGCGGGAGAGTGCCGGGGCGACGGTGCCGTGGTGGCCGTGGGCGCCGATCGGCGTACTGATGCGGAACCTGCCGCTGAGCTGGGTCCGCAAGCTGTTCTGACTGGCGGAAGCTCGGCGCGGCCCCGGCTTCGGCCGCGCGCCTGCGGCTTCTACCCCGCGGCGCGGCTACGACGGGCCGTGGTTGGTGATGCGGCGGTGCACCTCGACCCGCTCGCCGTCGCGCTCGGCGTACCCCTCGTACGCCTCGGCGCCCTCGTGGAAGGTCCAGCCACCGATCGTCAGGCCGTTCACCGGTGCGTGCTTGCCGTCCTTACGCAGCGCGAAGTGCACGTGGTCGCCGGACGCCCAGCCGCCGCACGGCAGCTCGGAGCCGATGTGCCCGAGGTAGTCGCCGCGCTTGACCTCCGTACCGTCGGCGCCGCGGTGGGTGTCGGTCATGTGGTAGTAGTCGGTCGCGTAGCCGTTGGCGTGGATCACCCGGATCAGGCCGAGCGAGCTGGTGTCGCTGCAGAAGCGGTACATCCGGCCCGGCGCCGCCGCCAGCACCTTGCCGTCCCCACCGTTGAAGTCCAGCGCGTTGAACGGTCGCTCGCCGCCCGGTCCGTGCGGCCCGCCGCCCATCCACCACCGGTCACCCACCGCGAACGGCAGCATCAGCCCGGTACGCACCCCCGGCCCCGCCGTCGGCGCCGGGCTGCTCGGCCCCGGGCTGCTCGGCGAAGGGCTCGGCTGGCTGGCGCTCGGGCTGGGGCTGGTCGGGCTGGCGC
>JBOGDF010000340.1:0-5813 GCA_050701635.1 Micromonosporaceae bacterium | reverse complement strand
TCACAGCCGCACGAGCGAGCCGCATTGCCACCCGCCGCCAGACGCGGCACACTCAACACCGCAACCACCAGCCCGGATGAGGATACTTAGAAACCCGAACTGGTTAGTTATCTCAGAAACGGCGCGGGATCCGAGTTCACCGAGAAACCCGACATCGCCACCGCCCGCCGCTACCTCGCCTCCGGCGAACATCTGTGGAACGCCTCGATGTTCGTGTGGCGCGCCGCCAGCTTTCTCGAACACCTCGCCCGGTACCGACCCGCCCTGCACGCCGCGTTCACCAAAGTCGCCGCAGCCTGGAACACCACCGACCGCGACACCGTGCTCGCAGGCCAGTGGCCAGACCTGGAACCCATCTCCGTAGACCGCGCGGTGATGGAACCAGCCGCCGCAGACGGTCACGTCCTCGCCGTACCCGCCGACATGGGCTGGACCGACATCGGAGACTGGTCGACGCTCGGCCATGTCACCGCGAACGATGCCGCCAACTCCCTGCTCGGCGACCCTGGCCTGATCACCACAAGCGATTCCACCGAATGCGTGATCGCCGCCCACAGTCGACGACCCGTTATCGTCCACGGGCTCCAGGACGTGATCGTCATTGACACCACGGACGCCCTGCTGATCTGCCACCGCAACCAAGCACAACACGTCGGACGCCTCGCCCGCTGACCGCCATCCCCCTGCCAGCTCGCTATCGCGTACCAAGGAGCCCTCACCCGTGTCTGTAGACGACATCAAGGCCGGTGCCGAACTCGCCCGTGACGCCATCACCACCGCCATCACCGAACTGCAGGGCGCGATAGCCCAGGCCCAGAGCCTCGCCCAGGACGCCGGGGCGCGGGGCTGGGAGGGCGTGGCCCACACCGTCATGGCCTCGCACCAGGCGTTGGAGGCGGCTGCCGCGAACCTCACCAGCGGCCACGAAGCCACCGACAGCGCAGTGAACGCCGCCGGGGCCATCACCACCCAACTGGCTCCTACCGATGTCGCCAGCCGCGCGGCCGGCGTGATCCAGCACTACGACGAGGCCACCAATGCGATCGAAACCGCCGGCAGCTCCGTGGACGGGGCGTACCAGTACGCGCAACAGGCCGAAGCCGATGTCCTATGTAGCGTGATCAGCGGAGCATCCGACGACATCACCACCGCCCGCCAAGCCGTCGAGGCCGCCAAGACCACTGCAGCGACCGAGCAGGCCGAGGCGGCGAACTGGGGAAAATAGGAGGCGTCGGTGGCGTGGGCGGTGCGGCACCGACGCCAGCCGAATCGCAGAGGGTCGATGCACGATTCGACCTGAAGCCCTACCTCGACAAGCTGCCGGTGCGGCGCCGAAAGCGAGGCGAGCCCTCACCGAAGACTCGTGGCCTGTGGATCGATGACAACGGCGACGAGCACCCGCTGATTAGCGGCACGCACGAACCTGAGTTTCGCGCTGCACAACAACACGCTGAGCAGATAGGTGTCGTACGCCGGCCGTACCAGTTGACCACGGCGGCCGACGTTGAACTCAAGTTCGCTATGCGAATGCGAGCAGCCGGCATATCGCGCGCCAATATTGTTATCAACAACAAACCGTGCACGGGCGAAATGAGCTGCGACACGCTACTACCGCTGTTTCTGCCACCCAACGCGGAACTGACAGTGCACGGCCCCGACAGCTTCAAGAAGACCTACCGAGGAAGGCCCGCGCGTCAATGACCACAGTTGCTGCCTACTTCCGACACGAACACGGAGAGGCTCCGGTCAGGGTGTCGACACCCGACGAGATGGACGCCCTGATCGATGAGCTGCTGGAAGAGCCCTACGACAACTCGGTCGCCGCTCTCTACGTGGAGGGTCGGCGCAACGAAGCTGCCTTCCCGGACCACGAGCTGCTCCTGGCAGTGAGCCAGGAGGACAGCGTGGGAGGTCTTCGCTACATGGGCGGCGACGGCGCGTACACGGCCAAGGGAAGTCCGAGCCGCTACGAGGAGGTCATGTACTACTACATGGGTCACGACCGCGAGTTCCCGCGGGACTCCGAGCTGCCACTGGATGTGATTCGGCGAGCCGCCAAGGAGTTCTTGACCGGCGGTGGCGACCGGCCGACCTGTGTGGAATGGGCCGACGTTGACACTCCGGTCTCGGAATCTGAATCCTGACGACCGGTGCCGTACGCGGGGGTCCCTGCCCGACGTGCTAGGTCGAGTGGGTGTCCGAGTGCTCGGCTACGAACCTGCTAGGGGGACGGGGCACGCGCCCGCGTCGGTGGATCTCCGGCAGCAGCGATGGGTGCGGCGAGCACGGACCCGGGTACGGGGAGTACTAGTCCGCGCTCGCCGCGCGTTCGATGCTACGCCCAGGGCGGCGCTGGCTGGCTTCTAGCTCCGCCGACTCACCGGCGGCTATCACCCCAGCCATAGCCGGAGTCAAGCCGGGCAGGCATCACGGACATGACGCGGACGACGCATAGGGCCGCACGTGAGCCGCACGAGAGACCCATGACAGCGGGCGGGCGCACACTCGCAGCATCAGAACGGGGCTTGCAGCGGAGGCGTCACATGCCGATCTTGGACAGGGCTGCCGCGCCCGCTCCGCCATCATGGATGATGACGTGGCGACACCAAGATCGTCTGCCTCTGTAGGCTCACATGCTGTGATGGGCCTGGAAGAGCAGCTTCGTGAGCGGTTGGCAGTCGCCTTCGGTGCGGTGGCGGGTACGACGGTTGACCCCGTGCTGCGACGCTCCCAGCGGGCGGATTTCCAGGCCGACGCGGCGATGGGTCTGGCGCGGCAGCTCGGACGGGCGCCGAGGGACGTCGCCACCGAGGTTGTCGAGCGCGTTGAGCTGGATGATCTCTGCCCCCACGTCGAGGTGGCCGGGCCGGGCTTCATCAACCTGACCGTCGCCGACGAGGCGCTATGTCGGCTGCTCGCGAGCATGGCCGCCAGCGACCGACTGGGCGTGGAGGAGGCGGGCCAGCGGCAGAGTGTGATCGTGGACTACTCCGCGCCGAACGTGGCGAAGGAGATGCACGTCGGGCATCTGCGCTCCACGTTCATAGGTGACGCCGCGGTGCGGTTGTTGGAGTGGCTCGGTCACGACGTGGTCCGGGAGAACCACATCGGTGACTGGGGTACGCCGTTCGGGATGCTGATCGAGCACCTGCTCGATGTCGGCGAGTCCGAGGCGGCGCACGAGCTGTCGGTCGGTGATCTGGATGGCTTCTACAAGGCCGCGCGGGTCAAGTTCGAGGCCGATGACACGTTCGCCGACCGTGCCCGGCGGCGGGTGGTGCTGCTGCAGAGCGGCGACGAGACGACCCTGCGGCTGTGGCATCTGCTGATCGCCGAGTCGGAGAAGTACTTCATGGCCGTGTATGAGCGGCTCGGCGTACGGCTCACCGAGGACGATTTCGTCGGCGAGAGCTTCTACAACGACCAGCTCGCGTCGGTGGTGGAGGAGCTGGACAAGCTCGGACTGCTGCGTGAGTCCGACGGCGCCAAGTGCGTATTCCCGGAGGGCTTCACCAACCGGGAGGGCGAGCCGCTGCCACTGATCGTCCGCAAGCGCGACGGTGGCTACGGGTACGCCTCGACCGATCTTGCCACCATCCGGCACCGCATCCGCGACCTGCACGCGAACCGCATCCTGTACGTGGTGGGCATGCCCCAGCGGCAGCACTTCGACATGATCTTCCAGGCGGCCCGGGAAGCCGGCTGGCTCAGTGAGCCCACCAGCGCCGAGCATGTCGGCTTCGGGTCGATCCTCGGTTCGGACGGCAAGTTGCTGCGGAGCCGGGCCGGGGTTTCGGTCAAGCTCGTCGACCTGATCGATGAGGCGATCCGGCGGGCCGAGGCGGCCGTGGCGGAGAAGAATCCGAGCCTGGACGCGGCAACGCGCGCCGAGGTGGCTCGCATGGTGGGCATCGGCGCCATCAAGTACGCCGACCTGTCCACGGAGCGGACCAAGGACTACGTCTTCGACTACGACCGGATGCTGGCTTTCGACGGCAACACCGCCCCGTACCTGCAGTACGCCCACGCCCGGATCCAGTCGATCTTCCGTCGCGGAGAAGTCGCGGCGCCACGCGACCTCGACGTGGTGAGCCTGGAGGATCCGGCAGAGCGTGCGCTGGCGCTGGAGCTGCTGGCGTTCGGCACGTTGGTGACCGAGGTGGGCCAGTCGCTGGACTTCCACCGGTTGGCCCATTACCTGTTTGGTCTCGCCGCCGCCTTCACGAGCTTCTACGAGCGTTGCCCGGTACTTCGCGCGGAAGGTGGGACCCGCGACAGCCGACTGGTGCTGTGCGACCTCACCGCTCGCACTCTCGCCCGAGGGCTGAGCGTGCTTGGGATCGCCGCGCCAGATCGCATGTAGTAGATCCCAACCCCGTTGGCCAAGCACGCAGTGCACGGCTGAGATTTGCCCACCGATTACTCAACGTAGTCGAACTGCATCACCTCGACGCTGTTGCCTGGGTGCTGCTGTTCTTGGCGGCCTTGATCAGTCGCGACGCAGTACGTCGGCTTACGCCGATCCGCGCGGCGATCTCGGCCGTGCGCACCCCCGCGTTGAGCAGTTCGCGTATCTGGTCGAGGCGGGGGTCGTCGGCGTACGGGTGGGGTTTGCGTTGGGTGCTGGGGGTGCCGGGTGGTGGGCCGGGGGAGCGGTGTTGGGCTCGGTTGTCGGCGTAGGCCCACAGGGTGCGGCGGTGCCAGCGGCGGCGTAGCCGGCCGCTGGGCAGCTCGGTGACGTCGTCGGGGTTGGCGCGGAGATTGGCGGGGAGGCTGCGGTGGTCTCGGTAGCCGAGCACCCGCGCGGCCTGGGGCGCGGTCAGGAGTTCGTCGGGATCACCACTGCGGTCCACAGGGGTGTAGGCGGCAGCGCGGGCGGCGTGGTGCGTGGCGGTGAACGGGGCGATGCCGTCGGCCCACCACCACTGCCGCCCGTCCGGATCGGTGTCGGCCACGTCGGGGAACCCTGTTTGTGTGCGGTGCCGGTACCAGTACGCGACGGTGGAGGCGGCGGCACCGCTGTGGTCGCAGGCGCCGGCTCTGTCGAGTTGGGTGCGGCCGTCGCGTACGCGCTGCATGAGGTCATCCTGCCTTCCCGCCGGGGGAGGCCGGGCCGTACCGACCCGGGTTGATCTCGGGTCGACATGGCCCGGTGTGTGCCTTATGGCTGGATCGGTTCGCGGTGGCTGCTGGAGCCGAAGAACTTGCTCCACAGGTCCCGGAACGCGTTGCGGGGCACGGTGGCCGCTTGTGGTGGTCCGTGGCGGCGGACTCGGGTGATGAGCCGTTGCATGTCCCGGATTTCGATCAGGTCCGCGCACGCTTGGCAGGTGGCCCAGCCGGGGGAGTAGATGTTGTGGAGGCGTTCGTCGGGGCGGCCTTGTTCGGCGGTGACGGTCTGCCAGTGCCGGGCGAAGCGTTGCCGGTGTTCGCGGCCGGTGAAGGTGGGCTGGGCTCGGGTGTCGGTGACTTCCTCGCGGGTGTGGTAGCTCCACACGGGGCCGGGTGCTGAGCAGAAGTCACAGATCAGCCGTATGCCGGGCGCGTCGGCGCGGGGTACCGGTTGGGGTGGGTGGTCGCGGATGAACGGGTAGCGGTGTAGCCAGGTCACCTGCCCGGGCTGGTCGGCGTACCGGTAGTTGTTCAACGGTTCCAGGCAGTCCCGGCACACCATGTCCATGGGATCGCCCGGCGGTACGGCGGGCGCGGTGGTCGCGCTATCGGATGGGTGTTCGTGGTTGGCCATCGCGGGTGATCTCCTCGCGGGTACGGTTCCGGGCAGGGGGCAGTACGGTGGGGCCGCCGCGCTGGTG
>JBOGDF010000339.1:0-5820 GCA_050701635.1 Micromonosporaceae bacterium | reverse complement strand
CCCCGTACACCCACCGCGGCAGCGACCGGTACGCCGCCCGTACCGCCGGCGTGCCGGGATGGTCCGGTGCGCGGTGCAGCCGGGCCAGCGCCCGCGCCACCCGACCCGGCGCTCCAGCCACCACATCGTCCGGGGCCGTGCTCGGGCCGGCGCCGGAGCGGTGCAGGCGGGCGAGCAGGGTGGCGGCGCGTTCCCAGGGGGCAGCGTCGGGGTCGTCCGGGTCCACCGGCTCCCCCGCCGGCCAGACCGTCACCAGCCGGTCCGCGACCCGGGTCAGCCACTCCCCGCCGGGCTGCCGCACCGGCGCCAGCAGTACGCCGGCGAGCCCGGCGGCGATCCCCAGTCGAGCGGCGAGGGACGCGGGATCCGTACCGGCGGGATGGGCCTTCACCACGACGCCGCCGACCCGTACCACCACACCGTCGGTACGGGTGGCGAGCGGCACCGGCGCACCGCTGTCGAAGCCGCGCCCGACGGCGGCGAGGGCCTTGATCAGCTGCTCGGGCTCGGCGGTCACCGGGCAAGTCAAGCACGACCGGCGGCGGCAAGATCAGGTGCCGGTGATAGTTACGCTCGCGTGCGGGAGGCAGCAGTTCGTACCGCAGTTCAACCCGCAGTGGGAGTATCTGACTGCGGCGGCGGTGCTGGTGACCGTACCGGCCGGAGTGGTGTTCTTCTTCGCGCAGCGGCACCTGGTCGCCGCACGCCAAGTTCCACAACGCTGTCACCCTGTTCAGCTCCCCCGGACTCACCCTGATCGGGCTGTGGCTGCTGTGGCGCCCGACCACCGAACGCGCCACCCATCTGACGGTCGCGATGCTGATCCCGGTGGTGTCCTGGATGGCGTTCTACCCGGCGCTGCTGATCGAGGGCACCGCCGTGGAGGACGTACCCGGCGAGTTGCCGCAGGTGCTGGGGCTGCCGCTGAATCTCTTCGTCGCGCTGATGTTCAGCCTGGTGTCGATCGCCGGCTGGTGGCTGTCGGCGTCGTCACGTACCGCTGTGGAGTCCGCCGCCGACAGTTAGCAATCTTGAAACATTGTCGATCACCGTGGGAAATCTCGCGGTGGCAGCCTTGCCCTCATGATCGCGGTGACTCCGCTGGTGGACGAGTTCGTCGAAGACCTCTGGTACGACGAGCCGTCCTCCGATGCCGAGGAACCAACCCCGGAGGGCACCGAGGAGCCGCGCCGCGCGGAACCGGTGCTCAGCTTCCTGTAGCTGCCCCCCGGTACCCGGTTCCTCGCGACACGACCCTCGGTGTGTAGCCCGCGGCCCCCCGCTACGGGCTACACGGATCGGGGCGCACGATCGGCGCCAACACCCCGTTGATGGCTCCCTGGTTCTCGGTCACCGGGTAGAACAGCCGCTGCACCTCGTCCTCGTCGGTGTCCCAGGTCCAGAACAACCAACCGGCCAACCCCTTGCGGCAGGTCGCCACCTGCAGGTCGCGCATCGCGTACGCCGCGCGGGTCAGGTCGTGGTGGTACACGCTGCGCATCGCGCCGTACTCGCCGAGGATCACCACGCCGGTGACCCAGTCCCACTCGCTGGAGGCGAGATCCTCGTCGACCGAGTAGCCGGGCGCGTTCGGGTACGCGTGGACGTCCAGGAAGGACAGTGGCGACCACTTCGCGAGGCTGGCCGGGCGGGCCGGGTAGCGGTAGTCGATGCCTTCCCGGCAGCGCCGGTCCGGCGGGGCGTCCGGCGCGCGGGAACAGGAGATCGAGAAGCCGTCGGGCCGCTTGCCGACCGCCCGGTAGGTGAACATGCCGGTGGTGACCAGCGCGTCCGGCTCCACCTGGCGTACGGCGGTGACCAGCGCGCCGGCGTACACCACCATCGACGCGTCGGCGGCCTGCTGCCGGTCGCCCGCCACGGCCATGTCGTAGCTGACGCCGTCCGGGCCGGTGACGCGGCCGGAGGTGAGGGAGAACGGCGCCTGGTCGGCCTCGTACGTCGCCTCGTTGTCGGTGCCGTACGCCAGCAGCGTGGTCATCAGCGGCGCACCGAGCCGGTTACGCAGCTCGACCGCGACGTTCCTCAGGTACGCCGCCTTCGCGTTGATCCAGCTGCGCTGCATGTAGAAGGCGTTCCAGCCGGCGATGTTCGGCTGCGACGGCGCCGACTCCCGCAGGATCGTGTAGTAGTACGCGTTGAACGGGAAGTAGTCCATCGCCGGCAGGACGTAGATCTGGTGGGCGGCGGCCCGGCGTACGAAGTCCGCCAGGTTGTCTAGGTACGGCGCGTACCCGACGCTGTGGTCGGCGTCGCCGCGGCCCAGTCCGTGCGGCCGGCCTTCCGCGTTGGCGGTCGGATCACCGGGGTCGAGGAACACCCGTACCACGTTGTAGCCGCTCTGCCGCATGTGCGCCAGCGCGGTCTCGGCCCGCTGCGCGTCGTACAACCCGGGCTCGAAGGTGGAGTGGAACTTCTGCCCCGACGGGCTGCCATCGGGCGCGAGCCGGACGTAGTTGTTGCCCCGCGGCACGAACCGCTTCCCGGAGCCGGCTTCGAACAGCTGGCCGCGGGCGTCCCCGTCGGGCGCGGCGATCCGGGGCAGCGGTGCCGGCCCGGTCGCGGTCTCCTCGGCGAGCGCGAACATCGCCGCCCCCAGCACCAGCGCGATCGCCACCACCGCGACCGCCCAGATCTTCCATCGGCCCATCGGGCTCGTTCTCCTCCACGTCGACGACCAACCGGCCCACATGCTGGCAAAGGGGGCTCACAGAACGCTGACATCCCACTTGCACCCCCGGCGCGGGTCGCGATCCGGATTCATCGACGCGCAACTATCGCGGCGCAGCGTGCGTGTCTGTTACACATCACGTACCGACGCGGGTGTCGGGACCGGAGGAGGAACGGGAATGGCACGGGGCTGGTACCGGCATGTGTCGATCGGGATCACCGCACTACTGGCCGGGGCCATCGGGGCGTCACTGCCCGCCGCTGGCGCCGCCGCCGACGTACAGGTGTTGCGCGGCAGCGCGCTCGCCGGGGAGCAGAGCGCACCGGCGGTGGTACGCGGCAACACCTGGTACCTGCGTCGCACGCTGGGCACCGGCGCGGCCGACGTCACCTTCACGTACGGGTTGAGCACCGACCACCCGCTGCTGGGCGACTGGAACGGCGACGGCATCGCCACCCCGGGGCTGTTCCGCAACGGGTCCTGGCTGCTGCGCAACCAGCTCTCCGGCGGCAGCGCCGAGGTGTCGGTCCAGTTCGGGGCGCCCGGCGACATCCCGGTGATCGGCGACTGGGACAACGACGGCGACACCGACCTCGGGGTGTTCCGGGGCGGTCGCTGGTACTTCGACCTCGGGCTGACCGGCGGCGGTGCCGAGCGTTCGATGGCGTACGGGCAGGCCGCCGACACCCCGGTCGCGGGCGACTGGAACGGCACCGCCGACGCGCGTACCGCCGATCTGCCGGGGATCCGGCGCGGCAGCTCCTGGTACCTGGACACCTCAGCCACCCCGGACGGGCGGGCCGACCGCGTGTTCACCTTCGGCACCAGCACCGACCGCCCGGTAGCGGGTCGCTGGCAGGCCGGCCCCGGGATCGACCAGGTCGGTGTGGTCCGCAACGGCACCTGGTATCTGAGGTACAGCCACTCCGCCGGCAGCGGCAACGCCAGCTTCAACTACGGCCGCGCCCGCGACCAGTTCGCCAGCTGGGGCGGCGGCGCCCAGTCCCTTTCCCAGCCGGTACGCCACTACAAGTACCGGATCGGCACCAAGGGCAACATCCAGAACGACATGACGGTGTTCGCCGACCTCGCCCGTACCACCCTCAACGACCAGCGCGGATGGTCGCTCGGCCGGCTGATCCGGTTCAGCCAGACCACCGGCTCCGACGCGCACCTGCGGCTCTGGCTGGCCACCCCGGCGGAGGTCGCCGCGGCGGACCCGATCTGTGACGCGGAGTGGAGCTGCCGGGTCGGCAACGACGTGTACGTCAACGTCAAGCGCTACAACGAAGGCACCTCGACCTGGTCTTCGCGCCCGCTCTCGGAGTACCGGCAGTACATCTTCAACCACGAGGTCGGGCACTGGCTCGGGCTCGGCCACGTGGGCTGCCCCGGCTCCGGGCAGGCGGCACCGGTGATGATGCAGCAGTCGATCGACCTGGGCGGCTGCGTGATCAACCTCTGGCCGCGCCAGTCCGAAAAGGACAAGGTGTACGCCCGCCACATCGGCTGAGCTCGTGCGGCAGGCCTGCGGGGCGCTGCGCGGCCGCCGTCAGCTCAGGTGCGTTCCTTCAGCCAGCGCACCAGGTCGCCCAGCACGGTGTCCTTCTCCGGTTCGTTCATCACCTCGTGGTAGAGCCCGGAGTACGGCTTGTACGTCAGATCCTCCGAGCCGGCGTGCTCGGCGACGTACGCGGCGCCCTCCGGCTCGACCAGCTTGTCCTCCGTACCCTGCATCACCAGTAGCGGCAGGGTCAGCTTCGGGATTCGCGCGGGCAAGCCGTCCATCGTGTTCAGCATCTCGGTCGCCGTACGGGCCGGGATCTTGCCGCGGTAGTTCAGCGGGTCCTCGTCGTACGCCTTGACCACGGCGGGGTCACGGCTCACCATCGTGCCGTCCAGCGCCTTCACCCCGAAGTTGGGCGCCACCGTGGAGAGCACCTTCGCCGCGGCCCGCTCCACCGACGAGATGACGCCGGAGCGTACCGCCGGCGCGGAGAGCACCAGCCCGGTGAGCCGGGACGGGTTGCCCAGCGCGTAGTCCAACGCGAGCATGCCGCCCATGCTGTGGCCGAGCAGGAACACCGGCACTCCCGGGTGCCGTTGTGCCGCTTCGGCGATCATGGCGTCCAGGTCGGCCACCACCTCCGCCACCCGGTTCAGGTTGGACCGGTTGCCGTCGGAGCGGCCGTGACCGCGGTGGTCCGGGGCGTACGCGGCGTAGCTCTCGGAGGCGAGCCGTTCCCCGACGTGGGCGTACCGGCCGCTGTGCTCGGCGAGGCCGTGCGCGATCACCACCACCCCGACCGGGTCCCCCTCGGGCAGCCATGCCTGCCAGTAGATCCGGCCGCCGGCCGTACCGGCGAAATGGTCTTCTACGTGGGTCATGCGTCCTCCGCTAGCGCGAGCACCTCGTCCAGGCCTTCTCGCAGGCAGGTGATCAACAGGTCAGGATCGGGCACCGCGTCACCGTCGACGTTGATGCCGAAACAGCAGGTGCCGGCGTGCGAGATCATCGCGGACATGATCGCCACGCCGGGCAGCGGGCCGAACGGGAACACCCGCTCCACCTGGGCGCCGGCCATGTAGACCGGGTACGGCACGCCGGGCATGTTGGAGGCGGACAGGTCGGCCGCGCTGCCGAGCTGGGCGAACGCCGTCATCCCGACCACCGACGGCAGCCGGTTGAACAGCGGCGCCACCACCGCGAAGGTGTCCAGCGCCGGTTCGGTCTTCACCGACAGTACGGTGCCACGGATCACCGCGATCCGCTCCGCCGGGTCGGCCACCCCCACCGGCGCCGCGAACAGCGCACCGGCGAACTTGTTGCCGCCCATCGGGTCGTCGTTCTTGCGCAGGCTGACCGGCATCGCCATCGGCAGCTCGTCGACCGGCGTACCCAGCGCCTCGTGGTAGCGGCGCAGCCCGCCCAGCAGCGCGGCCACGTACGCGTCGTTGACCGAGCCGCCGCCCGCCTTGCCGGCCGCCTTCAGCCCGGCCAGCTCGCACTCCAGTACGCCGAACCGCCACGCCACCCCGCGCCGCCGCGCCAGCAGCGGCGACGGCGCAACGGGAGGCGGCGAGAGCGTACGCCGCAGCGAGCCGGCGAACCGCAACGCGGAGTCCAGCAC